>NZ_CAJPHA010000024.1:0-120747 GCF_905339895.1 Burkholderia sp. BCC1988
AGCGATGGAAATGTGCGGTGCGCCTGGCGTGGGTTGCAGCTCGTGCTGAAAGGCTACACGGCAGCAGGTCTGAGTGGCCGGCCCGCTGCGATTGCAGCACGATCGTCGCTTGTCACAGTTACTAACGGTGCGGAGTATCAGGCACCGAGCTACCTAGACGGATGGTGACTTGCGACGCCCACCATGGGCAATGCGCCGATCACATCGGCGTGATGATGAGTCGCTTGTCCTCGACAGTAATCCGAACGCGTTCTCCTGCCTCGAATCCAGCCTCCTCAAGCCAGACTCCCGCCAATTTGATCCACGGGTAATACGTCGTATTCAATTTCCGGTGTGCTCTGATAGCACGGAGGACTCTAGACAAGGAGTGATGGCGTGCTGACTCTTGAATCTTAACGAAGCGTTCCGTTACGACGGGGCGTGACTTATGATTGGCGTTAGCCATTTCCGACTCCTAGTGTGAGTTGGTTGTGGTCAGCGGGTCGTATGGGTGGCAGCCCATGCGGCCCGCGCTTTTTTGCGGTGCTGCAATTTGAGTCTACCTAACTGGGCATCTCGAAATATGGAAAATTTAAGGGATGGCCAAACGGCATAGCTTCTCGGGTTTTTGCCGCTGGAAATTACGGCGTAGGCGCTGCCGACATTGACGTTGACTAGCGGCGCCGGACGTTGTGTCGCCGCTGACAAGTGCTTGCTCCCCTGGTGGTGCGTCATCGCCTAGGTCATACGGTATATACTCATCGGCCAATTGCGTTTGACTAATAGAAAAAGTAACCGCTGAGACCAATTCGATGAGTACTACCAAGACCGAAGTTAAGAGACTTGTTGCTGATCTGCGTCGAGTGACAAAATGGGGGCGGATGGGAGTCTTCGCCGCTGCAAATGGACTTCCGGTCACGAGGACGTGGGACCCGTTTTTGGAGCGGTTGCTAGAGGACAATACGTCTGAGGCTGCTCTCCGAAAGGTAGCTGACAAGCTGACAAGTTTCTACGTCGCGCAGCTATCGGCTGGTGACCGTATCGTGATGTTCTTTCGGCCTAGTGTCGATTTTGGGGCTCGGCTTTACAATCTCGCTAAGAAGGCCGTTGCACCTGTCAGTGTTGTCTCGGAACACTTTCCATCGTTGATTCCGGAGAGCAAGGCGAAGAAGGATGTGCCTGGTGTTCCGACGTTCGCGGGTACGCGGAAGTATGGAGACGGGCGGATCGCGTTGTTCTTCTTGTCCGGTCGGTACGTTGAGGAGCGGGACAAGTACAAGCGCGAGGACGTCGCGCAGGTAGTGCGAGATGCCTTCAATGACTACGACGAGTTCATCGCGATCAAGCTTAGGTTCAAGCAGTGCGTGGACAGTATCATCGTGTCGCCTGACGCGTCGGTGGAGATTCGACTCGATTTGCCGACGCTTACGAACATGGACTATGCGGAAATCTGTGCAACCAGTTTGTTGCAGCACTTCCACGCTCACTTTTCTGGACCGAAAGGCGAGCCCATCCTTGGCGAGCGCGTGAATCTATTCAAGGCGATCGACAAAATTTACCGTACGAAAGATTTGGGTAGAGTCAGCGAGCTTGGATTCGAGACGCCGACTGACTCGGTGAAGATCGAGAAGATGCGGGACAGGTCGTCTGACCTTCGTGAGGAGCTGTATCATAAAGCTGGCAAAGCGGGGTTGGGTAACCTCGCAAAAATCGTCCCATATCGTCTGGCCGTGCGCTTTCCAGGTAGCGTTAACGGCGCGACGGTGGAGCTTGTTCTTCCGGGATCGTTTCGCGAGCTGGCAAAGCCGTCGCAACGATTGGAGCTAGGAGCAGTTAGCGGGGGTATCTCTGAGGACGACTTTGATCAGGTCGTTCGAGTTCTCCTTCAGCATGTTTGACTTGCACATGAACCGACACGAGGCAATCACACGCGTCCACTCCGTTTGGGATGAAACCCCCGCGGGGGCGCTTTGCTTGGCCGTGTTGGAGCTCATATCATCGGGTGTATTGAAGCGGCTGACGTTTGGTCAGCTCCATGGTCTGGCCGAACAAACTAAGGCTGACGAGGTTGATGTTGCAAGAGCAATCCAATATTTAACGGGGCACGATCTTCATCTCTTAGACATGGAGTTTGAGTTTATCGATGATGAGGATGATGTTTATTATTTCGATCCCGAGGATTTAAATATAGCGAGACGTGATGGCGATCTCCATCACCCGGAAACTGGGGAGGCTATCGATAATTACGAAGAGCGGATTTTCGTAACATTCGTTCCGTCTACATTGGCAAAGGAAATTGTTGCTGATGAGTGAGATCGGATTTGTTCTTCCTGAAGGCGATGGTGGACACCGCGTCAGCTACAAAGCGTTTGAGGCGATGCTCCGATTGGCGGCAGGCGGCAATCGTGCGTTGCCGCGTGCAGGTACTGAAACGTATGAAGAGTTCATCGCAATCTTATATGAAGATTTCGACGAAATTCTCGGTGATCTGGAGAAGCGAAAGAAATATTTCTCTGAGTCAAGCGAAGATCAAATATCCGATGCCATAATTAGTGATCTTCGTAGATTTGGGTACGCTGCACATCATGACAAAGACAGCAATGGACACGTCGACATAACTGTTGAGTGTAAGCATAAGCCTGCCTTCATCTGGCTTGGCGAGGCGAAAATCGATAGAGGTCCCGCAAATTCGTACGGCGGACTTTTGCAGCTGACTACTAGGTATAGCTCTGCGTCAAAGAATTCCGATCATGGAGGCATGCTCATTTATGTGCTCGACTATGACAATGCTGCTGGGCGTTTGACGCAATGGGCCGAGTATCTGACCAACGATCATTCGATCGTTTGCGATATGAATGATGGTGGACGGCCCGGTCTCGCATTCAGAACCGCCGAGATACACAAGGGAACTGGCCTACCGTACAGGATTCGACATATGGTGCTCCATCTGCGTCACGCACCGGAAAAGTGACTTGGTGTAATACAGGTCTTTCTGGCGTAGTGTCGTTGGGGAAAGGATGCTCTGGGACCTTTCGAGTCGATGTAAAGTGCTAGATCAATACGGGGGGAATATGGCTGAGAGACTTTACAAAGTGTATGTACAGACGCTGGATCATCCGCATGTACTGGAAATGATCGTATCGGCTGACAGTAAAGAGGCGGCTGAGGATAAAGCGCTTGGTCACATCAAAGAAGCCAATCCAACGAAAGGCCGATCCTTAGAAGAGTCTCAAAAAAATTCCGTGGTGCTCTCGGTGAAGAAGGCGGGGAAGAGTGGTTGTATTGTGACTAATAAGATACCTGTTCTTGCTTTTAAGGATGTGCAAAAGGCATTGAAGAAGAAGGCTGAGGGGAAATCGTAATTGTTTGGAAGTAAGCTGCGCGCAGGATATGGGGCAAACTCGATGAGCGCCCCATATTTTTTTGAGAGTCGGTGGGATGTTCTGTGGTGATGCGCAGCTTAAGGAGCCTAACGAGGTCCGATGCGCTGGAGCGCGGGAAATATGTACCTCAAACTGACGTGTTGTGCTCGACACACTGAGAGCATTCAGGGGGGCGTTAGGACTGGTGGCGGTGTGGATCAGCTGACAAAATGGCCCTAATTTGAGAATAAGCAAGCCCTTCTTTTTTCATATAAATGTGCACCGCTCTGTGGCAGTTCGGGCAGAGAAGGGCAAAATCGGATGTGCTTACTTTCGATGTTGATGCATACGTTGAGATGGGAATTTTGTGGTGAGCTTCTATATACTTAACGCCGTATTTGGATTCGAAGTCCATATGGCATATGTCGCAAACCCACGGCTCAGATGATTTTAGGGTTTCTACGACCCCTTTATTTCTTTCGGCAAGCAAGTGGGTTACATACTTCCGTCCGCCCTCCGAATATTTGGATTCACCGGGATTATCATTAATTTCCACCGAAGGGTTTCCGCGCTGAAGAATGACAAATCTCTCTTGGAGATCGGAGACGTGGAATGATCCTTCGAAGCACCAATTATTCGTATTTTCTGTAAATAAAAATATCGGATAAAGATGCTCTGGTTGCTGGATTAAAACAGTATTGGCTTTTTCTGTGGGATTGATGTTGCCATTTTTTGCCTTAAAGGAATAATGATACACCATCTTGTCTTCGGTAGACCATCCATCATCAGCGTATGAGCCAGGCCGTGTTTTGATAATTATTGCGCGAATTGATGATAGTCGTCCAATCCAATTTATTCCCTGCTGGGGTGTATTTCCCACAATAAATTCGGGGCCCGACCAATAATCAGATCCCTCGACTTTCGACCGCTGTATAAGATCGAAGAGATTTCTCTTCGAAATGAGCTGGCCGGTTGAAAGGGTAAAGATATCCTGCACTTTTTTCAGTTGCATGTGCCGTCCATTTTGGCGTTACATGCTTCTAGCATTATAATGTAGTAGACGAAAGACTGCGGCGTCACGTACAAGTCACGGGCGTCTGGATATTCTGTATGCCGATTGCCACTTGGGGATTGGCGTTGGAGCGTTAACTGCTATCGTTATTGTGTGACTCTAACTCGATTCGTTGTATCTGCGGGAACGCTTTTGCTAAGGTTCGAGCAAGTTCCGTTTTTTCCCGGATTTTGCACTCCCATATTACTAGAACTCGCCAACCTAATGCCCTGAGCCGACGAATCGCTTCCGCGTCCCGGCGACGATTAGTCGTTTGTTTCTTCAGCCAGAAGTCGGTGTGCGTCGTTGGCAACTTACCTCTGGGGCAATGATGGCCATGCCAAAAACATCCATTTACCATGATTATGGTGGCGTACTTTTTCAGCACTATGTCGGGAGTACCTGGCAACGACCGGTCGTGCAGTCGGAAACGTAGACCTGCCGCGTGGAGCATCGCTCTGACTTGACGCTCCGGAGCGGTGTCGCGATTGCGTACAGCCGCCATCATGCGGCTTCGTGTCGACTGCGTTACCTTGTCCATCATTGCTGCACCGATCCAACAGTCCTTTCACAGTGCCGACGCACTCATTGGGCCGAGCGGCGTCATGATGGGGGGCGGGACACCTGCATCGGCGCGAAATTGCTGAGGCGTTTTAGGGCATAGTCGGTTGAAGTCGCAGTTTGCGCATTTTTCTTTGCTTGGCCTACTTGGATAGTCCCTTGCCAAAATGCCCCGAACAGCCCACTCGATGTTCGCAACCGCGGCTTGTATTGCAGCATCATCGATGGGCACGTCAACTCGTTTGTTATCCTTCAGCAGATGGATCGATCCTGTAGCCGCATTTTCATTGAACACTTCGCGCGCCGCCTTAGCGTATAACTGTACCTGAAGTGAAAGTTCACGCCAGTCTAGCTGCATGTTCCTAGATGGGTCGTCTCCGCCTTGCATCGTTTTAAAATCTACAACGTGAGCTTCAACGATATCACCCTTCGTGTTGTAACGCATGAGCAGATCAATGGAGCCTGTGATGAGACATCCCTGTGCTGGGATCTCGAAACGCACTTCAACCTGTTTTTGTTGAGCGAAGTCCGAGGCAAATCTCGTAACATAGTCCGCTGCGATTTCCTGTGCCTTGTTCATCGCTTGCTCGTAAGCGCCGGGGCGGTTTTCCGGATCGCGACTCCGCGCAACATGCTTCAGGTGAAAATGATCGGCGGCGATCTGACTCGCTTCTGCTGGCGTGGGGGCGGTCCCCGAGAAATGCTCGTGTAGTTTCTCGATGGCGACGTGAACCACGCGGCCGTACCCGAACAGTTCCGGGACCGGTGGGCTAAACCCGAAGCCCTTGCGAAACCGATAGTCCATGGGGCAATGCAGGTAGTACTTGATGTCGCTAAACGACGTGGGTAACGTCGACTCGTCTTCTCTCTGCCGCGGCGCGGCCCGACTTAATTCAGGAGGCGTTTGCAGCGGATCAACGATCAGCTCAACATCTTGCAGCGCTGCGGCGAACTCCGACTGGCGATTCGTGCGCTTCCCGTTTGGAAGAGACGCGGCGCCAGTAACGTATAGGTAGCGTTCCGCGCGCGTGAGGGCCGTATAGAACAGTCGTGCTTCGGCTTCGCGTGTGTTGGAGTACGCGCCGCGTGCGATTGCGCTCGCGAGAAGATTTGCCGGTAGCAGTCCGCTGTAATTTGAACGCTTGCCCGGAAATCGCCCTGGGACGACATCGACCACAAACACGACCGGGAATTCTAGTCCCTTCACCTGATGCACCGTAGAGACGGTAACTGCGTCGGGCCGTGATACTACGTCCTCTGTACTGATGTTATAGCCTTCCTCGGCGACTTGCTGCAGGAACCGCACGACAGACGTGAATCGACCGCTCGAGTCGATGCTTAGATATACACTTTCGACGTCTTGCAGCATCCTGCTGAAAAGGCCGATCTCGCGCATCACTTCGTCTGGGAGCGAGCTATGTGCGACGTCGAATGCGTCCAGAAGGTCGTTCAGCAGCTGCTGCGGAAACAGTCGCTGCCGGGCTGCGCCTAGCGGCGCATGTATCCGCCGCCCCCAATCCGCGAGCACGGCGTATGTTTTTGTTGGGCTAACACGAGAGTATGCTGGTCTGATGTGATCATCGATCAGGCGAGTAGCGTCGGGTCGCGAGATCGGCCCATTCTCGAGCGCGATAAATGTTTCTCGCAGCGCAGCTACGCACGGCCGATCAAAAACCGAACCGCCAGCGTTTAACGTATAGCGTATGTTAAGCGCGTCTAGTTCACGCGTGAACGCGTGATGTCGTGGATTGTCGTCCTGCTCAGGCGTCTTTGTTGAACGCATAAGGATGGCGAAGTCACCTGGTGTGAGACCTCGGACCGTCCCATCGGATTGGACGTATTCTGTTCCCAGCAGATGTTTGATGCGCTGTGCCACCCATTCGGCTTCTTCTGGGCGAGTCGCAAAATGATGCACGGCAAGATGTCGCGGAGCGAGATCGACGTGTTCACGCGGTTGCTTATAGAGCCGCTGAGGACCCAATTGTGACGCGACGAACGCGTTGGTCGCGGCCACAATAGCGCGGGTGCTTCGAAAGTTCGTGGCGAGGACGTGTTCGCTAACGCCCTTGTACCTAGTAACAAAATTAAGGATGTTCGAAACGTGAGCGCCGCGGAATCCATAAATCGACTGGTCGTCATCGCCTACCACGAAGAGGTTGGCACCTAATTCGTGAATCGTCGCAATTAGCTCCTCTTGAGAGCCAGACACATCCTGATATTCGTCAACTAGTAAATGCCGAATACGACCCAGGCGTGCTCGAACGTTGACATTGCTTTTCGCCCGTTCGGCCGTCTCGCGGACCATCGAGGAGAAGTCAAGGAATTGGTCGCGTATTAAGCGTTGCCCGATCTCTCTTAGTACAAGACCAACCTCCGGATCGTGCGTCTCGATTTCATCGAGCGATAGCCCCTCATCCCGGAATACGTTCCACGCGCGCTGGACTTGTGACAGAGTCTCAAAGTATCGATCCTTAAATCGCGGTTTCAGTGTATTGATTCCGAGTTCCGGATATCTGGACATCAAATACAGCGTGAAGCGGTTGTCGTCGAGTACATCGTACTGACGAAAAATGGCGTCCGAGTCACCCAACACATTCTGACAGAATGCGTGGATAGTGCCGATGTACATCTGACCAATCAGATTCGCGCTGAGACCGCATTTGACCAGAACTTTGGCTACGCGACGCTTGATCGAGTCGGCGGCTTTTTCGGTAAAGGTTATGGCCACGATCGAAGTGGCTGGCGTCCCTTCGGATATCAGACGCGCAATCCGATAAGCGAGGGTTTGCGACTTACCCGAACCCGCACAAGCTATGCACAGAACGGTCGCTGATGTATCGGCTGCGGCTGCTGACTGTTCAGCAGTCAGTCCCTCGGCGCGAAGCTCGTCCACGGTTGAAATTTTTTTCATCGCGTTTCCCCGTCAAAATGCCGTCGCGCAACGCGCGAGCCTGAGCCTCAATAAAGGGCGGTGGCAGCGCGTTGCCGATCATTAATGCTATTGCCTCTTTTCCGTGTGATACGTCGAATTTGTACTTCGGCGGAAAGCCTTGCAGCAAAGCCGCTTCCCTGAGCGTGATGGTGCGGTCCTGCATGGGATGCAGGAATCGGCCCTTCGACGGGTTGATGCATCCACTGGTAATCGTGGGAGCCAAATCGTCCCATGCCATGCGACCATACACATCGCGAAAGCCGTCACTACGTTTGTGACACTCGAGTTGCCGGTCGGCAGGCAGGTCGGTACGGCTTCCGCCATCGCGCGGAATCAGGCGGATTAGCTCCATGACCTGTTTCGAGCGCTTTTCTGGGACCGCGTGCAACGCGTCGCGGGTCATTGATGGGGCTTCCAGGTGCCGAATGACATCCCCCACTGTTTTGCGCTGCTTCGATTTCGGGGCGATAGCTGGGAGGTGTACTTTCGACGCAAGCAAGATGAGACGCTTGCGCCGCTGAGCAACCGAATAGTCGGCAGCGTTCAGCACGTGAACGACGAGCTTGTATTTCATCGCTTTCAGAGCCTCGCAAAGTGAGGTGAAGCGTTCGTCATTCTCAAGCGCAGGTACGTTTTCGAGCATTACTGTTTTCGGACGCAGGACGCGCACGAACCGAAGAAAGTCGCGTACTAGATTGTTCCGAGGGTCGTCGACAGAGTCGGCCTGATTAAGCGTCCTTAGCCTCGAGAAGCCTTGACATGGCGGGCATCCTGCAAGCAAGTCTAGCTCGCCAGCGGAAAGACTCAAATCTCGCATGACTTTGCGAACACTCAGCTTGCGAATGTCGTTGCGATACAGCTTGACGCCTGGGTGGTTTAGCTGATAGGTCCGTTGCGCCTTATCATCGATCTCAACGGCCGCGCAGACGCGAAATCCAGCCTGCTCTAGGCCGGTGCTTAACCCGCCACACCCGCTAAACAGATCTATAGCACTAGGGCGGTGCTTTTGCGGAGATGTCGTTCTAGAAGCCATTGTATAAATTCAACCGGAGAACAGTCCGATGTGGGGCCTGCGGACCTTTACGCCACTGGGCCGTGTTGCCATTGCTTCAATTGGTCCCGCACTTGGACCAAGTCTGCATTATCCTTTGCCAGCTTTGCAACCGCCAGTTCTTCGATGCCTGCCACTGCGGTATGCATCGCGCTTCGTGCGGAATGTCTTGGCGACGGTCGGCCAACCAACGCGCCGGATGGTTGCTTTCGAGGTGCCAGGGTTTTTTGTCAGTGCTGCCATGGTGCCCTTCTATGAGGGCTACACCGCGTATTGCACCGCGAGGGGCCGGTAAAAGAAAGGACTCGCAGCGAAGCCGCAGAGCCCTTAGTGAAAAAGCCCTGTAGATCAAAGGCCTACAGGGCTTTCGCATATGGTGGCGAATCGGAACCCGAACCTGCGGATTATGATTCCGCGGCTGAGCTCTCATAAGACATGATGCTCGACAGGGAGGCTAGTCGCACCAACTTTGTCGCACAGTCACACTTACTCTGGCGCCCTGCACTGGCAATGCATTAAACGTCAATATTCCCCGCCCGCAACGCATTCGACTCGATAAACGCCCGACGCGGCTCGACGTCATCCCCCATGAGGGTAGTAAAGATCCCGTCCGCAGCAATAGCGTCCTCGATCTGCACACGCAGCAGACGCCGCACTGCCGGATCCATCGTCGTTTCCCACAGCTGCTCGGGGTTCATTTCGCCGAGCCCCTTATAGCGTTGTTTGGAGACGTTCCGTTCAGCATCCGCCAGCAGCCACTTCATCGCGCTCTTGAAGTCCGCGACAGCCATGCTGCGTTCACCGCGCTTGATGACCGCACCTTCCCCGATGAGTCCCTTGAACGTATTTGCGGTGGTCACGAGCTGCTGATAATCCGCCGTGTGCTGGAATTCCTGGTCGATGACCGAAACCCGCACGTTGCCGTGATGGGTACGTTCGACATGCAGCGACCGCTGTTCGCGAACCGGGTCATACGAAGGCACGACACGCACTTCGTTCTTCAACGCTTCATCATGCAACGCAGCGTGCAGCGCCTTAGCCGAAGCCTCAGTCGAAGCCTCAGTGGAGAGGTCGATCACAACCCCATCCATGACCGCTTCCAGCGCGGCCGGGTCATACAACCGGCTCAACCGCTCGATCACGCTCTGCGACAGCAGATACGACCGCGCCAGCTCCCCAAGCGCATCGCCCGAAATCGCCGCAGCATTCTCACCCGGCACCAGCTCCGACCCTTGCAGCGCCAACCGCAGCATATGCGCGTTGAGCTCCACGTCGTCCTTCAGATACCGTTCGTCCTTGCCCGCCTTGATCTTGTAAAGCGGCGGCTGCGCGATATACACGTACCCGCGCTCGATCATGTCCGGCATCTGGCGATACAGGAACGTGAGCAGCAGCGTCCGGATGTGCGCACCGTCGACGTCCGCGTCGGTCATGATGATGATGCGGTGATAGCGCAGTTTGTCGAGGTTGTAGTCTTCCTTGCCGATCCCGCACCCAAGCGCGGTCACGAGCGTGACGATCTGTTCCGACGACAGCAGCTTGTCGTAGCGTGCCTTCTCGACGTTCAGCACCTTGCCGCGCAGCGGCAGGATCGCCTGGAACTTCCGATCACGCCCTTGCTTTGCCGACCCACCTGCCGAGTCACCCTCGACGATGTAGATTTCGCACTTCGCCGGATCCTTCTCCTGACAGTCCGCGAGCTTGCCCGGCAGACCAACGCCATCGAGCACACCCTTGCGGCGCGTCATCTCACGCGCCTTCCGAGCAGCATCCCGCGCCCGAGCAGCCTCAACGATCTTCCCGCAGATGATCTTCGCGTCGATCGGCGTTTCCAAAAGGAATTCTTCCAGCGCCTTCGCCACAACCTCTTCAACCGGCGCACGAACCTCGGACGAAACCAGCTTGTCCTTCGTCTGCGAGCTGAACTTCGGCTCCGGCACCTTCACGGACAGCACGCACGACAGCCCTTCGCGCATGTCGTCGCCGGTCGTCTCGACCTTCGCCTTCTTCGCGATTTCGTTGTCGGTGATGTACTTGTTGATGACGCGCGTCATCGCGGCCCGCAGGCCGGTCAGGTGCGTGCCGCCGTCGCGCTGCGGAATGTTGTTCGTGAAGCACAGCACGTTTTCGTTGTAGCTGTCGTTCCACTGCATCGCGACTTCGACGCCCACGCCGTCCTTCTCGCCGTTGGCGAAGAACACCGTCGGGTGCAGGTTGGTCTTCGTCTTGTTGATGAACTCGACGAAGCCCTTCACACCGCCGGCGAACGCGAAATCGTCTTCCTTGCCCGAGCGCAGGTCCGTGAGACGAATCCGCACGCCGTTGTTCAGGAACGAGAGTTCACGCATCCGCTTCGCGAGGATGTCGTAGTGATACTCGACCGTGCCGAAAATGGTCGGATCGGCCATGAAGTGCACTTCGGTGCCGCGGTTCTCGGTGTCACCGGTGATCAGCATCGGCGAAACTTCCACGCCGTCCACCGTCTCGAGCACGCGTTCCTGTGCGACGCCGCGATGGAACTCCATGAAGTGCTTCTTGCCGTTCCGACGCACGGTCAACCGCAGCCAGCTCGACAGCGCGTTCACGCACGACACGCCCACGCCGTGCAGGCCGCCGGACACCTTGTAGCTGTTCTGGTCGAACTTGCCGCCGGCGTGCAGCTCGGTCATCACGATTTCCGCAGCACTGCGCTTCGGCTCGTGCTTGTCGTTCATCTTCACGTCGGTCGGAATCCCGCGGCCGTTGTCGGTCACGGAAATCGAGTTGTCGGCGTGAATCGTCACGTGGATGTCGTTGCAGTACCCGGCCAGCGCTTCGTCGATCGAGTTGTCGAGCACCTCGAACACGAGGTGGTGCAGACCGGTGCCGTCAGACGTGTCGCCGATGTACATCCCGGGGCGCTTGCGCACCGCTTCCAGACCTTCGAGGATCTGGATCGACGAGGCGCCGTAGCTGCTGTTATCGGGTTGCGAATTGTGCTGTTCACTCATGGATATCTTCCGGTTCTGCGAGGCCACTCAGGTGGCGGCGCGGTGCGTTTCAGCGAGAGAAATCGCCGGGCCGCTCCAGTTTCCTGGCCCGCCCCAGGCGCCGAAAAGGCACCAAAGGGACGGGTTGTCGGTTCGCCATAAAAACGCCAAAGGGGCTTGCCGCCCCCTGGTGTGTGTCTTGATGTCGTGCGCGTCAGATGCGCATCGGCATCACGACATACTTGAACTCGTCGTTCTCGGGCACGGTAATCAGCGCGCTCGAGCTGGCGTCGCCGAGGCTCACCTGCACGGTGTCGACCTTCAGGTTCGCGAGCACGTCGAGCAGATACGTGACGTTGAAGCCGATGTCGACGGTATCGCCCTGGTAGGCGATTTCCAGTTCTTCCTGCGCCTCTTCCTGATCGGCGTTGGTCGACATGATCTTCAGCTGGCCCGGCGCGATGATGCAGCGCACGCCCTTGAACTTGTCCGAGGTCAGGATGGCCGCGCGCTGCAGCGAACGCTGCAGTTCTTCACGGCCGATCTCGAACGTGTTCTTGTGCGCCTTCGGGATCACGCGCTGGAAGTCGGGGAACTTGCCCTCGACGAGTTTCGACACGAGCTCGACCTGGCCGAACGTGAACTTGGCCTGGGTTTGCGCGATGTCGATGGTGACGGTGTCGTCGATGTCTTCGAGCAGGCGCTGCAGCTCGAGAATCGTCTTGCGCGGCACGATGACTTCCTGGCGGCCGAACGTGCCGCCTTCGAGCTTCATCGACGAGAACGCGAGGCGGTGGCCGTCGGTGGCCACGGCCATCAGCTGGTCGCCGTCGACGACGAGCAGCATGCCGTTCAGGTAGTAGCGGATGTCCTGCTGCGCCATCGCGAAGTGGACCATGCCGAGCAACTGGCGGAACGACTTCTGCGGGACGGTCAGGGTCGCGCCGAAATCCTTCGCCTGCGCGACGGTCGGGAACTCGTCGGCCGCCAGCGTCTGCAGTGCGAAACGGCTCTTGCCCGATTGAACGGTGAGGCGCTTGTCGGCGAGCGACAGCGTGACCTGGCCGTCAGGCATCGCGCGCAGGATGTCGAGCAGCTTGCGCGCCGCGACGGTGGTCGCGACCTGGTCGCCGCCGACGCCGAAATCGGCGCGCGTGGTGATCTGCAGCTCCAGGTCGGTCGACAGGAACGAAACGTCCGGGCCGTTCTTGGTGATCAGCAGGTTGGCGAGGATCGGCAACGTATGGCGGCGTTCGACGATGCCGCTGACCGTTTGCAGCGGCCTGAGGAGGGTGTCTCGTTCGGTCTTGACCAGTTGCATAGAGTTCCTTCGTTGAGTAACGGCCTGCAGCGCAGCAGCCTCGCAGCGCCCCGCCGGCCGGGCTCTTGGCCCGCCACCACCGGGGCGGTCAAACCAGTATTGTGCCTCAAAACCGAACCGCCCCCCTTAATTTGGGGCGGATGCCGAATTATCAAGCGCGCCGCGCGCTCAGCCCTTCAGCGTCTGTTCCAGCACGTGCAGCTCGTGGTTGAGCTGCGCGTCCTTGCTGCGCTCGTCGGCGATCTTGCGCACCGCGTGCAGCACGGTGGTGTGGTCGCGCCCGCCGAACAGCTCGCCGATTTCCGGCAGGCTCTTCTGCGTGAGTTCCTTCGCGAGATACATCGCGATCTGCCGCGGCCGCGCGATGTTCGCGGGGCGCTTCTTCGAATACATGTCGGCGACCTTGATGTTGTAGAAGTCGGCGACGGTCTTCTGGATGTTCTCGACCGAAATCTGCCGGTTCTGCACGGTCAGCAGGTCCTTCAGCGCTTCCTTGGTCAGCTCGATCGAGATCTCGCGGCCGTGGAACTTCGAATACGCGAGGATCTTGCGCAGCGCGCCTTCGAGCTCGCGCACGTTCGAGCGCAGGTGCTTCGCGACGAAGAACGCGACGTCTTCCGACAGGTTCACGCCTTCCGACTGCGCCTTGCGCATCAGGATCGCGACGCGCATTTCCAGTTCGGGCGGCTCGATCGCGACGGTGAGGCCCGAGTCGAAGCGCGAGATCAGGCGATCGTCGATGCCCGAGATTTCCTTCGGATACGTGTCGCTGGTGATGATCACCTGCGCCTTGTTCGCGACCAGCGCCTCGAACGCGTAGAAGAATTCCTCTTGCGTGCGCGACTTGCCGGAGAAGAACTGGATATCGTCGATCAGCAGCAGGTCGAGCGAGTGGTAGTAGCGCTTGAAGTCGTCGAACGCCTTGCGCTGGTACGCCTTCACCACGTCCGACACGTACTGTTCCGCATGGATGTAGCGGATCCGCGCGCCGGCCTTGTCGAGCAGCAGCTGGTTGCCGATCGCGTGGATCAGGTGGGTCTTGCCGAGGCCGACGCCGCCGTACAGGAACAGCGGGTTGTACGAGATGCCCGGATTGTCCGCGACCTGGATCGCGGCGGCGCGCGCGAGCTGGTTCGCCTTACCGGTCACGAAGTTGTCGAACGTGAGCACGGGGTTCAGCTTCGAGCGTTCGTACATCGAATCGGCTTCACCGCCGTTCGCGGGTGCGGCGCCGGGGCCCGGACGCCACGTGCGGCGGCCGGCGGCCGCTTCGTGTGCGGGCA
The DNA here is from genome assembly GCF_905339895.1 of Burkholderia sp. BCC1988. Taxonomy (NCBI): domain Bacteria; kingdom Pseudomonadati; phylum Pseudomonadota; class Betaproteobacteria; order Burkholderiales; family Burkholderiaceae; genus Burkholderia; species Burkholderia sp. BCC1988. Next base: position 14,510 of record NZ_CAJPHA010000024.1, read on the forward strand.
GGCTCGGCAGGTCGATGTCGGCGTCGTCGGCGTTCAGGTGGTGTGCGGCGGCCGCCGACGGCGTCATCGGCACGTCGGCCGGTGCGCTGGGCGCAGCGCCGGCATTTGCGGCGAGGTTGGCGGCGATCGCAGCGACCGTCGCGGCCGGGCCGCTGGGTGCGAGCGGCGCGCGCGGGGCTACCGGCGCGGCGCCCGTCGCGGTCGCGGCGCTGCGCATGCCTGCCTTCGGATCGAGGACGAACTGGACTTCGATCGGCGCATTCCAGAAATCTCGGGCCAGATCGGAGATCCGTCCCGAAAACTGGCTCTTGACCCAGTCCAGCTTGAAGCGGTTCGGCGCGGCGATGGACAGCGTGTTCGCCGACGCATCGAAGGCCACCGGGGCCAAGGGTTTGATCCACGTCACGTACTGCTGGGGCGTCAGCTCGCGCTCCAGCAGTGCGGAACAGTGTTGCCAGAAATCGTTCATCAAGTAACTGTCGTTTTTTGCGTGCACAGCGCGGCTCGCCGGCGCCCTTGTCGCGGTTGCGCAACAAGGCCCGAAGCGGTCGTGCGAGCGTGCCTCGGACGCCTGCGTCACAGTGTTGGAGGGGCAGGCGCGGGCCGAGGCGGCGTGCGGGATTCTTGGAGATAAGGCGAGATTCTACCGCCAAACGCAGCCACAGCGCGAGTTATCCACAGGCCGGGATTGTGGGTCGCGGGGCCGGATCGGCGCGGGCCGGCACAGGCGATCGACTCCTAAAGTATTGACCGTCAAGAGAAAAACGGTTTAAATAGCGGGTTCCGCGAAAACCAATCCTGTATTCCCGGCGATTGCGTTCGCCCGAATGCCTCCGGTTAAGGGCACGCGGTCCCCTGAATTTCGACATTCTCGAACAAGTGAGAACATCATGAAACGTACTTACCAACCGTCCGTGACGCGCCGCAAGCGCACCCATGGCTTCCGTGTCCGCATGAAGACGGCAGGTGGCCGCAAGGTCATCAACGCTCGCCGCGCGAAGGGCCGCAAGCGCCTCGCCATCTAAGGCAGGTTGCGCGCTGTGTCCGCCGTCCGCAGTCCTGCGGAAGGTGCTGTCGAGCCGGGTGCGAATCCGTCGCAGACGAAAGCCGCCTTCCCGAAAGCTGCGCGACTTCTGAAAACGGATGAATTTTCATCCGTTTTTCGTTTGCGCCCCTGGCGGCGTTCCGCGCACTTCGTGATCTACGGCAAGCCGACCGGTCAGCCCGCGCGTCTGGGGCTCGTCGTCGGCAAGAAGTATGCGCCGCGTGCGGTAACCCGCAACCTCGTGAAGCGGCTGGCGCGCGATCAGTTTCGCCTGCGCCGGGCCGAATTCGCCGGTTACGACCTGCTGCTGCGGCAGCACACGCGCTTCGACAAGAAAGCGCTGCCGAGCGCGGCTTCCGCCCCGCTCGCGGCGATGTGCGCGGCCGAGATCCGCGAACTGCTCGACAGGGCAGTCCGGGAAATCGCCCGCCGGGCGTCGAAGCCCGCGTCCGAGTGACGCATCCGTGTCCGGTGCGGCGTTCGCGCTTGCCCGGCCGGTTTTGACGCGGCGTCGAACGGCGCCGCCCAAGGTATGGAAACGGTATTGATCGCCTTGCTGCGCTTCTACAAGGTTGCCGTGAGCCCGATGCTCGGCAACCGTTGCCGTTTTTATCCTTCCTGTTCGGATTACGCGCGCGAGGCAATCCAGTATCATGGCGCCGCGCGCGGCACGTATCTCGCCGTCAGGCGCGTGTGCCGATGCCATCCGTTTTCCGCGGGCGGCATCGACCTCGTCCCGCCGCCCAACTCCGACACTCGCGCTCGCGGCGAAGCCGACGCGCGGTCCCATCGACTCTGAGACAACGCATGGATATCAAACGCACCGTCCTATGGGTGATCTTCTTCATGTCAGCTGTCATGCTGTACGACAACTGGCAGCGCGACCATGGACGCCCGTCGATGTTCTTCCCGAGCGCCACGCAAACGGCCCCCGCGGCTGCAGGCGGTGCATCGGGCACGGGCGCGACGACGACCGCAGGTGACGCGCCTGCGGCAGCAGCAGGCGCCGCACCGTCGACGACGGCACCGGCCGCGCAGGCGCAGCTCGTGAAGTTCTCGACCGACGTGTATGACGGCGAAATCGACACGCGCGGCGGCACGCTCGCGAAGCTGACGCTGAAGAAGCAGGGCGACGGCAAGCAGCCTGACCTGTACATCACGCTGTTCGACCATACGGCCGGCCACACGTATCTCGCGCGCTCGGGCCTGCTCGGCGGCGACTTCCCGAACCACAACGACGTCTATACGCAGGTCAACGCGGGCCCGACGTCGCTGACGGGTGACCAGAACACACTGAAGCTGTCGTTCGAATCGCCGGTGAAGGGCGGCGTGAAGGTCGTGAAGACCTACACGTTCACGCGCGGCAGCTACGTGATCGGCGTCGATACGAAGATCGACAACGTCGGCACGGCACCGGTCACGCCGACGGTCTACATGGAACTGGTGCGCGACAACACGGCCGTCGAAACGCCGATGTTCTCGCATACGTTCCTCGGGCCGGCGGTCTATACGGACGCGAAGCACTTCCAGAAGATCAACTTCAGCGACCTCGACAAGAACAAGGCCGACTTCGTGAACTCCGCCGACAACGGCTGGGTCGCGATGGTGCAGCACTACTTCGCGTCGGCCTGGATTCCGCAGCAGGGCGTGAAGCGCGACATCTACGCCGAGAAGATCGATCCGACGCTGTATCGCGTCGGCGTGAAGCAGCCGGTCGCCGCGATCGCGCCGGGCCAGTCCGCCGACGTGCAGGCACGCCTGTTCGCCGGTCCGGAAGAAGAGCGCATGCTCGAAGGCGTCGCGCCGGGCCTGGAACTCGTGAAGGACTACGGCTGGGTGACGATCATCGCGAAGCCGCTGTTCTGGCTGCTCGAGAAGATCCACGGCTTCGTCGGCAACTGGGGCTGGGCAATCGTGCTGCTGACGGTGCTGATCAAGGCGGTGTTCTTCCCGCTGTCGGCGGCCAGCTACAAGTCGATGGCGCGCATGAAGGAAATCACGCCGCGCATGCAGGCGCTGCGCGAACGCTTCAAGAGCGATCCGCAGAAGATGAATGCCGCGCTGATGGAGCTGTACAAGACCGAGAAGGTCAATCCGTTCGGCGGCTGCCTGCCGGTCGTGATCCAGATCCCGGTGTTCATCTCGCTGTACTGGGTGCTGCTCGCGTCGGTCGAAATGCGCGGCGCGCCGTGGATTCTGTGGATTCACGACCTGTCGCAGCGCGACCCGTTCTTCATCCTGCCGGTGCTGATGGCCGTGTCGATGTTCGTGCAGACCAGCCTGAACCCGACGCCGCCGGACCCGGTCCAGGCGAAGATGATGAAGTTCATGCCGATCGCGTTTTCGGTGATGTTCTTCTTCTTCCCGGCCGGCCTGGTGCTGTACTACGTCGTGAACAACGTGCTGTCGATCGCGCAGCAGTACTACATCACGCGCAAGCTCGGCGGCGGCAAGAAGGCCTGACGCCCTTGGCACACGCGGGCGGCCAGCCGCCTGCGATGCACGCAAAAAAGCCGCATGGTTTCATCCATGCGGCTTTTTTGTTTCTGGCGGGTGGCGGCGCGGGGGCGTTGACCGCTGCCGTTCAGGCCTTCTTCGCTTCGATTTTCGTGTCGCCGCCGTAGAACTGCTCGATCAGTTCCTGAACGAGGTAACGCTGATGCGGCGGCAGCGCCTCGATCTTCGACGCGAGTTCGATCGTCTCGGGCGTCGGCGGATAACGCTCGTCGCGCGGCAGCGGTTGCGGCGTCGTGTGTTCGGTCACGCTCGGCGACGGGCCGTAATGCAGCCAATGCAGTTCGACGCGCAACCAGTCGGCGAGCGTTTCGAGTTTGTCCGGCGTCGGAATCGTGCGGCCCGTCAGCCATTTGTGCGCGGTTTGCGGCGAAACCGGCTGCGCACCGCGGTGACGCAGATTGAACCGGTTCGCGAGTTCCGTCGCACCGGTGACCTTGTCCGGGCTGCGCCGCAAGGCGAATTTCAGGCGTTCCGAGAACGCTGCTTTTTCTTCGGGTGTCGGCATGGGGGTGATTGTGCAATTCCACCGACACGTCTCAGACAACCATATAAGCTAAACATAGCCTGTTCGGACGAATCCCAACCTGCCGTGGACCGTGCGACGGAATTGGGGGCCGCAGTGTCGGACCGTTCGGAAAGGCATACTCGTCCGAAATGGACAGGACGTGATTGTCCGGCATTGATACTCGACTTATCCCCGTCGGGATAAATTCGGGTAAGTTCGACGCCGATCGGGTGTCCGGTGGCGTGCGGGCCGGCAGGCTACAATGCCGGCGTCCCGATGCCCGAACTGTTGTGCGGGCGCACCATTGATGCTCTGTTCACCCGATTCATCCGATTCCCATGCTCGCTACCGATTCCGATCCGATCGTCGCCATTGCCACTGCTGCCGGCCGGGGGGGCGTCGGCGTCGTCCGCGTGTCGTTCGGGCGCGGCGGCGAGGCGGCCGCGCTGCCGCTGATCGACGCGTTGTGCGGGCAGCGGCTCGCGCCGCGCCATGCGAGCTACGTGCCGTTCCTCGACGAGCACGGCGCACCGCTCGATCGCGGAATCGCGCTGTATTTCCCCGCGCCGCATTCGTACACCGGCGAGCACGTGCTCGAGTTGCAGGGGCACGGCGGGCCGATCGTGATGCAGCTGCTGCTGCAGCGTTGCCTCGATGCGGGGCGCGGCTTCGGGCTTCGGCTCGCGGAACCGGGCGAATTCACGCGGCGCGCGTTTCTGAACGACAAGCTTGATCTTGCGCAGGCCGAGGCCGTCGCCGACCTGATCGAGGCGAGTACCGAAGCGGCGGCGCGCTCGGCCGGGCGCTCGCTCGACGGCGCGTTCTCGCGGCAGATCCACGCGCTCGTCGAGGATGTGATCACGCTGCGGATGCTGGTCGAGGCGACGCTCGATTTCCCGGAAGAGGAAATCGACTTCCTGGAAGCGGCCGATGCGCGCGGCAAGCTCGCGAGGATCCGCGAGCAACTGGCGCACGTGCTCGGTGACGCGCGGCAGGGCGCGCTGCTGCGCGAGGGGTTGTCGGTCGTGCTCGCGGGGCAGCCGAACGTCGGCAAGTCGTCGCTGCTGAACGCGCTCGCCGGCGCGGAGCTGGCGATCGTCACGCCGATCGCAGGCACGACGCGCGACAAGGTCGCGCAGACGATCCAGGTCGAAGGGATTCCGCTGCACATCATCGATACGGCCGGGCTGCGCGAGACGGAGGACGAAGTCGAGCGGATCGGGATTGCGCGCACGTGGAGCGAGATCGAGCGCGCGGACGTCGTGCTGCATCTGCTCGATTCGCGCACGGGGATGACGGCGGACGACGAGACGATCGCGGCCCGGTTCCCGGATGGCGTGCCGGTGGTGCGGGTGTTGAACAAGACGGACCTCACCGGCGTGCCGGCGTGCGTCGAGCATCCGGCGGCCGACGGCGACCTGACCGAGGTGCATCTGTCGGCCAAGCGCGGCGACGGTATCGACATGTTGCGCGCGGAACTGCTGCGGATCGCGGGGTGGCAGGCGGGGGCCGAAGGCGTTTATCTGGCGCGCGAGCGGCACTTGATTGCGCTGCGGGCTGCGCAGGAGCATCTGGCGCAGGCGGCGGATCACGCCGAGCAGCGCGCGCAATCGCTCGATCTGTTTGCGGAGGAGCTGCGGCTCGCGCAGGAGCAACTCAATGCGATTACCGGCGAGTTCACTTCGGATGATCTGCTGGGGGTGATTTTCAGCAGGTTCTGCATCGGGAAGTAAGCGGGCATTTCAACGGAATGCTGGCGCTTCGAATTCCCGCTGTTTTCCCTTTTCCACATCGACCCACGTTCCGAGATGAGTGCCTTTCCAATGGCGGACGCCGTGCCGCGCGGCATGGACAAGGAAAAAGTCGCAGCCCTCGCGCGTCGGAAATTTACCGGCTCGCTGGCCAACGACACCAAGTGGAACGAGCTGATTACCTTCGTGCGCGATCTGAGCGGGTGGCGGCCTTCGTACCGGTCAAAGTGGGTCAATGGTCATGTGACGGATTGGGACGTCGAGTGGTTCTACCATCTGCCATTCCCGTTCGTGGGCGTCGAATGGTTCGACATCGGGTTGAATGCCCAGGCGTCCGCCAGGCATCAAGCGGCGGACCAATCCGCGCGAGTGTTGGGAAAGCTTGCAGAGATCGGCTTCGAGTTCGAGGCCAGATGCGAGGTGGTGAGAATCTGGGGATATGGGCCGAAGTCGTACGAAGACTTTCCGACGGCTCGTTGAGGAAGGACGCAGCTGCCGTCCTCAGCGGTCCGGATCAATCGACTGATCCGGACGGTGTCGTCGCGACAGCCGGGGTGGAATGCATCAATCCCAATGCCGATGATGATGGTGGTAATACCCGCCATCACCGTAATACCCATACCCGCCGCCATCCGGCACCACGATGCAGCCGCTCAACAGCACGGCGACACCGGCAATCAGCAAAAGGGTTTTCTTCATCACGCTCACCTGCTCGGATTCGACATGAACCCAGCATAGCGAGCGCCTTCAACACCGGCTGTAAGCGATCGTTTCCCGGCGCGGCAATCCGTAACGGCGGATTATTCCGGTCACAATGACCGTAACAAATCCCCAATCCGCAGACGTTTTCACGCCGCCACGACGCGGTTTCTCCCCGCATCCTTCGCACGATACAGCGCGGCATCGGCGGCTTCGATCAACGCATCGGGCGTCGACAGGTCGTCGGCCGACACGGTCGCGCAACCGACGCTGACGCTCACGCGCCCGGCCGGCGACCCGGGCATCGCGAGATCGATCCGCAGCACCGCTTCGCGCGCTTCCTCGGCAACGACCCGTGCACCGCGCGCGCCGGTGTTCGGCAGCACGATGGCAAACTCCTCGCCGCCGTAGCGCGCGACGATATCGGCCGGCCGCCGCACCGCGCCGGCGAGCGCATTCGCGACCGCGATCAGGCACGCGTCGCCCTTCACGTGACCGAACGCGTCGTTGTACGCCTTGAAGTGATCGACGTCGACCATCAGCAGCGACAACGGCTCGCCTTGCCGCCGCGCCTGCAGGAACAGCGTGTGGAAGTGATCGTTGAAGTGGCTGCGATTGAACGCGCCGGTCAGCCCGTCGCGCGCGGACGAACGAACCAGCGTCGCATGCGCCTCGAACAGCTGCTGATACAGCTTCGTCACTTCCCAGGCGAGCACGCACACCAGCACGCCCGGCGTGAACATGCTGAACACGCGTGCGAGATACCAGCCGACCGTGAAGCGGCTCGTGGTCAGCAGGTTCAGCGTCGTGTCGGTGAGGCAGGCGAGCACCGCGATCGCGAGCCACAGGTCGAGCGTCGTGCGCAGTCGGCCGGAAGCCAGCACGGCGACGAGCGCGAGCGCATTGAGCAGCCACACGACCAGCGCGATCCCGTCGACGGGCAGCGCGGCTGCGTCGCCTGGCGGATGGAACGCGGGCGGCAGGGCGACGTTCAGCGCGAGCACGCACAGCAGCGCGGCCGCGACGGCCGGGCCGCCGACCAGCGCGAAGGTCCATATGCGCGTCTGCGCCGCGCCGACCGGCGCATGCGTGAGCCGCTCGCGCGCGAGCAGCGCGGCCATCACGAAGCACGGAAAGCCGGCATGCCAGAAGACCCACATCCACGCGGCGCTTTGCGGACGCGCGCCGAGCAAGCCTTGCGGCGCGAACACGCCGGGGAAGGTGAGCAGCTGCAGCGCGACGGCGAGTGCGGTGAACGCATAGGCGCCGCCGAGCGCACCGAGCACGGGCTGGCGCGTGACGGTGAACTGCGCGCCGAGGAAGAAGGCGGCGATGCTCGCGGTGGTGAACACGGTCAGCGCGCACATCGGCATGAACGGCTCGACGGCCGGCAGCGTGACGTTTGCGTGCGGCACGGCGATCGCCAGCGCGAGCACGATGACGAGTGCCGTGAGCGCGCCGAACCAAAGCTGACGACGCGTCGTATGCTGGATCAGGATACCTTCCATGGATTCCCCCGGGCACTCGTGCGGTCACGCCCGGTCTTGGCGCCGGGCAGCAAGCATCCGGCCGCAGCGCAACCGGTGCGGCCCGATCCTATCGCGTTATTGGCGTGCGCTCAAATACCGAGGCCGGGGCCGAAGTTGCCGGCGACCCAGCGCGTGACGGCATCGACGTCCGCGTAGTCCTGTTCGGGCAGGCCGTCGAGCATCGACAGCACTTCGTTACTGGCGCCGGCGTCGCGTGCGGCGTCGACGATCGCATCCTTGTTGGCCGGGTAGCGGACGGCCGCCAGCACGTCGGCAATCTGCAGGTCGATCGCTTCGCCGGGGATATCGTGCGGAGGGAGAGCGGGTTTGTCGTTCACGGCGGCGGCTCGCTGGTTGGGCGGGATTCGGTTCGACGCGGTTCGTGGCGGAAAGCGGTTGCACCGTTTGCACCGTGTGCAGCGCCCCGCCTGCCGGGATGGCGATCGGCTCAGTGTCCGCGCCGCACCCGGCGCCACGGATGTTTCCAGTCGATATGCGGTGCATTTTCGTCGCGCGGATGCTGGCGCCGATGTTCCTGCCACAGTTCGTCGGAGAACAGCGCAGCCACGATCATGAGTGGCAGCACGAGGAAGATGCCGAGTATGACTTGCTCGATCACGATAGCCTCCTTGCGGTGGCAGGAACCCTTGTGTCCATTCTAGGCTCTGACCTTCGCCCGCGGTCAACTTCTTACAGCGCGGAACGCGCCCCGTTCGCGGCGCCGCCGCACGGGTGTTTCATGCGCGCGCGGGCATCAAAAAGGACACGAACATGCAACTCCAGAACGACAAGCACACGCTTGCACTGCGGCCGCTGGAGCGCCAGGACCTGCGCTTCGTTCACGAGCTGAACAACGACGCGAAGATCATGCGCTACTGGTTCGAGGAGCCGTACGAAACCTTCTCCGAGCTGTCGCAACTGTATGACCGTCACGTGCACGACCAGCGCGAGCGCCGCTTCGTCGCGGTCGATGCGCAGGACGAACTGGTCGGCCTCGTCGAGCTGATCGAGCTCGACTACATTCACCGTCGCGGCGAATTCCAGATCATCATCGCGCCCCAATGCCAGGGGCGCGGCTATGCGGGGCAGGCAACGCGCCTCGCGATCGAATATGCGTTCAAGGTGCTGAACATGCGCAAGCTGTACCTGATCGTCGACACGTCGAATGCGGCGGCCATCCACGTGTACGAGAAATGCGGATTCCAGCACGAGGCGGAATTGAAGGAAGAATTTTTCGGAAACGGTGCATATCACAACGCTTATCGCATGTGCATTTTCCAGCGCGATTATTTCGAGCGCCCGCAAGCGATCTAAATAAGGTGGGGTAAAAAACACTGGCGAACGCCCGCTGCGGCTCCGCTGCAGCGGGCGCCAAGCCTGCCGGGGAAAATACGGGTAAATACGAGTGCGCTTATACCTGGCATTTTTCTTGTATCAGGTAAATCCGGTCCCGCACTGCGGTAAATTCAGATCGTTTCGGATGACTTTATGTGCAACGCATCAAAATGGTCCCGCTATTGAAATGAATTAACCAGACCGTTCAGCCGATGGACTGTAGTTTCTCCGAAAGGCTTGCCGGATGAGGCTTTGCTTCCGGCGGCGCGGGCGAATCCGCCGGACGGCAGACGCCGCCGCAAGTGGAAAACCGGGCGCGCGCAGGGTGCGACAATTCGCCGCTATTGCGATCGCACAACAAATGTGCTTGATATCGCTTGCCGGTCTTCTAAAGTGAAAAACGCGGGTTCACGATCACCTTTAAACACATAGCTAACCGAGCCTGGTGCCCGCAAGCCTGGAGACAGAACATGATGAAGCGTACCGGTGTCCTTTTTGCCCTCGTCGGCGCATTTTCCGCGGTGTCGATCGCCCAGGCGGGCGGCGATGCGGCTGTCCAGCCGAAGCAGGAAATCCAGCTGACGAAGAATGCGTGGGGCTGTCTGTCGAAAGACAATCTGGACTCCGTACTGAGTCACGAACGTGACGGCAAGTCGCAGGCGAAGCAGCAGTACTTCGACGACTACCGTTGCCTGTCGGTGCCGGAAGGCCAGCGCTTCCGCGTGGTGTCGGTCGATCAGGGCGACGTCCAGTTCGTCAGCGCCGACAACAGCGACCAGCAGGGCCTCTGGACCGATTCGCGCTTCGTCAAGCAGTAACCCGCACGCGCACCTCTCGCCCCCGCGCGCCTGCCGGAACCGCCGGCGGCGCGACCTGAACGCGGCCCGGCCGATGCCGGGCCGTCGTGCTGTGGCGCGCCCGTCACGCGCCGGGCGGCGCGCATTCGGTATCATCACGGCCCGACCGAACCGAATGCCCGCCCGGGCCGCATCCGCATGGCGCTGAAATCCACGATCTACAAAGCCGAGCTGCAAATCGCCGACATGGATCGGCACTACTATGGCGATCACGCGTTGACGGTCGCCCGTCACCCGTCCGAAACCGACGACCGGATGATGGTGCGCATCGTCGCGTTCGCGCTGTTCGCGCACGAGCGTCTCGAATTCTGCAAGGGGCTGTCGGACGTCGACGAGCCCGATCTGTGGCAGAAGGACCTGACGGGGGCGATCGACGTATGGATCGAGGCCGGCCAGCCCGACGAACGGCGCATCTCGAAGGCGGCCGGCCGCGCCGGGCAGGTCACGGTGATCGCGTACGGCGGCAAGACCTCGGATATCTGGTGGCAGGGCGTGCGCAGCAAGGTGGAGCGGCTGCGCAACGTGCAGGTGCTGTCGCTGGCCGACGGCGTCGCGGCCGCGCTCGGGCGTCTCGCCGAGCGCACGATGCGCCTGCAGTGCACGGTGCAGGACGGCGCCGCCTGGATCTCGAGCGCCGACCACGATCCGGTCGCGGTCGAATGGACGGTGCTGAAGCCGTTCGCCGACGCGTGACGGCCGGCGCGCCGCTCAGCCGAACGCGGCGGGCGGCCCCTTGAATTCCAGCATGTTCCCTTCGGGATCGAACAGATAGATCGACGGCCCGTAGCCGCCGGCGCCGTAGCGATCGGCGGGGGCGCCGGGGCGCGCGCCATGCGCGGCGAAATGCTCGATCAGCGCGTCGGGGTCGAACGGCTCGACGCGCAGGCACAGATGGTCGAGGTTGCGGCCGGTGCCGGGCGGTCCGCTGTCGGGACGATCGATCGGGCCGCCGACCGACAGCAGGTCGATCAGCGCGTCGCCGGCACGCAACTGCACGAGGCCCAGGTCGGGCTGTTCCTTCTCCACGTGGCAGCCGACGGCATCGCAGTAAAAGCGCGTCATCGCAGCCATGTCGGTCACGCGCAGCACGACGTGATCGATCGCGCGGATGGTCGGTTTCATGAGCGGGGCACTCCTTCGGATGGCGTGCACCGAGTGTAGACCGCGCCGGCGACGGATGCCGCAATGGCTGCACGATCGACGGACGAAAAAAAGCCCGTTCACGCAGAGCGGAACGGGCTTAATCCATATCAGGAGGAGACATGGAGGAGACAGTTCCAACTATACACACGGCGATGGTGCGTTGCAATATTCCGAGTGTAAAAAATGGTCAGGATGGCGATTGGTCGCAGCCGCACTGCAGCAAAATGGTGACGCGACGATGACGAAAGCGGTGCCGGAGCAGCGCTTTGCGCGGTGTTTCGTCCGATTGATCGATTGCGATGTGCCCCCGGTTTCGCCGGTGCGAATCACAGAGCAAGATTCAGGGCGCGACGGCCCATGCCGATGTCTAGAGTAGGCACCATCTACACTAGAGAGTGCGAGGTTCAGATGAAAACCGCCTATCCGACCGACGATGCCCGCTGGGGCGCCGTGACCGCCCGCGATCCGCATGCGGACGGCGCGTTCTTCTACGCCGTGCGCACGACCGGTGTGTTCTGCCGCCCGAGCTGCGCGTCGCGGCTGCCGCGGCGCGAGCATGTGTCCTTCTTTGCCAGTCCGGCCGACGCGCGCGCGGCCGGTTTTCGTCCGTGCAAGCGCTGCCAGCCGGAAGGGCTGCCGCGCGAGCTCGAGATCGTCAATCGTGCCTGCGCGGTGCTCGACGCGCATGCGGAGCGGCTCACGCTGCAGCAACTGAGCGACGCCGTGCACGTAAGCCCGTTCCACCTGCAGCGGCTGTTCAAGCGCGTGGTCGGCGTGTCGCCGCGGCAGTACCAGGCCGCGCAGCGCGGCGCCGCCTTGCGCGAGGCGCTGCAAAGCGGGCAGCCGGTCACGCAGGCGGCCGTCGACGCGGGTTTCAACTCGCCGTCGCGGCTTTACGCATCGGTGCCGCGCGAACTGGGCATGGCGCCGTCCGCTTTCCGTCGCCAGGGCGCCGGCCTGCGGATCGACTACGCGACCGCGTCGACGCCGCTCGGCACGGTGCTCGTCGCCGCGACCGAACAGGGCATCTGCCGGATCGCGTTCGGCGACGAGCCGGCGTCGCTCGTCGGCGAACTGACGGATGCGTTCGCGCGTGCGGAGCTGGTCGAATCGCCTTCGCGGCTCGCGCCGTTCGTCGCGCAGATCCGCGCCTACCTCGACGGCACGCGGCACGCGTTCGACCTGCCGCTCGACATCGCGCCGACCGCGTTCCAGCAGCGCGTCTGGGAAGCGCTGACGCACATCCCGTACGGCGAAACGCGCAGCTACTCGGAGATCGCCGAGGCACTGGGCGCGCCGCGTGCGGTGCGGGCCGTCGCATCGGCCTGCGCGTCGAACCCGGTCGCGCTCGCGATCCCCTGCCACCGTGTCGTGCAGAAGGGCGGCGCGCTCGCCGGATATCGCTGGGGCGTGCGCCGCAAGGCGACGCTGCTCGCATCCGAGGCGCGCCATGCGCACGACGACGAAACCGAAGCCGTTGCGGAGGGCAACGCAGTTTGAGCATCGAAAAAAATACGATTACGTCGATCGCGGATGGCGGTCAGGTGCCGCCGTCCGCGCAGATGGAACTGCGCTTCAAGGCGCCGTACGACTGGGCGCGCGTGTTGCGCTTCTTCAGCGGACGGGCGATTCCGGGCGTCGAACAGGTCGTCGACGGCGTGTATCGCCGCATCGTCGACCTCCACGGCGACGCGGGCCGGCTGGCCGTCACGAAGCATCCGCGCCGGCATTGCCTGATCGCGACGGTCGACGGGGCGGCCGCGCGGCATGTCGACGATGCATTCGCGCGCCGCGTCGCGTCGATGTTCGACCTCGGCGCCGACCCGGCCGCGATCGGGAGCGGGCTTGCGCGCGATCCGTGGTTCGCGCCGCTCGTCGATGCAGCCCCGGGGCTGCGCGTGCCGGGCGCCTGGTCGGGATTCGAGCTCGCGGTGCGCGCGATCGTCGGCCAGCAGGTGAGCGTGAAGGCGGCGACGACGATCGTCGGCCGGCTCGTCCAGCGGGCCGGCGAGCGCGTCGCGTACGACGACGGCATGGCGGCGCCGGACGGCGTGCCCGCCTGGCGTTTCCCGACGCCGGACGCGCTCGCCGCCTGCGATCTGGAGAAGATCGGAATGCCCGGCAAGCGGGCCGCGGCGCTGACGGGCGTGGCGCGCGCGGTGGCGGCCGGCCACGTGCCGCTCGATCCCGCCCAGGCCGATCTCGCGACGCTGCGGAGCGCCTGGCTCGACCTGCCCGGCATCGGCCCGTGGACCGTCGAATACATCGCGATGCGTGCGTGGCGCGACCCGGACGCATGGCCGGCGTCCGATCTCGTGCTGATGCAGTCGATCACCGCGCGCGATCCGTCGCTCGACCGGCTCGCGAGCCAGAAGCGCCGCACCGAAGGCTGGCGGCCGTGGCGCGCGTATGCGGCGCTGCATCTGTGGAACGACGTGGCCGACCGGGCCGGCGGCGCGCGCGGCGGATGACGGTCGCCGCGGCCGGCCGGCGGGTGCGCGGGGCAGGGCCGCGCTGCGACCCGCAAACGGCGCCGGGCCGGCAGCGATCGGTCGGCGGTGCTCACGGTTGCGACGCTTGACGGCGATCACCCCGTTCCGGCGGCCGTCATCCCCCGGCGTGCGGGCGGCTCGAGCGTGACGGCGACGCATCGCGGGTTCGGCTGCGCGGGTTGCACCTGGCGGCGCCGTGGCGTGCACGGCTCATGTTACTTCCGACGAATTTCGCGTGATCGTCGCGTCCGGCGGTGCCGACGGACGGTCCGCCGCGCGCGCGGCGATCGTCTCCATCGGCCCGCCCGGCGGCCCGCCGGGGCGGGCGCGCACCACCCGGAGTCACCTCAAGCGCGCGTGACGGCGAGATGTTAAAGTGCCCGCTACCAACGAAGCGACCAATAATCCAGCCGGCCGCGCGGCATCCTGCGCGCGGCCGTCACGCACTTGCGTCTCCATGTCGAACACCATGACTCACCGCCAGTCCGAACTGCTGCTGAATCGTCTCGAAGCGCTGAGCTCGGGCCCGACGCGGCAGCATCTGCCCGACGGCCTGCGCGGCATCGAAAAGGAAAGCCTGCGCGTGACGCGCGACGGGATGATCGCGTTCACGCCGCATCCGCGCGCGCTCGGTTCGGCACTCACACACCCGTCATTGACGACCGACTATTCCGAAGCGCTGATCGAACTGATCACGCCGGCGGAAGCCGACGCGTCGATCACGCTCGAACGCCTCGACGATCTACATCGCTACGTGTACGCGTCGCTCGGCGACGAGATGCTGTGGAATAACTCGATGCCGGGCCAACTGCCGGCCGACGACGAAATCCCGATCGCCGACTACGGCACGTCGAACATCGGTCGCCTGAAGACGGTGTACCGGCGCGGTCTCGCGTATCGCTACGGCCGCACGATGCAGTGCATCGCCGGCATCCACTACAACTACTCGCTGCACGAGGAAGTGTGGCGGCGCCTGCATGCGGAAGAGGGCTCGACTGCCACGCTGGTCGACTACCAGTCGGAGCGCTATCTCGCGCAGATCCGCAACTTCCGCCGCCGCAGCTGGCTGTTGATGTACCTGTTCGGCGCGTCGCCGGCGCTCGACACGAAGTTCCTGCGCGGCAAGCCGCACAAGCTCGACACGTTCGACGCCGATACGCTGTACCGGCCATATGCGACGAGCTTGCGGATGAGCGACCTCGGTTACTCGAACACGACCGCGCAGGCCGCGCTGCAAGTCGACTACAACACGCTGCCCGGCTATCTCGACGCGCTGTCGAAGGCCGTGAGCGAGCCGTATCCGCCGTACGAGGCGATCGGCACGCATCGCGACGGCGAGTGGATCCAGATCAACACGAACGTGCTGCAGATCGAGAACGAGTTCTACTCGACGATCCGGCCGAAGCGCGTCACGTATTCGGGCGAGCGGCCGTTGCATGCGCTCGCGTCGCGCGGCGTGCAGTACATCGAAGTGCGCTGCCTCGACATCGATCCGTTCGAGCCGACCGGCATCGCGCTGGAGACCGCGCGCTTCATCGACGCATTCCTGCTCGCGTGCGCGCTCGACGAGAGCCCCGCGCTCGACTGCGACGCGTACAAGGAAGCGAACGCGAACTTCGGCAGCGTGACGATGGACGGGCGCAAGCCCGGGCTGACGCTGACGCGCGACGGCCAGCCGGTCACGCTGCAGGCCTGGGCGGACGACCTGATGACCGATATCGAAACCGTCGGGCGCCGTCTCGACGAGATCCGCGGCGGCGACGAGCATGTGCGAGCGATTGCCGCGCAGCGCGAGAAGCTCGCCGATCCGGAGCGCACGCCGTCGGCGCGCGTGCTGCGCACGATGCGCGAGAACGGGCAGTCGTTCCTCGCGTTCGCGTGCGCGCACAGCGAAGCGCATGCCGCGCATTTCCGCACGAACCCGCCGTCGGCGGAGACGATGCGCGCCGAGCAGGCGCTCGCCGCGAAGTCGCTGGCCGAGCAGGCCGAGCTGGAAACGAAGGAGGCCGGATCGTTCGACGCGTTCGTCGCGGCCTATCGTGCGTATACGCTGAACCGCTTCAGCGTTTGACGGCCGCGGCCCGCTGCGCGTCGCGCGGCGGGCGGGCCGGTTGCGCAGTCACGCGCCCGGCCCGGTTTCGTCCGCTTCAGTGATGCGCGTACGTGTCGCGATCGACCACGTGCGGCAGTGCCGGTTTTCCTGATTCCACATTCGCATGGCCGTTGCTGCCGTAGCCGGCCGCGTCGCCGCGCGCCTGCGCGGCGCGCTGCATGACCGCCTGCATGTTTTGCGGAAAGTCCGGGCTGCTGGCGAGACTCGGCCGGTAGCCGGCGGCCTGCAGTTCCGCGAGTTCCTGGCGAACTTGCGCACGCGTCAGCGTCGACGCGGCCTTGGCCTGGGCGGCGACAGCCGAGCCGATCAGCAGGAATGCGCACGCCGCAAGTTTCATGGTCTTCATCGTGTTTGCTCCGTGAGGTGTCCGGCACCGCGCCCTTCGTCGGCGCGGGCGGAATCGATGCAGCCAGTCTAGGCTTCGGACGCCAAACGAAACACCCCGCGTGCCGTCAGTCACCTTTGTCGCCTGAGCAACATTGCGCCGGCGGCTTGCTGGCGTGCGTGTCAGTGCGGCGCCAGCCGCCGTTCAGCGTGCGGCGGATTCCGTGTGTCGACGCCGCGCGCATCGGGCTTGCCCTCCTTGTGCAAGCGCGATGCGCCTCCTAACCTTTTTAAGCGACCGATCGGTCGGCGCTGCGGCATGGTTGCATGCGCAAGCGTCGGGCGATCTTTTCGCCGTCGTGGAACGCACGTTTGATACGGGACAGGAGCAAGCGCTAAAGCGCTAACGCCTGTCGACCGCGAAGCATGGGACAGGAGCAAGCGCTAAAGCGCTAACGCCTGTCGACCGCGAAGCATGGGACAGGAGCAAGCGCTAAAGCGCTAACGCCTGTCGACCGCGAAGCATGGGACAGGAGTAAGCGCTAAAGCGCTAACTCCTGTCGACACGGAGACACGAGACACGATGAATCCCACCGCAACCCTGCCGCCCGGCATCCTGTTCGCGCAGCCGTTGACGCCCGTCGCCAACTCGCTGTTCCTGTCGTTCCTCGTCGCGGTGATCCCGATCGCGGTCGCGCTGATCGCGCTCGGCGTGCTGCGCCGGCCGGCATGGCAGGCGTCGCTCGCCGGCCTCGTCACCGGCCTCGCGGTCGCGATCGGCGCGTGGGGCATGCCGGCCGGCCTCGCGTTCAACGCGGTGGGCGCCGGCATGGCGCTCGCGGTCGTGCCGGTGATGTGGATCGTGTTCAACGCCTTGCTGCTGTACAACATCGCGGTGAAGTCGGGCCGCTTCGACCAGTTCCGGCAGTGGATGCTCGACCACCTGCCCGACGACCGCCGCCTCGTGCTGCTCGTCGTCGCGTTCTCTTTCGGCTGCCTGCTCGAAGGGATCTCCGGGTTCGGCACGCCGGTCGCGATCACCAGCGCACTCTTGATCGCGCTCGGCTTCCCCGCGCTCGAAGCGCTCACCTACACGCTGCTGTTCAACACGGCGCCAGTCGCGTTCGGCGCGCTCGGCGTGCCGATCACCGTGCTCGGCGCGGTCACGTCGCTGCCGCCCGCGACGCTCGGCGCGATGGTCGGCCGGCAACTGCCGTTCTTCGCGCTGCTGCTGCCGTTCTACGTGGTCGGCGCGTACGGCGGCCTGCGCTCGATCTCGAAACTTTGGCCCGCGCTGCTCGTGTCGGGCGCGAGCTTCGCGATCGCGCAGTTCGTCACGTCGAACTTCCTCGGCTACCAGCTCACCGACGTGCTGTCGTCGCTCACGTCGCTGATCGTCACGATCGGCTTCCTGCAGGTGTGGAAGCCGCAGCCCGATCCGCAATACGCGCTCGCGCGCAGCGTGCCCGCGACGGCCGGCGCCGCGCGCGCGGGCTTCGGCGGCTGGCTGCCGTGGATCGTCGTGTCGGTGGTCGTGATCGTCTGGGTGCACGCGAACATCGCGGCGATCGGCGACGTGAAGATCAAGTGGCCGGGCCTGCACAACGCGGTCTTCGTGTCGCTGTACCACAAGCCGTATGCGGCGATCTGGGACTTCCAGCCGCTCGGCACCGGCACCGCGATCCTCCTGTCGGCGATCATCACGGCCGTGCTGACGCGCACCGGCGCCGGCGCGTTCCTCGAATGCGTGGTGAAGACGTGGCGGCAGACGTGGATCGCGATCATCACGGTGATGATGATCGTCGGGCTCGCGTACCTGCTGAACTACTCGGGAATCAGCTACACGCTCGGCACCGGTGTCGCGTCGACCGGTGCGCTGTTCCCGCTCGTGTCGGCGTCGCTCGGCTGGATCGCGGTGTTCCTGTCCGGCAGCGACACGTCCGGCAATGCGCTGTTCGGCAACCTGCAGGTGGTCGCCGCGCGGCAGCTCGGCCTCGATCCGGTACTGATGGCCGCGACCAACTCGTCGGGTGGCGTGATGGGCAAGATGATCTCGCCGCAGAACATCGCGACGGGCGTCTCGACGACCGACCTGAAGGGGCAGGAAGGCATCGTGTTCGCGCGCACCTTCTGGCACAGCGTGATCCTCACGCTGCTGCTCGGCGTGCTCGTGTTCCTGCAGCAGCACGTGCTGACGTGGATGATCCCCGCGCTGCCAAAGTGATGCGCGGCGGGAAGCGGCAAGGAAGGCACGAGGAACACAACGACGGAAGGCGCGGGAACAACGCAGGAACAACGCAGGAACAACGCAGGAACAACGCAGGAACAACGCAGGAACAACGCAGGAACAACGCAGGAACAACGCAGGAACAACGCAGGAACAACGCAGGAACAACGCGGGAACAACGCGGGAACAACGCGGGAACAACGCGGGAAACGCGCCCGGAAAAGCGCCCGGAAAAGCGCCGGGAAGCGCGAAGGGAAAAACGCGAAGCCGACGAACGCGCGGCGGCTCAGCGCGCGTTCACCGGCCGCGTCGCGTGCGTTGCGTCGCGGGTCGCGGTCTGCGCCGGTACGATGCACGCGAGGAACGCATCGATCGCCGGGCTCTGGCGGCGTGCCTTCAGGTAGTACACGTATTCGTCGATCGTCGTGTCGACGCCGCGCAGCGCGACGACGCGCAGGTCCGGGTGACGCTCGGCCTCGCCGCGCGGAAACAGACTTCCGCCCACGCCATGCAGGATCGCCTCGCGGATCGCTTCGCGGCTGCCGATCTCGGCGACCGACGTGGCCGCGACCCCGGCCGCCGCGAGGATCGTCTCCGTGCAGCGGCGCGTGACCGACCCTTCCTCGCGAATCAGGAGCCGCACGTCGGCGAGCTGCGCGGCGTCGATCGCGTCGAAGCGTGCGAGCGGATGGTCGCGATGCACGACGAGCACGAGCGGATCGGTCGAGATCACCTTGCGTTCGAGGCCGTCCGCGTCATTGCGCTGCGACGACACCGCGAGGTCGATGCGGAACTCGTGCAGCGCCTGCAGGATTTCCTCGGAATTGCCGATCCGGCACGTGAGCGCGATCGACGGATGCGCGTGCGAGAAGCGGCCGAGCGCGTCCATGATGTAGTACGGCCCGGTCGCGCCGATCCGCAGATGGCCTTCGAACAGGCCGCCGACGTTGCGCAGCATGATGTCGGCCTGCGCCTCGAGCGCGATCATCTTCTCGACGAGCGGCAGCAGCTCGATGCCGGTCTCGGTGACCTCGAGCTTGCGGCCGCTGCGATAGAACAGCTCGACGCCGTACAGCTGCTCGACCTGCCGGATCTGCGCGGCGATCGTCGGCTGGCTCACGCCCAGGTGGCGCGCGGCGCGCGTGATGCTGCCCTGCCGGACGGTCGCATGGAACGCCTTCAGCTGATCGAACACGACTCGGCTTCTCCCCCCTCTTCATCGCGCGTCAGCGTAGCGCATGCGTGTGTCGGCCACATGAAAGGTGCGTCGTGCGCCGCTTCGAAAAAAAGCTGGGGGTGACCGCAAGAAACCTGCTGGAACCGGTCACGGCCGGGACATGCCGGTGCGGAGTAATAGCGGCAACGCACCGACCGCCGGCCCCGCTCGACCGGCGCCACCCTTACCGACCCACAGGATCCTCTTCATGTCCGCCACCAATCGACGCGATTTCCTGCGCCTCGCCGCCCAGTCGGCCGGCGCGATGGCCGCCTACGCCGGCTTCCCGCCGGCGATCCGCAAGGCGCTCGCGATGCCGGCCGCCTATCGCACCGGCACGATCCGCGACGTCGAACACGTCGTGATCTTCATGCAGGAAAACCGCTCGTTCGACCATTACTTCGGCGGGCTGCGCGGCGTGCGCGGCTTCAACGACCCGCGCCCGCACCTGCTGCCGAACGGCGCGCCGGTGTGGCAGCAGCCGCCGGCGTCGGTGTTCACGAAGAACTACCACTCGCGCGGGCTCGACCCGTCCGCGCCGTACGTGCTGCCGTTCTACCTCGACCCGAAGCAGACGACCGAATTCCAGCCGGGCACCAACCACGGCTGGAGCAGCGGCCACCTGTCCTGGAACAACGGCCAGTGGGACCAGTGGGTGAACCAGAAGCAGGACGTGCTGACGATGGGCTACCTGAAGCGCCAGGACCTCACGTACCACTACGCGCTCGCCGACGCGTTCACGATCTGCGATTCGTACTTCTGCTCCGCGCACGCCGACACGGCGCCGAACCGCATCTACCTGTGGACCGGCACGATCGATTCGCGCAACGTGTACGGCACGCAGCCGAACGGGCCCGGCATCGGCGAGCGCAACAACACGAACGGCTACACGTGGACGACCTACGCGGAACGCCTCGAGAACGCGAAGATCAGCTGGAAGCTGTACCAGGGCGGCACGGGCATCCCGGGCGACCCGACGGACAACTACACCGACAACTCGCTGATGTTCTTCAAGCGCTTCCAGGTGAAGGAAGGCGCGAGCGGCCCGCTGGTCGACAAGGGCGCTTCGGATCACACGCTCGCCGAGCTGAAGGCCGACGTGCAGGCGAACCGGCTGCCGCAGGTGTCGTGGATCGTGTCGCCGTACAAGTACAGCGAACACCCGCAGGCGTCGCCGACCGACGGCGCGTTCTACATCAACACGGTGCTCGAGGCGCTGACGTCGAACCCGGAGGTGTGGGCGAAGACGGTGTTCATCCTCAATTACGACGAAAACGACGGGCTGTTCGACCACGTCGTGCCGCCGGTGCCGCCGGTCACGAGCGGCGTGGGCGGCCAGGGCATCGTGTCGTCGAATCTGCTGTCGAACCTCGGCGACGAACTGCTCGACCTGAACAAGTACCCGGGCGAGATGAGCCCGCTCGTGCCGGGTGCGGACCCGGGCGGCATCCAGCCGATCGGCCTCGGGCCGCGCGTGCCGCTGATCATCATCTCGCCGTGGACGAAGGGCGGCTGGGTCTGCTCGGAGACGTTCGACCACACGTCGGTGCTGCGTTTCCTCGAAGCGCGCTTCGGCGTGCAGGAGCCGAACATCAGCGCGTGGCGCCGCTCGGTCTGCGGCGACCTCACGTCGGCATTCGATTTCTCCGCGCGACCCGATACGCGCACGGTGAGCTTCACGGTGCCGCAGCACATCCAGACGGCCGGCCACGCGTACCAGGTGCCCGCGCAGCAGTCGATGCCGGCGCAGGAGCCCGGCACGCGTCCGGCGCGGGCGCTGCCGTACGAGCTGTTCGTGCATGCCCGCGTGAACGGCCGCGACGACAGCGTGTCGCTCGATTTCGCGAACTCGGGTGACGCGGGCGCCGCATTCTACGTGTACGACCGCCGCAATCCGGCGACGCCGCCGCGCCGTTACGCGGTGTCCTCGCACGACCGCTTCGCCGATACCTGGAGCACGTCGGCCGCGCGCGGCGACTACCATCTCGCCGCGTATGGCCCGAACGGCTATCTGTGCGAATTCCAGGGCAACACGCGGCTGGCCGCGGACGGCCGCCACGCGAACCCGGAAGCGAAGGTCGGCTACGACGTGCGCAACCGCCACGTGTACCTGCAGCTGCGCAACAGCGGCGGCGCGGCGTGCCGCGTGGTCGTCGACAACGCGTACAGCCATGCGCATGCACGCAGCTACACGCTGGAGCCGGGCGAGCGCATCGAGGATCACTTCGAGCTGTCGTCGAGCCACGGCTGGTACGATCTGACGATCACCGCGACCACGTTGCGCGATGGCGACGACAAGGTCGTGCGCCGCTTCGCGGGCCACGTCGAGACGGGGCGGCCGAGCCAGAGCGACCCGGGGCCGGTGAAGCAGCCGGCCTGACGGCACGCCCGCATCGTGCGGTCCGGCGTGCTCAGGCCGGCCGCACGATGCCGCGTGCCGGTCGCGTTCCGGCACGCGGAACCGGTTTTTGGAAACTGAAAACTGTTGACAATGTATCGGGCCGAGGGTATATAACGATCATTCGCCGACATGGCGCCCTCGTTTTTCTTCCGCAGCGTCGCTGCCTGCCCGACCATGACTGCCCCGAACGCGCTCAACGCCATCGAACTCCTGCAAAGCCAGTCGCTCGCGATGATTGTCCAGGACATGCTCGAGCGCGCGATCGTGTCCGGCGAATATGCGCCGGGCGAGAAGCTCAACGAAGTCGATATCGCGACCAAGCTGAACGTGTCGCGCGGCCCCGTGCGCGAAGCATTCCGCGCGCTCGAGCAGGCCGGGCTGCTGCGCAACGAGAAGAATCGCGGCGTGACGGTGCGCGTCGTGCCGCTGCGCGAGGCCGAAGAGATCTACGAAGTGCGCGCGATGCTCGACGAGTCGGTCGCGCGCGCGCTCGCGAAACGCATTTCGCCCGACACGCTGAAGGTGCTGAAGGGCATCATCCAGTCGATGAAGGATGCCGCGAAGACGCACGACGTCACGCGCTATACCGAGCTGAACGTGCAGTTCCACGACGCGATGGTGGTCGGCGTCGGCAATACGCATCTCACCGACACCTATCGCCGGCTCGTGCGCCAGCTCGGGCTGCTGCGCCAGGCCGCGATCGAGGCCGAGGAGGATGCGATCGCGGTGTCGGCGGCCGAGCACGACAAGATCGTGCAGGCGCTCGCGAGCGGCGACGAGGAGAAGGCGGTCGCACTGGTGCGCGAGCATGTCGCGCACGGCCTCGCGCGGATGCGCCGCACGCACGAGCAGGGATTGCCTGCGGCGGGGAAGGCGGCGCGGGAGAAAGCCGGCGCGTGAGCGGGTGCGGCGCGGGTTTCACCGCGCGTCGATGGCGACAGGGCGCTGAACCGATCGGTCAGCGCCTTTTGTGTTTACATCGTTCGCATGGTGACGTGCGGTGCGCGATGCGCGTTGTGCCTGGCGGGTTCAGTTCCTGCCGAAGATGACGAGATCCGAGCCGATCGGGGTGATCGTCGGCGCGTTGATCATTTGCCGCTCCGTTTATCAAAGAAATCGTCCAGGACCCAGCCAGTACCAGTCTCGCAGCGCACCTGTGTGTAGGCGTAAATTTTTGCGGCGCGATCCGCCAATGGCACGCAGGATTCGCCTTTCCTGATCGTAAAGACGGGCTGGGTTCGATCGTCATTCGGCTCGGCGAAGGCGGGCATGTCTTGAAGCGCCGTCCATTTTTCGTCTATGTGCTTCGAGCATGCACAGATCGTGACGGTGAATATGGCAAACAGCAGAACGCGCGTCATTTCTTCGGGTAGTGTCGGATTCCAATCAATCGCTTCGAATGGCGCAGGCCGATCATTAGATCTGCGGGAGCTATGATACCCGGGAGCTGCCATCTCGGGTCGTAAGCCAGAATGCCCGCCTTGCCGAGTACCTCGGCTATATTTGATGAGCAATTATTGTCGACGAGTGAGTAGCGCTTGTTTTCAAGGCGCCGTCTTCTTATTTCGTCGAGAATGATTCTTTTCTCGTCCCCGGATGTCTTGACGAGATAACCGATCGTATCGCGGCGCATTTTGGTTTGCTGGCGATTCAGATAATTCGAGACGTTGTCTACGTCCCGTCCCGGATGCGCTCGACCGTATACGACCCCATCAATGGCGATTGCGGTATGTCCGAATTGTGATCTGCTCGATATGGGTCGAGAGTCGCTAATCAGAATTTCAATGGTCGATGATGGATGCATAAGAGGCGTGTTTTCCCGCAGAAAATGCGGAATCCTAACGCCTTCTTTTTCATCATAAAATCGAGATAATGATCTGGTGCGGCGAGATAAATTTCATGCGACAAGATTTATCTTATTGGCTTGCGTTCATTTGGATGAAAATCGTCCGATTTTATGAGAAACGCCACTTCGGAAATTTGACTTGTCTTGTCAATGATCCTTGCTCGTTTGTTATTTGAGAAAGACCGGAATTGGAAGAAGATGTGACGAACCGTTACCCTGCAGAACTGTTCACGCGTACTGCGCGCTGTCGCATTAGGCCGGTGCCTCAAGCCTTGTCCGCCTTCCCCGCCGCGCTCGCGAACTTCGCGAGCCACGTATCGACCATCGCCGGCCGCCGGCTCTCATCCTCCGCACGCTCCTTGCGACGAATCGCATTGCGCACGACGTGCGCGCCGACATAGCGGATCGGCTCCGGCGGGAAATGGCCGAGCGGGCCGCGTACGATCGGGCTGCGCGTCCACGCGTTGTCGAGGCCGAGCACCAGCGACGACAGGATCTGTCCGCCCATGTAGGTCGGCCCGACGCCGTTGCCTGAATAGCCGAAGCCGTAGAACACGTTCGGCGCGCCATCGAGGCGGCCGAAGAACGGGAAGCCCGTCACCGAACGGTCCGACGGGCCGTTCCAGCTCGCGGTGACCGGCACGCCCGCGAGCGAAGGAAAGAATTCGCGCAGGCTCTGCGTGAGCTGCGCCTCGTACGGCGAGCGCCGGTCGAACACCGGCGCGATGCGGCTGCGCCACGAGAACGTGTTGCCGCCCTTGCCGAGCATCAGCCGGCCGTCGGCGGTCGTGCGGTAGTAGTACACGAAGATCCGCGAATCGAGCACCGACACGCCGTCGACGAGCCCGGTCCGTTCCAGCAGTTCCGGGCATTTCTCGGTGATCACCATGTCGCTCGACACGACCGCGATCGTGCGCTCGAACTGCGGGAAGCGGCTCGCCATCCACGCGTTGATCGCGAACACCAGCTTGCCGGCGCGCACGCTGCCGGACGGCGTCCGAACGACGGCCGGCTGCCCTGGCGTGAAGTCGACGAGCGGCGTGCGCTCGTAGATCCGGATCCCCATCTCGAGCGCGACGCGGCGCAGCCCGCGCACGAGCTTGCCCGGATGCACGGTCGCGGCGATCGGCGAATACACGCCGTCGAGATTGCGGGCCGAGCCCGAACGGCGCGCGACTTCAGCGGCCGGCAGCGGCTCGTAGCTGTGGATACCGCACGCGGCGAGCGCGTCGAGCACCGGCGCGAGCGTGCCGACCTGCGCGCGCGACGTCGCGGTGTACAGCGTGCCGTCGAGCCGCAGTTCGGCATCGATGCGATGCGTGCGACAGAAGTCCGCGATGTGCTGGACGGCCGCCTCCGACGCCTTCACGAGCCGGATCGCCTCCGCTTCGCCGAACAGGCGCCGCAGCGTCAGGAATTTGGCTGACCACGTGAGCAGGCACCCGCCGTTGCGCCCGCTCGCGCCGGCGCCGCACAGGTCGGCCTCGAGTATCGCGATGTCGAGCGCCGGGTTCTGCTGCTTCGCCTGGATCGCGGTCCAGAGTCCCGTGAAGCCGCCGCCGACGATGCAGACGTCGGCCTCTGTCGTGCCCTGCAGCGCGGGGGCGAGATCGCCGTCGTTGAACAGTGCTTGTTCGATCCAGAAGGGTCGCATCGGGTGTCGTGCCGGTAAGGGTCGAGAGAATTGCCGTGCCGCACACGGCGGTAAAACGCAAAACGAAAGCGAACCCGCCGCACCGCAACGCACGGCGACCGGCCGCGCGCCGCGGTGTGGCGGATGCAGCGCGTCAGGCCGCCGCTTCGGCCGACACGCGCCGCACGCCCATCGCCTTCAGCGTGTCGGCGATCGCGGCGACCGCGCCCGGAATGCCGGCCTCGCCGAAGTGGCCGATGCAGCCGACGCGGAACGTGTCGACCTCGGTCAGCTTGCCCGGATACAGAATGTAGCCGCGCTTTTTGACCTCCTGATAAAACCGCTTGAAGTCATAGTTCGGATCGTCCGGCGCATGGAACGTGACGATGATCGGCGCCTGGATCGCCGGATCGAGGAACGGCCGGAAGCCGAGCGCGCGCATCCCGTCGATCAGCGCACGGTAGTTGCGCTGGTAGCGGCCGCCGCGCGCGGCGAGCCCGCCTTCGTCGACGTATTGCGCGACGGCCGCATCGAGCGCCGCAACCACGTGCGTCGGCGGCGTGAAGCGCCACTGCGTCGTGCGCTGCATGTAGACCCACTGGTCGTACAGGTCCATCGCGAGCGAATGGCTGTTGCCTTCGCAGCGTTCGAGCGCGGTGCGCTTCGCGATCACGAAGCCGAGCCCCGGCACGCCTTCGAGACACTTGCCGGACGCGGCGATCACCGCGTCGAACGGCGTCGTGCGCGCATCGATGTCGATCGCACCGAACGAGCTCATCGCGTCGACGATCAGTCCGCGGCCGTGTTTCGCGACGACCTGCGCGACCTCGTGCAGCGGGTTCAGCACGCCGGCGCCGGTTTCGCAGTGCACGAGCGCGACGTGCGTGATGGTCGGATCGCCGGCGAGCGCGCGCTCGACGTCGGCCGGATCGACGCGGCGGCTCTCGCTGTAGTCGATCGTCGTGAGCTTGCGGCCGAGCACGCGGCAGATCTTCGCGAGGCGCTGGCAGTACGCGCCGTTGTTCGGCACCAGCACGTGGCCATCGCGCGGCACGAGCGTGCCGATCGCCGCCTCGACCGAGAACGTGCCGCTCCCCTGCAGCGGCACGCATTCGTGCGTGCCTTCGCCGTGCACGATCTGCAGCAGCCGTTCGCGCAGCCGCGCGGTGATCGCGTTGAAGTCGCTGTCCCACGAACCCCAGTCGCGCAGCATCGCGTCGCGCGTGCGCTCCGAGGTCGTCAGGGGGCCGGGGGTGAGCAGGATGGGCTGGGTGGCGAGCGTCATGGTGTCTCCTTGGTGAAGTCGGGACGTCACGTGAATGCGGCGAACGGATCAGCGGCGGTGCGGGGTGCGCCAGGCCTGCGTGCGGCGCAACAGGCGGTGCGAGATGCAGGCGAACAGCACGCACGCGAACGACGAGGTCGCGAGCACGAGCGTCGCCATCGCGGCGGCCGGGCCCATCTGGCCCGCGTCGTCGAGGTTCAGGATCGCGACGGAGGCGGGCTGCGTGTCCGGCGAGTACAGGAACGCGACGGCGGAGACCGTCGTCATCCCGTTGACGAACAGGTAGCGCGCGATCAGCAGGATCGCGGGCAGGCACACGGGCACGGTCACGCGCAGGAAGGTCTTGTAGAACGGCACCTTCAGCGACGCGGACACGGCCTCGAACTCGCTGTCGATCTGCCTGAGCGCGGTGACGGCGGTCAGGTGGCTCGACGCGTAGTAGTGGACGACCGTGACGATCGCGAGCAGCCACAGCGACCCGTACAGCCCGTTCAGCGGATTGCCGGGAGCGTTGAACAGGAAGATGTAGCTGATGCCGAGCACGAGGCCCGGCACGCCCATCGGCAGGATCGCGCACAGGCTGACGAAGCCGCGCAGCCAGCGTGCGCCGCGGGTTTTCTCGATCAGGTAGGCGCCGCCGAACACGACGATCGTGCCGCCGAGCGCGACGGTCGCGGCCATCCGCAGGCTGTTCTTGTACGCATCGAAGATGCCGGCGCCGATCAGCCCCATCTCGTAGTGCTGCAGCCCGACGCTCATCTGGTACGGCCAGAACTTCACGAACGACGCGAACACCGAGATGCCGACCACCGCGATGAAGAACGCGCACACCAATGCGCAGTACGCGAGCATCGCGGCGTCGAAGCCGCGCGAAGGCTTCGGCTGGTACGGCGTCGAGCGCGCGCCGAGTTGCGACTGCTGGCGGCGGCGGATGAAGAAGTCGACACCGAACGCGACCAGCGCCGGGCACAGCAGCATCAGGCTCACGACCGCGCTGCGGTTGAAGTCCTGCATCCCGATGATCAGCTTGTAGATGTCGGTCGACAGCACGTTGTACGAGCCGCCGATCACCACCGGCACGCCGAAGTCGTTGATGCACATCGTGAAGGCCACCATCGTCGCGCTGATCAGCCCGTACTTCGCGCCCGGCAGCGTGATCGTGAAGAACTTGCGGATGCGGCTCGTGCCCATCGCATCGGCGGCTTCGTAGAGCCGGCCGTCCGCGAGCGACAGCGCGGTGACGAGGATCATCAGCACGTGCGGAAACGATGCGTACACCATGCTCAGCACGATCCCCGGCAGTCCGTAGATCGAGTGGCCGTGCAGCAGCGGCTTGAGCAGCCCCGCGTTGCCGAACCAGTAGATGAACGACACGGCGGACAGCAGCGTCGGCGCGAGCAGCGGCAAGAGCGCGATCGTGCGTGCGGCGTTCTTCAGCGGCATGCACGAGCGCGTCAGCGCATACGCGAACGTAAACGCCATCGGCACGACGATCATCGTGACGAGCGCGCCGACCGTCAGCGAATGGAGCATCGAGCGCAGCACGCCGCTGTCCTCGAGATACTCGACGAAGTTGTGTGCGCCGACGAAACGGCCGTCCGTATCGACGAAGCACTTCTGCACGACGAGCGCGAGCGGCAGCAGCAGGAACAGCGACATCAGCGCGGCCATCGCGACGAGCGCGAGCTGTGCGATGCGGTCGTGCCAGTGCGTGAGCTGCCGCACGTCGGCGGATGCGGCCGCGCCGCGGCGGCGTTCGGTGAGGACGGCGCTCATTGCAGTCGCTCCTTCGCGCTCGGGAACACGCGGACATGCTCGCGATCGAGCGCGAGGTCGATGCGCGCGCCGGCCTGCACGCCGGTGCGGTCGACGTCGTGATACGACAGGTCGGCGACGATTTCCTGGCCGTCGAGCCCGTCGATCCGGAAGCTCACGCGACAGAACGCGCCGAGGAACTCGAGCTTCTCGACGCGGCCGGCCAGCACGTTGTCGGCCGTCTCGCCCGGAATGCGGATGCGCAGATCCTCGGGCCGCACGTAGACCGACACGGCCGCGCCCTGGGCCGGCCGGGTCGCGCCATGCCGGCAGTCGAAGCCGACGCCGCCCGCGCGCAGCGTGCCGTCCTGCGCGACTTCGGCGGGAATCGTGTTGACGCGGCCGATGAAGTCCGCGACGAACGGCGACGCGGGCTGCCGGTAGATTTCGAGCGGCGTGCCGATTTGCTCGATCACGCCGTGATTCATCACGACGATGCGGTCGGCCATCGACAGCGCCTCTTCCTGGTCGTGCGTGACCATGATCGTCGTCACGCCGAGCCGCTGCTGCAGCGCGCGGATCTCCTGGCGCAGCCGCACGCGCACGCGTGCATCGAGCGCCGACAGCGGCTCGTCGAGCAGCAGCAGGCCGGGCGACGTCGCGAGTGCGCGCGCGAGTGCGATGCGCTGCTGCTGGCCGCCGGACAGTTGCCCGGGATGCTTGCGATGACTGTCGGGCAGGCCGACCAGCGCGAGCAGCGTATGCACGCGCTCGTGGATCGCGTCGCGCTTCATCCTGCGGTTCACGAGCCCGTACGCGACGTTGTCGAAGACGGTGAGGTTCGGAAACAGCGCGTACGACTGGAACACGATCCCGTAGTCGCGCAGTTGCGGCGGCAGCCGCGAGATGTCGCGGCCGTCCTGCATGATGTGGCCGGCGCTTTGCGCCTCGAGCCCCGCGATGATCCGCAGCAGCGTGGTTTTCCCGCAGCCGGACGGCCCCAGGAAGCAGATCATCTCGCCCTTCATCACGCTCAGGTTGATGTCGGTGAGGACCTGTGTGTCGTTGTACCGCTTTTCGATGCGTTCTACGCTCAGATAGGGTGCCATGCACGCCTCCACGCTGCGGGCGGCCCGGATGCGGGCCGGATACGACGATCGGAAGGGACGCGGGGCGGCGCGTGTCGCGGCCCCGCTGCCTGGTGCGGCGTTATCGCCGCGTCATTGCTGCGCTTTTGCCCCGTAGCGCTTTTGCCAGGTATCGAGGATCGACTGACGGTTCTTCGCCGACCACACGAAGTCGTTCTTCACGAGCAGGTCCGAGTAGTTGTCGGGGATGCCGGCGAGCTTGCGCGCGACGCCCGGGTACGCGACGATCGCCCACCAGCGCGCGGTGATCTCGTTCGCGTCCTTGCTCGCCATGAAGTCCGCGAGCTTCTTCGCGGCGTCGGGCTGCCTGGTCGTCTTCATGATCGCGGTGCCTTCCATGTCCCAGCCGAGCCCTTCCTTCGGGAACACGAGATCGATCGGCGCGCCCTGCGCCTGCAGTTCATGACCGCGGAACTCGAACGAGATGCCGATCGGGAATTCGCCGGTGCCGGCGAGCGTGCACGGCTTCGAGCCCGAATGCACGTACTGCGCGACGTTCTTGTCGAGCGCGTCCATGAATTTCCAGCCGCGATCGTCGCCGAAGGTCTGCAGCCATGCGGTGACGTCGAGATAGCCGGTGCCCGACGACACGGGGCTCGGCATCACGATCGCGCCTTTGTAGACCGGCTTCGTCAGGTCTTCCCACGACGTCGGCTTCGGGATGTTCTTCGCCTGCGCGGCGACGCGGTTGTAGCAGATCGTCGCGCCCCACACGTCCATGCCGACCCAGTGCGGCGGCGTGTTCGCGTCGCTGTACTTGCGCGTGAGCTGGTCGAAGCCCTTCGGCGCATACGGCATCAGCATCCCCTGCAGGTCGAGCAGCGTGAGGCTCGACGCGGCGAGGCCGAGGATGACGTCCGCGCGCGGGTTGTTCTTCTCCGCGAGCAGCTTCGCGGTGACCGAGCCGGTCGAGTCGCGCACCCAGCGGATCTCGATGTCGGGGTTCGCTTTCTCGAAGGCGTCCTTGTAGGGCTTCATCGCCTCGTCCTCCAGCGCGGTGTAGACGAGCAGCGACGTCTTCGCATGCGCCGCCTGCGCCGCGCCGAGCGCGACCGCGGCGGCCAGCGCGACGCGCGCCGCGCCCGTCGCCCATGCATTGAAACGCTTCTGTACCGGCACTTCGTTCATCTTCAGACCCCTTGACCGTGGCGCCGCGGGCTGCGGCGGATGAGTGGAGACCAGCCCTCTTCGTACTGCCTCGTGTTTCCGTCTTTTGCTTTCTGTTCTCTGCATGTTGTTGACAATCTACAAATCATCAATTTTAATGTCAAGCATGGAAAACACCTCCTCGGCGCGGCGCGGGCGCCGACAGCTCAACCCCTTCGAACCGAAAGGACTGAACGTCATGACTGAAACGCCTGTATCCGTGGAAGTGAACGGCCGCCGCTACAACTGGATGCGCCGCCCCGTGGTGGTGGTCTGCGTCGACGGCTGCGCCTATGAGTATCTCGAGATGGCGGCCGAGGCCGGCGTCGCGCCGTTCCTGCGCACGCTGCTGAAGCCGGGCACGGCGCTCAAGGGCGAGTGCGTGGTGCCGAGCTTCACGAACCCGAACAACCTGTCGATTGTTACCGGCGTGCCGCCGGCGATCCACGGGATAAGCGGCAATTACTTCTACGATCGCGACACCGGCGCCGAGGTGCTGATGAACGATCCGAAGTACCTGGTCGCGCCCACCGTGCTCGCGACCTTCGCGGAACGGGGCGCGCGCGTCGCGGTCGTCACCGCGAAGGACAAGCTGCGCCGCCTGCTCGGCAAGGGGCTCAAGGGCATCTGCTTCTCGTCGGAGAAAGCGGACGAGGCGAGCCTCGAGGAAAACGGCATCGACAACGTGCTCGAGCTGGTCGGCAAGCCGGTGCCGAGCGTGTACAGCGCGGACCTGTCGGAATTCGTGTTCGCGGCCGGCGTGCGCCTGCTCGAGACGCGCCCGATCGACCTGATGTACCTGTCGACGACCGACTACGTGCAGCACAAGTGCGCGCCCGGCACCGACGGTGCGAACGCGTTCTACCAGATGATGGACGCGTACCTGAAGCGGCTCGACGAACTCGGCGCGATCGTCGCGATCACGGCCGACCACGGGATGAACGCGAAGCACGACGGCGAGACCGGCGAGCCGAACGTGATCTATCTGCAGGAGCTGTTCGACGCGTGGCTCGGCCATGACGCGGCGCGCGTGATCCTGCCGA
Source organism: Burkholderia sp. BCC1988 (assembly GCF_905339895.1). Classification (NCBI taxonomy): domain Bacteria; kingdom Pseudomonadati; phylum Pseudomonadota; class Betaproteobacteria; order Burkholderiales; family Burkholderiaceae; genus Burkholderia; species Burkholderia sp. BCC1988. The sequence continues at coordinate 46,520 of NZ_CAJPHA010000024.1, forward strand.
TCACCGATCCGTACGTCGTGCACCACGGCGCGCTCGGCTCGTTCGCGACCGTCTACGTGCCGGACGACGCCGATGCCGACGCGCTGCGCGCGCGGCTCGCCGCGGTGGACGGCATCGAGGTCGTGCTGACGGGCGCCGAAGGCTGCGCGCGCTTCGAGCTGCCGCCCGAGCGGATGGGCGACCTGATCGTGATCTCGAAGCAGGACGTCGTGCTCGGCACGCGCCGCATCAAGCACGACCTGTCGGGCCTCGACGTGCCGCTGCGCTCGCACGGCGGGATCTCCGAGCAGATCGTGCCGCTGATCTTCAGCAAGCCGGTCGCGACCGATGTCGCGGGCCGCGCGCGGCTGCGCAACTTCGACATCATCGACATCGCGCTCAACCATCTGCAGTGACGCGGACGCATCCGCCAGGAGACACTCATGAACGCCATTGCAGCATCGACGGAGGTTCGCACGGTTCATCGTGAAGCACTGCGAATCGATGGTGAAAGGATTCAGCGCGATGCGGTGATCGAGGTACGCAACCCGTACGACGGCTCGCTCGTCGGCACCGTGCCGAAGGCGACGCTCGACGACGTGCGGCGCGCGTTCGCGGTCGCGCGGGCGTACCGGCCGTCGCTCACGCGCCACGAGCGCGCGGCGATCCTGCGCCGCGCGGCCGACATCGTGCGTGCGCGCACCGCCGGGATCGCGGCGCTGATCACGGCCGAGGCCGGCTTGTGCATCAAGGATTCGACGTATGAAGCCGGGCGCGTGGCCGACGTGCTCACGTTCGGCGCGGGCGAAGTGCTGAAGGACGACGGGCAGATCTTCTCGTGCGATCTGACGCCGCACGGCAAGAAGCGCCGCGTGTACACGCAGCGCGAACCGCTGCTCGGCGTGATTTCCGCGATCACGCCGTTCAACCACCCGATGAACCAGGTCGCGCACAAGGTCGTGCCGTCGGTCGCGACCAACAACCGGATCGTCGTGAAGCCGTCGGAGAAGGTGCCGCTGTCGTGCTACCTGTTCGCGGACATCCTGTATGAAGCCGGCCTGCCGCCGCAGATGCTGCAGGTGATCACCGGCGACCCGAAGGAGATCGCCGACGAGCTGATCACGAATCCGGCGATCGACCTGATCACGTTCACCGGCGGCGTGTCGATCGGCAAGTCGATCGCGTCGCGGATGGGCTACCGGCGCGCGGTGCTGGAACTCGGCGGCAACGATCCGATCATCGTGATGGAGGACGCCGATCTCGACGAGGCCAGCACGCTGGCGGTGTCGGGTTCGTACAAGAACTCGGGGCAGCGCTGCACCGCGATCAAGCGGATGCTCGTGCACGAGGCGGTGGCCGATCGCTTCACCGAGCTGGTCGTCGAGAAAACCCGCGCGTGGGCCTACGGGAACCCGGCCGATCCGTCGGTCGACATGGGCACCGTGATCGACGAAGCGGCCGCGAAGTTCTGCGAGCAGCAGGTGAACGACGCGATTGCACGCGGTGCGCGGCTGCTGGTCGGCAACGTGCGCGACGGCGCGCTGTATTCGCCGACCGTCGTCGATCGCGTGACGCCCGACATGCCGCTCGTGAAGTACGAGACGTTCGGGCCCGTGTCGCCGATCATGCGTTTTCGCGACATCGACGAGGCGATCCGGATGTCGAACAGCACCGACTATGCGTTGTCGTCGTCGGTCTGCACGAACCGCTTCGACAGCATCACGCGCTTCATCACGGAGCTGGAAGTCGGCAGCGTGAACGTGCGCGAGGTGCCCGGCTACCGGCTCGAACTGACGCCGTTCGGCGGCGTGAAGGATTCGGGCCTCGGCTACAAGGAAGGCGTGCAGGAGGCGATGAAGAGCTTCACGAACACGAAGACCTACTCGCTGCCGTGGTAAGCGGTGTGTGATGCACACGCGCCGGCTCGAAGGCCGGCGCGCGCAATTTCCCCATCGCGGGAGGCGGCCGCGACAGCCGCCAGGCGACGGTCAATCGTCGTCGTGATGGTGATGACGCCAGCCGCGATGCCAGCCGTTGTCGTGCCGGTAGTAGCGGTAACGGTATTCGCCGTAGTACGGGCCGTAATAGGCGGGCGCCGGCTCGTACACGACGGGCGGCGGCGGCGCGTAGTAGACAGGCGGCGGCGCCTCGATCACGGGCCCCGGCACGCCGAAATACACGCCGACGTCGGCACGCGCGAACGCACTTGCCGACAGGCAGGCGGCCGCGATGCCGACGGCACTGGACAACAGGATGCGTCTCATTTGCCGTTCACTCCGTCCGCGGGGACAGGCCCGCGAGCAATCGTTTTACCTGCCTTCATGGTACGTAGCGCATGCCCGATGGGTGATACCGCAGTGTCGCTTCTGTAACCGCCGGTAACGATTCGTCAGACGATCGCCCCGCTGCATCGCGTGGGATTTCGTCTGCGGAATGGGCGCGGCTCGCCGGCGCGTTATTCGACGCGCTCATATCGTTAGCGGATTTGCGTTTTTGCCGGATATCGGCGCGTCGGTAGAATTCGCGGACCTCTCGCGCGGCCGTTCGGGCCGGCGGGTCCACTCCCTTCCATCGTTCGGGGTCCGCACCATGAAATTCCTTCGCTCCATCCTGGTCGTCGCATTGCTGCAGGCCACTGCCGTCACGAGCGCGCTGGCGGCCGACGATCTCGCGCAGATCAAGTCGGCCGGCGTGTTCCGGGTCGGCACCGAAGGCACGTACGCGCCGTTCACGTATCACGATGCGTCGGGCAAGCTGACCGGCTTCGACGTCGACATCGCGAGCGCGATCGCGCAACGGCTCGGCGTGAAGGCGGAGTTCGTCGAAGGCAAGTGGGACGGGCTGATCGCGGGCCTCGACGTGAACCGCTACGACGCGGTCGTCAACGAAGTGTCGATCACCGATGCGCGCAAGGCGAAATACGATTTCTCGACGCCGTACATCACGTCCCACGCGGTGCTGATCGTGCGCGCGGACAACACGTCGATCCGCTCGTTCGACGACCTGAAGGGCAAGAAATCCGCGAACACGCTGACCAGCAATTTCGGCAAGCTCGCGGCCGCGCACGGCGCGGACGTGGTGCCCGTGCAGGGCTTCAACGAATCGATCGACCTGCTGAGCGCGGGACGCGTCGACGCGACGATCAACGATTCGCTGTCGTACCTCGATTTCCGCAAGCACAAGCCCGACGCGAAACTGAAGATCGCGGCGACCGACACGAGCGGCGCCGGCGATGCATCGGGCGTGCTGCTGCGCAAGGGCAGTCCCGCGCTGGTGGCGGCGATCGACAAGGCGCTCGCGGACCTCAAGGCCGACGGCACCTACGCGAAGATCTCGCAGAAGTACTTCGGCCGCGACGTGTCGCAGCCGTGACGCGAGGCTGACCGATGCCGCCCTGGCTGCACTTGATGGCGGAATCGCTGCGGCCCCTGCTGGTGGCAGGGCTCGTGTTCACGGTTCCGCTCACGCTCGCGTCGTTCGCGATCGGCCTGCTGCTCGCGTTCGGCGCGGCGCTCGCGCGCCTGTTCGGGCCGCGCTGGGCGCAGGCCGCCATACGTTTCTACATCTGGCTGTTTCGCGGCTCGCCGCTGCTCGTGCAGCTGTTCGTGATCTTCTACGGACTGCCGAACGTCGGCATCGTGCTCGATCCGCTGACCGCCGCCGTGATCGGCTTCTCGCTTAACGTCGGCGCGTACAACGCCGAGGTGATCCGCGGCGTGATCGAATCGATCCCGAAAGGGCAGTGGGAAGCCGCGTACTCGATGGCGATGACGCGCGCGCAGGCGCTGCGCCGCGCGATCCTGCCGCAGGCCGCGCGCGTCGCGCTGCCCGCGCTGTCGAATTCGTTCATCTCGCTGGTAAAGGACACGTCGCTCGCGGCCGTGCTGACCGTGCCCGAGATCTTCCAGGCCGCACAGCGCATCGCGGCGGTCACCTACGAGCCGCTGATCCTCTATACCGAAGCCGCGCTGATCTATCTGCTGTTCAGCTCGGTGCTCTCGTCGCTGCAACGTCGGCTCGAGCTGCGCTTCGGGCGCCATGCGCTGTTCCACGCGGAGTTGCGATGATCCGTCTCGAACGCATCGACAAGTCGTTCGGCGCGCAGCGCGTGCTGACCGGCATCGACCTCGCATTGCAGCCCGGCAGCGTGACCGCGTTGATCGGGCCGTCCGGCAGCGGCAAGAGCACGCTGCTGCGCTGCGTGAACCTGCTCGAAGTGCCGGAGGCGGGCGCGCTCACGGTCGGCGACGCCCGCATCGACTTCGCGGCGGGGCGCCGCCCGTCGCGCGATCACGTGTTCGCGGTGCGCCGTCAGACCGGCATGGTGTTCCAGAACTTCCAGTTGTTTCCGCACCTGAGCGTCGTGCAGAACGTGATGGAAGGGCTCGTGACCGTGCAGCGCTGGCCGCGCGAGCAGGCGCGTGAACGCGCGCTCGCGTTGCTGGACAAGGTCGGTATCGCCGACAAGGCCGACGCATGGCCCGCGACGTTGTCGGGCGGCCAGCAGCAGCGCGTGGCCATCGCACGCGCGCTCGCGCCGTCGCCGCAGGTGCTGCTGTGCGACGAGCCGACGTCAGCGCTCGATCCCGAATTGTCCGTCGAAGTCGTCGAAGTGCTGCGCCAGCTCGCGCGGGAAGGCACGACGATGCTGATGGCCACGCACGACCTGCGCCTGGCCGCGTCGGTCGCGCACGATGCGGTGTTTCTCGCGGATGGCCGCGTGGTCGAGGCCGGCGCATCGCGCGAGCTGTTCGGGCGGCCGCGCGATCCGCGCACCGCGAAGTTCGTCGCGACGCTCGCGCAGGGCGTGCCGGCCTTCTGATCTGCCACGCCACGCGGCTGCGTGGGCGATCATTCCTGTCCGTGTGCGTCGAGCACCGCGGCGACGATCGCCTCGGGCGCATCCTCCTGGACCAGGTGCCCCGCGCGCGGCACGCGGATCAACTTTCCGCCCGCGATGCGATCGGCGAGCGCCTGCCCCTGTTCGCGCGGAATCCATGCGTCGTCCTCGCCCCACACGATGCGCACCGGAAAGTCCGGCGGCGCATAACGGGCCTCGGCTTCCTCGATATAGCGCTGGCGCATCTGCGCGATCTGTCGATAGAACGCCGGCTGGCCGGCCGGCGTGAGCCAAGGCGAGCGGTAGATCGACAGCACGTCGTCGCTCAACGGCCGTGCGACCGCATTGCCGATATAGGCCGACACGAGTGCGTGATGCGCATACGCCGGCAGCCCGGTGAACGCGGCTTCGTGCTGCGCGACGTGACGCACGAACGGCGAGCCTTGCGGCGCGATCGCGACGGGGTTCACGAGTGTCAGGTCCGAATACGCGATGCCGTCGAGGAAATGCGCGCGCAGCACGGTTGCGCCGCCGTAGTCGTGCGCGAGTACGCGCGGGCGTGAAAGTTTCCATTCGTCGAGCAGCGCGCCGAACAGCACGTTCTGCCGGCCGAGCGAGACGTCCGTGTCGGGCATGTCCGACTGGCCGTAGCCGAGCAGGTCGTAGAAGAACACGCGATGACGCCGTGCGAGCCACGGCGCGATGCGGCGCCACACCTGCGACGAGAACGGCGTCCCGTGCACGAGCACAAGCGGCGGCCCTTCGCCGAGCGTGCCCCATGCGATCCGGTGACCTTCAAAATTGTAGCGATTGGCGAGCTCGAGCATCGGCGCCTCCGTGCTAACCTGTTTTGGTTGTTAACAGGTTACGCCTGTTCACTCGGATGTGAAACCGATAGGTGAAAATAAATGGTTACTCGACACGAGCCTGCGCGACCGGCGCATACATGGTGCGCGGCCGATTTCGTCGGCGGCCATCCGGCGCTCGATTTCCTGAACACGGTGGCCGACACGGGCAAGACGCGCGATGAGGACAAACTCGTCGACTGGCCGGCCGTGCGTGCCTGGGCCGGGAAGTCGGGGTTGCTGGCGGAGGCCGACCTGACGCGGTTTCTGCGTCATCCGCGGCAGGACGGCGCGGACGAACTCGCCGCGCTGCACGGTTTTCGCGAGGATGCGTATGCGGCGCTCGCGCACCTGACGGCCGGCGAAGGCGGCAGTGCCGGCGCGCGAGCGGCGGACCGGCTCGCCGAGGCGATTCGCGACGCGATCGGGCGCAGCAGATTCGACGCGGTCGACGGCCGCTTCGCGTGGCGGCCCGATGCGCGCGCCGCGTCGCGCTGGATCGACGCGGCCGCGCTCGGATTCGAGCATCTGCTGCGCGGCGACGATTTCGCGCGCGTGCGGCAGTGCGGCCGCTGTACGTGGTTCTTCGTCGATCGCGGCCGCGGCGTCGGACGCCGCTGGTGCGACATGCGCACGTGCGGCAACCGCGCGAAGGTGGAGGCGTTCAGGGAGCGGTGAAGCCGGGGCCGCGACGTTGACGGCCCGGTTCTTCCGCGTTCGTCATTCGGCGAGTTCGTGCGGTCGAGGCTCGGGCCACAGCGCCCCGACGACGAACAGTCCGGCGACGAGGAACGGCGCGCCGATCGCGAACAGGATGGCCGTGAGCCCCCACCGGTCCCAGAACCGGTCGATGACCGCGCGCTCGGGCGTGACGGGGTCGTACAGCACGTCGACCACCTCGCCTTCGTACAGCCCGGGGCGCGACGAGGTCGAGCCTTGCGCGAACGTGACGGGGCGGCCGCTGTCGGTCGTGAACGCGATGGTCGCCGAATAGAGCGACGTGCGCGTGCGGGACGACTGGGCGGTTTCGGCGATCTCGACCACATGGCCGGTCGAGTGCGCGTAATGGCGGGCGATCTGCCACTGGCGCAGCCCGGCGGCGCCGGCGCCGGCCAGGAAGACGGTGCCGATCGCGATCGGAATCAGCACGATCGCGATGTTCCAGCGGCGCCGGACCGCTTTGCGGGCGGCCGGCGCAGACAGCGCGTCGGCCTGCCGGCCGCGGCGCGCGTTCACATACAGCAGGCTGCCGATCGCCAGCGATGCGACTGCAAGCAGCGCCGGCACCGCGACGGGCAACCAGCGTTGCGTGAAATCGTCGATCAGTGCGGGACGGTTCGGATGGGCCGGATCGACCAGGACGTCCACGCTTTCGCCGATGTCGTAGGCCGGGACCACCGATGCGGTATTGCCGGCGACTTCGCGGCGGCGGCCGTCGTTCGCCAAATAGGCGACGATCGGGCGGTATGCACGCATCGCGTCGCTGTCCTGCACGATGCGCACGACCGTGCCCGGCGTGCGGATCAGGTCGCCGGCCGCATGGCTCGCGGTGACGGCGAGCATGGCTGCGACCACGAGCAGCGCAACGCCGAGCGCGAGTGCGACGAGCGCGTCCTTACGCGGCATGGCCGGATCCGTAGTGCGCGTCACGCGACGGGCCCGGATGCGATCGGGGGAAGGAGGCGACACGATGTGCGTGCCGTTGTCGGCGTGACCATGCCCTCTGAATGGTCGCGTCTCGTTCACATGATTCCATGTCTGACGTCCCATGCTCTCTCAGTGCCGGCGGCGATGCGGCGATCGCCGTCCGGTCGTGTGATATTTTGTCGGACGATTCTAGCGGAAAGTATCTGGGCGAGGCATCAATGTGATTGCCTGTCGCGAGGCGGGGGAGAGGCCGGGCGGCGCCGGAAATGGAAAAAGGCCGGTCAGCTTGCGCTGACCGGCCTTTGGAATTCCTGGTGGGGCGTGAGTGACTCGAACACTCGACCTACGGATTAAGAGTCCGCTGCTCTACCAACTGAGCTAACGCCCCCAACAGAAGAAAGATTATGCCCGTGTATTTCGGACTTGGCAAGCCCTTTCTGCGAATTTCCTCAAAATATTTCGTAGCGGCGACGGCGGCCGTCGCCGCGGTAATGAGCCATCGCAGTTGGCGCGCTCCCGGTATGATGACGTCCACACCCGTTGCGCGGCGGTCGCGCAACGTTTTCTGGACATTCGAAGATGGACGAAAACGCAGTCCGCGAATTGCTGGATCGCCTGCTGGCCCCGTGGGTCCGCTCGCTCGGTCTGGTTCCCGTATCGATCGGCGACGACAGCGTCACGATGCGCCTGCCGTTTTCCGGCGAATTCCGTCATTCGGGCGGCGTCATCTGCGGCCAGGTGTTCACGGCCGCCGCCGACACCGCGATGGTGGTCGCGATCTCGGCCGCGCTCGGCGAGTTCCGTCCGATGACCACCGTTTCGCTGAACACGAACTTCATGCGTCCGGTGCGCAAGGGCGACGTGCTCGTCACCGCGCGCGTGCTGCGGATGGGCCGCAACCTGGTATTCGGCGAAGTCGAGCTGTTCGACGAGGACGGCAAGATGGCCGTTCACGCGACGTCGACCTACGCGCTCGTCAGCTGAGCGGCGCGATGTTCGACCAGATCGTCTTCGCGGGCGGCGGCAATCGCTGCTGGTGGCAGGCCGGCTTCTGGGACGTCGCGCAGCCGGCGCTCGGCTTGCGCCCGCGCGTGATCGCGGGGATCTCGGCCGGCGCGGCGACCGCCTGCATGCTGTATACACGCGACGCCGCGTGGGTGATGCGCTATTACGAGGAAGCGCTGCGCCACAACCGCAAGAACGCATACTGGGGCAACCTGTTCGGCCGCGAGCCGGTGTTTCCGCATTACCGGATCTACCGTCAGGCGCTGCTCGACATCTACGGCGAGCCGTTCGCGCGGCTCGCCGACGCGCCGGAGATCCGCATCGGCGTGTCGCACGTGCCGCGCTGGCTCGGCGCGCGCAGCGCGGTCGCTGCGGGCCTCGTCGCATACAACATCGAAAAGTACCTGCGCAAGACGCTGCACCCCACGCTCGGGCGCACGCTCGGTTTCCGGCCCGAGTTCGTGCGCGCGCAGGCGTGCGCGAGTGTCGAGGAACTCGCCGATCTGATCCTGCAGTCGTCGTGCACGCCGCCGTTCACGCCGGTGCTGCGCCGCGGCGGCCGGCCGGTGCTCGACGGCGGGATGGTCGACAACGTGCCGGTCGACGCGCTCGACGCGTCGCCGGGCGACGTGCTGGTGCTCGTCACGCGGCTGTATCCGCGCCCGCAGATGTTCACGGTCGCGCACGGCGACCAGCGGCGGCTGTATGTACAGCCGTCGAGCAAGGTGCCGATTTCGAGCTGGGATTACACGAGTCCGTCGCAGATGCGGCATGCGTACGACCTCGGACGGCGCGACGGCGAGCATTTCCTCACGCGCGTCGACGCGATGACGGGCGGCCGCGTGGCCGCCTGAAGGCGGGGAAGGCGGGAAGCCCGGCAGCAGCGCCGCGCGGCGAGCGCGGCCCGTGCCGGCCAGCACCGGTCGGAGTCGGTCAGCGCACGCGGCGCGGCGTCAGCGCTTCCGGATTGACGACGCTCGACATATCGCCCTGGTCGAACGCGAGGATGTTCTTGAACGCGGCGCTGAAATAGAGCTCGTAGCTTTCGCGCTCGACGTAGCCGATGTGCGGCGTGCAGATCACGTTTTCCATCCGCAGCAGGCTGTAGCCTTGCAGGATCGGCTCGCTCTCGAACACGTCGATCGCGACCATCCCCGGACGGTTGTGCGACAGCGCGTTGACGAGCGCGTTTTCCTCGAGCAGCTCGGCACGGCTCGTGTTGACGAGCAGCGATGTCGGCTTCATCCGCATCAGGTCTTCCTGCTTGACGATCCCGCGCGTGTCGTCGTGCATGCGCAGGTGCAGCGACAGCACGTCGCTCTGCTCGAACAGCGCTTCGCGGCTCTCGGCGGCCGTGTAGCCGTCGGCGCGCGCGGCCTCGAGCGAATGCTCGCGGCCCCAGATCAGCACGTTCATCCCGAACGCCTTGCCGTAGCCGGCCACCAGCCGGCCGATCTTGCCGTAGCCCCAGATGCCGAGCGTCTGGCCGCGCAGCACCTGGCCGAGGCCGAAGTTCGGCGGCAGCGCCGACGTCTTCAGGCCCGACTGCTGCCACGCGCCCTGCTTCAGGTTCGCGACGTATTGCGGAATGCGGCGCTGGGCGGCCATCACGAGCGCCCAGGTCAGCTCGGCGGGCGCGACCGGCGAACCCGTGCCTTCGAGCACCGCGATGCCGCGGTCGGTACACGCTTCGAGGTCGATGTGGCTCGAGATGCGGCCGGTCTGGCTGATCATGCGCAGGTTCGGCAGCTTGGCGAGCAGTTGCGACGAAATCGGCGTGCGCTCGCGAATCAGCACGAGCGCCTCGACTTCCGCCAGGCGGCTCGCGAGTTGCCCCAGGCCGCGTACCGTGTTGTTGAAGACCTTCACGTCGTGCTCGGCGAGCATCTCGAAGCAGTTCAGCTTGCGGACGGCGTCCTGGTAGTCGTCGAGGATGGCAATTTTCATGATCAGCGGGAGTCGCGCGTTGGAAGCGGCGGCGGCGGCGGCGGCGCAGGTCGCGCACCCGTCCCGCCCGGCCGGGGCCGACATGATGCTACGTCGGCGCACGTCGTGGTGTCTTTTTAACAGGTTGTTACGCTCCGCCGCAATCGGCGCCGGCCTGAGCCGGCGCCGCTCCCGTCGGGTGCGGCGGGGTCCGCTGCCGTGTCGCGTCAAATACGTCCTTCCTGATTCGGACGTTTCCTCGACGAGGTTCACCCAATTGTTGCTTCAATCAGAATAATTGGATCATCCATTCGCGATGAGTGAGGATTTTTGACTATTTTTATCGTCAAGGCGGCCCTTGTTGAGCAACTCTGCATCATTTCCGCTGTCGTAGGAGAATTACGCATTTGCTTCAACTTTTTGAAGTTGTAACAGCGGCAGGAGTCGTTATGGATCATTTGCAGTCGATGCGCGTGTTCGTCAAGGTTGCGGATCTCGGCAGTTTCGCGCGGGCCGCGAGTGCAATGGATATTTCCAACGCGGTCGCGACGCGTCACGTCGCCGATCTGGAAGGCCGGCTCGGCACGCGCCTGCTGAACCGCACCACGCGCAGCCTTTCGCTGACGGAGTCGGGCCAGGTCTATCTGGAGCGGGCGCGCCAGATTCTCGATGAGCTCGAGGATGTCGAGCAGATGGTCGTCGCGCGCAATCACGAGCCGGTCGGCACGTTGCGCATCGTCGCGCCGGTCGTGTTCGGCCTGCACAACCTTGCGCCCGTCCTGCAGTCGTACACCGAGAATTTCCCGAAAGTGGTGCCGGATCTGACGCTGGTCGACCGCCAGGTCGATCTCGTCGAGGAAGGTTTCGATGTCGGCATCGTCGTCACGCGCCAGATGCGCAGCGCGAGCATCGTCACGCGTCGGCTGACCACGGGCTGCATGACCGTGTGCGCGACGCCGAGCTACCTGGAAAAGCACGGCGTGCCGACCCATCCGGAGCATCTCGCCGAACACCCGGCGCTGAGCCTGCCGACCGAATACTGGGGCGACGAGCGCGTGTTCACCGGGCCGGACGGCGAAGTGCGCGTGCGCCCGACCAACGTGATCGTCGCGAACAATACCGCGATGCTGCGCCAGTTCGCGCTGCTCGGGATGGGCGTCGCGATCCTGCCCAGCTACCTGATCGGCAGCGACATCGCGCGCGGCGCGCTGGTCCGGCTGCTGCCGGATTTCCGGCTGCCGCAGGTCGAGATCAACATCGCGTATCCGAGCCGGCGCCACCTGCCCGCGAAGGTGCGCACGTTCATCGATCACCTCGTCGAATATTTCAGCCACTCGACCGACGCGATGATGGGCGAACAGTGGGCCGCACAGAGTGCGGCGCCTGCGCCGATCGGCGTCGAGATGCGCGCCGAGCCGCCCGAGTCGACCGACCCGAACCTGCAGCCGCGGCTCGCGCGTTCGCCGCGCGCGCGCGTCGCGGTGCCGTCGCCGCTGTAACGGCGCGGCGGCCGCGCACCGGCACGGCCGGCAGCAGGCACCAAGAAAAAACGCGGATCGAGCGATCGATCCGCGTTTTTTTATCGCCGGTTCACCGGCTTACTACGGGCCGGGAAACCCCGGTGCCCGGTGCGTCAGGAGCCCGTCTTGCGCGCCGTCGTCTTGCGGGCGGCGGTCTTGCGCGCCGGTGCCGGTTTCTCGTCGGCGCCTTCCGTCACGGTTTCGGCATCCTTCGTCGCCGATTTTGCCGTCTTCTTCGCGGCAGCGGCCTTCGGTTCCTTCTTCTCGAACTCGAAACCGATCTTGCCGTCCGGCTGCTTCACGAGGAATGCCTTGAAGTTGCGGCCCGTGCGCGACGACTTGAAGTTCGGCAGCAGATCCGTGCGGCCGTCGGCCAGCAGTTTCGCCATCTGCTCGCGCGTGATTTCCTGCTGCAGGATCACCTTGCCCGAACGGAAGTCGCAGGTCTTCGGATTCGCGACCGAGTGCTCGCACACATAGCTCATCCCGTGCTCGAACACGCGGCCCTTGCATTTCGGGCATGCGCCGACCGGTTCCTGCGCGGAGAAGTCGGGCGCTTCGCCTTCCTCGCCGCCCTGGTCCTGACCGAAGTCGAACTCGAGCTTGTAGTTCTTCGTTTCGTCGTCGAACGAGAGCTTCAGGATCGCCGAGAACGGACGGCCCATCTTGCTGCGGAAGCCGGACAGCGGACCGATGGTCTTCTCCCGCAGCAGCTCCTCGACTTCCGCGATCTCGAACTGCCGGCTGCCCGGAATCTTCGAGATCGAGAACTCGCACTTCGTGCATGCGAAGCGGCGGTAGTTTTCCTTCACCTGGCCGCCACAGTTCGGGCACGGCGTCTCGAGCGTCGCGTAATCGCCGGGGATCGTGTCGGAATCGTATTCCTTCGCGCGCTTGACGATCTGCTGCGTCATGCGGGCGATTTCCTGCATGAACGCGTCGCGCCCGAGGTTGCCGCGCTCCATCTGCGACAGCTTGTATTCCCATTCGCCGGTGAGCTCGGGCGCGGTCAGTTCCTTCACGCCGAGCCCGCGCAGCAGCGTCATCAGCTGGAATGCCTTCGCGGTCGGGATCAGCTCGCGGCCTTCGCGCACGAGATACTTCTCGCCGAGCAGGCCTTCGATGATCGCCGCGCGCGTCGCCGGCGTGCCGAGGCCCTTCGCGGCCATCGCCTCGCGCAGCTCGTCGTCCTCGACGAGCTTGCCCGCGCCTTCCATCGCGGACAGCAGCGTCGCTTCCGAGTAGCGTGCAGGCGGTTTCGTCACGAGCGCGACCGCGGCGATCTCGTCCGTCTTCACCTTCTCGTCCTTCTGCACCGGCACGAGGTTCGCGTCCGCGCCTTCGGCGTCGCGGCCGTACACCTGCAGCCAGCCCGGCTCGACGAGCACCTTGCCTTCGGTCTTGAAGTGATGGCCGGCGACTTCGGTGATCCGCGTCGTGACGCGGAACTCGGCCGCCGGGAAGAACACCGCGAGGAAGCGCTTCACGACCATGTCGTACAGCTTCTGCTCCGGCTCGGACAGCGACTTCGGCGCCTGCAGCGTCGGGATGATGGCGAAGTGGTCGCTGATCTTCGAGTTGTCGAAGATCCGCTTGTTCGGCTTCACCCAGCCCTTGTCGAGCACCTGCTTCGCGTGCGGCAGATAGTTGTGGCTCTCCTTGAGCATCTCGAGCGTGGACTGCACCGTCGAAATGTAGTCTTCCGGCAGCGCGCGCGCGTCGGTACGCGGGTACGTCAGTACCTTGTGCTTTTCATACAGCGCCTGCGCGAGACCGAGCGTGTTCTTCGCGGAGAAGCCGAAGCGGCTGTTCGCTTCGCGCTGCAGGCTCGTCAGGTCGAACAGCAGCGGCGACAGCTGGGTCGACGGCTTCGATTCCTCGGACACCGTGCCGACTTGGTCGCGGCACGCGGCGACGATCGTTTCGGCGGCCGGCAGGCTCCAGAGGCGCGAGTCGCGCTTTTCCGGATCGAATTCGTCGCGCTTGAATTTCGGGTCGAACCACTTGCCTTCGTAGAAGCCGCCCGCGCATGCGAACTCGGCCTTCACTTCCCAGTAGTCGCGCGGGATGAAGCGGCGGATTTTCTCTTCACGTTCGACGACGATCGACAAGGTTGGCGTCTGAACGCGGCCGACGGTCGTCAGGAAGAAGCCGCCGCCCTTGCTGTTGAACGCGGTCATCGCGCGCGTGCCGTTGATCCCGACGAGCCAGTCAGCTTCCGAGCGGCAGCGTGCGGCGTCGGCGAGCGGCTGCATGTCCGAGTCGGTGCGCAGGTGCGCGAAACCGTCGCGAATCGCCTGCGGCGTCATCGACTGCAGCCACAGACGCTGGACCGGCTGCTTCGCCTTCGCGTGCTGCACGATCAGGCGGAAAATCAGCTCGCCCTCGCGCCCCGCGTCACATGCGTTGATCAGGCGGTCGACGTCCTTGCGCTTCATCAGCTTGGTCAGGACTTTCAGGCGCGACTCGCTTTTTGCGATCGGGTTCAGGTCGAAATGCGGGGGGATGACGGGCAGATGAGCGAAGCTCCATTTCCCGCGCTTGACCTCGTACTCTTCCGGGGCGGCGATTTCCAGCAGGTGGCCGACCGCGGACGACAGGACGAATTCGTCGCTCTCGAAGTATTCGTCATGCTTGGTAAAGCCGCCCAAAGCGCGCGCGATGTCGTTCGCGACAGAAGGCTTTTCCGCAATGATCAGAGCTTTGGACATGACAGATGTGTGTTGGTAGACCGGGTTCGCCGGCGTGGGTCCCTTTTACGACGGCTTTATAGCACACGCCGCAGCGACGGCGGCTCGGCGTGCAAAAAGCGGCTCATCATAGAGGGGGGGCGCAACGGCGGCAAGCGCACCCGGCGCGGCGGCACGCGCAACGGCGCGAAAAGCCCGGAAAAGCCGCCCGGCCGGTGCGCGGTTCACGCCTCGACGTTCAGGATATTGCGCAATTTCGGTGCGTGCGGCGCGCCGGGCACGGCGCTCAGGTCGGACAGCATTCGTTCGACGATCGTCGCGTGCGGCAGCACCGTGCCGAAGAAGCGCGCGGTGTTCGCGTCCTCGATCAGGATCGTCGGGAAATTCTCGACGTCGAGATCGTCGAGCCGGTCGGCATGGGTTTCGATGTCGATCCACGCGAAGCAGGCGTCGGGATGGGTATCGGCGAGCTGGTCGAAGGCCGTCCGGTAGTCGCGGCAGGTGCCGCACCACTCGGCGCACAGGCAGGCGACCAGCAGCGTGTCGGGATCGGCGAGGCGCTCGGCGATCCGATCGGCATCGGTGTCGAGATTCAGCGCGGGCATGGAATTCCTTGGGTAGCGTCGGCGGCACGGGCCGCCCTATGCGGGGGACTGTAGCACGCCGGACGCGGGCGGAGTGGGCGCCACGTCAAGCTGCGCGAAGCGTCCGCCGGGCACGCTCGCGACGCGGCCGGCCAGTTCGAGCGCGAGCAGCGCGCGATGCAGCGCGTCATCCGATAGGCCGCTGTGCTCGGCGAGCCACTCGTAAGTAACGGGGCCGTATCCCAGTGCGGCGAGCACGGATCGCTCGGCCGGGTCGTCGGGCGGCACGCCTTCGGTTCCGGTCGATGCGGTGGATGGAACGGCGCAATCCGGTTTCCCGACATGCTCACGCGCGCGTCGCCCCAGCGTGCCGGCTGTTTCGCCGTTATCGGGGCGCGTACGCGAATTCGCCGCGGCGTGGGCGGTGTGCGTTGCCGGTTCGTCCAGCCCGTACTCCTCGAGCACGTCGAGCGGTGTCGCGGTGAGCTTCGCGCCGTCGCGGATCAGCGCGTGGCAGCCCTGCGCGAGCGGCGCGTGGATCGAGCCCGGCATCGCGAACACGTCGCGGCCCAGCTCGTTCGCGAGGCGTGCGGTGATCAGCGAGCCGGAGCGCGGCGCGGCTTCGATGACGAGCACGCCGAGCGCGAGCGCGGCGATCAGCCGGTTGCGCTGAGGGAAATGCGACGCCCGCGCGGGTGTGCCGAGCGGCCATTCGGACAGGATCGCGCCGCGCGCGGCAATGTCGTGCGCAAGCGTGCGGTGCCGCGCCGGATAGACGAGATCGGCGCCCGTCGCGATCACCGCGACCGTGCCGGCGCGGCCGTCGAGCCCGCCGCGATGCGCGGCGCCGTCGATGCCGAGCGCGAGGCCGGAGACGATCGCGAGCCCCGCGTCGGACAGCGCATGGGCGAAGCGGGTGGCGTCGGCGAGCCCTTGCGGCGTCGCATGGCGGCTGCCGACCACGGCGAGCCCGCGTGCGTGCAACAGGTCGAGCCTGCCCTTTACATATAGCAGCGGCGGCGGATCGTGCAGGTCGCGCAGCCGTGGCGGATAGACGGGATCGTTGAGCGTGACGATCGCGTTGCCCGGTGTATCGAGCCATGCCAGTGCGGCGTCGGTGCATGCGTCGAGGTCGTCCCGCTCGCTGGCGCGCACCGCCCGCGCGGCGGCAGCGCTGCTCGCCGCGCCGATGGCCTGGTCGGACGCGGCGAGCAGCGCCGCCGGCGAGCCGAATGCGTCGAGCAGCGCGTGCAGCACGGCGGGGGAGATGCCCGGCGCATGCGCGAGCTGCAGCCACGCGCGCAACGCGGAAGTCGTCAGCGCTTGCGGCGACATGAGGTTCCCCTCGAACGCGGCGGCCAGCGGAGCGCGTGGCGCCATGATAAAATTTTCATCATCCGAAATACTCGACAGGGCCGCGCGCACGAGCGCCCGGCCAATTGCAGGAGGCATGACCCGCGGCGTTGATATGCCGTGCGTCTGCCTCATCTTCATTGCATCCCGGCGGCGGCGCCAGCCGGCCGGATGGCCGATGCGGCGCGCCGCTCCACCGAATACCGAACACCATGGCTTTGCTGAACATTCTTCATTACCCCGACAAGCGGCTGCACAAGGTCGCGAAGCCCGTCGACAAGGTCGACGACCGGATCCGCAAGCTCGTCGCCGACATGGCCGAAACCATGTACGCCGCGCCGGGCATCGGCCTCGCGGCGACGCAGGTCGACGTGCACGAGCGCGTGATCGTGATCGACGTCTCCGAGGAGAAGAACGAACTGCGCGCGTTCATCAACCCCGAGATCATCTGGTCGAGCGACGTGAAACAGGTCTACGAGGAGGGCTGCCTGTCGGTGCCCGGGATCTACGACGAAGTCGAGCGTCCCGACCACGTCCGTGTACGTGCGCTCAACGAGCACGGCGAGACCTTCGAGCTCGACTGCGAGGGCCTCCTGGCCGTGTGCGTGCAGCACGAGATGGATCACCTGATGGGGCGCGTGTTCGTCGAATATCTTTCGCCGCTGAAGCAGACCCGCATCAAGACGAAGATGAAGAAACTCGAACGCGCGATGTG
Source organism: Burkholderia sp. BCC1988 (assembly GCF_905339895.1). NCBI lineage: Bacteria > Pseudomonadati > Pseudomonadota > Betaproteobacteria > Burkholderiales > Burkholderiaceae > Burkholderia > Burkholderia sp. BCC1988. The sequence goes on from NZ_CAJPHA010000024.1 coordinate 63,624, forward strand.
ACGCGCGTGTGCCCAGCCCGATCCCGAACGCTGTCATGACCCATACGTTGCGCGTGATTTTTGCCGGCACGCCGGAATTCGCCGCGGCCGCACTCGCCGCGATCCACGAGGCCGGTTTTCCGGTGCCGCTCGTGCTCACCCAGCCCGATCGCCCGGCCGGGCGCGGGATGAAACTGCAGGCGAGCGCCGTGAAGCGCTATGCCGTCGAGCACGGGATGCCCGTCGCGCAGCCGCCGTCGCTGCGCCGCGCGGGCAAGTACCCGGCGGAGGCGGCCGACGCGATCGAGCTGCTGCGCGCGACGCCGCACGACGTGATGGTGGTCGCCGCATACGGCCTGCTGTTGCCGCAGGAAGTGCTCGACATTCCGCGTGCCGGCTGCATCAACATCCACGCGTCGCTGCTGCCGCGCTGGCGCGGCGCCGCGCCGATCCACCGCGCGATCGAGGCCGGTGACGCCGAGACGGGCGTCACGCTGATGCAGATGGACGTCGGCCTCGACACCGGCGCGATGATCGAGGAAGCGCGCGTCGCGATCGCGTCCGACGACACGACCGCCACGCTGCACGACCGGCTCGCCGCCGACGGCGCGCGGCTGATCGTCGACGCGCTGGTGCGGCTCGAGCGCGACGGCACGCTGCCCGCCACGCCGCAGCCGGCCGACGGCGTGACCTATGCGGAAAAGATCGGCAAGCACGAAGCGGCGCTCGACTGGCGCAAGCCGGCCGACGTGCTCGCGCGCCAGGTGCGCGCGTTCGACCCGTTCCCGGGCGGCGTCGCCACGCTCGACGGCGCGGCCATCAAGCTGTGGGCGGCCGAACCGGTGGCGGCGCGCGGCACGACGGTCGACGTGGCGCCCGGCACGATCGTCGAGGCTGCGCCGGAGGGCGTGGTCGTCGCCTGCGGCAGCGGCGCGCTGCGCGTCACGCAACTGCAGAAACCGGGCGGCAAGCGGCTGCCCGCGCGCGAATTCCTGGCCGGCTCGCCGCTCGCCGCGGGCCAGCGCTTCGCGTTGCCTGACGCGGCCTGAGCGTCATTCGACACGGCATCGCGCCCGCGCGCAATCGGCCGGATGGCCGCGAGTCGCGCAGCGCGGCAGGCGCGCGTAGAATTTCCCTGCGCATCCCGGTTTCGAGGTTCTCATGCTTGGCATCACCCATTTCGGCTTCTTCGTGCTCGCGGTCTTCCTGCTGAACGTCACGCCCGGCCCCGATACGGCGTACATCGTCGGCCGCAGCGTCGCGCGGGGCCGTGGCGCGGGGCTGATGTCGGCGCTCGGCATCTCGGCCGGCTGCTGCGTGCACACGCTTGCGTGCGCATTCGGCCTGACCGCGCTGCTCGCGGCGTCGGCGGCCGCGTTCACGGCGATCAAGCTGGTCGGTGCCGCTTACCTGATCTACCTCGGCGTGCGCATGATCGTCACGAAGCAGGCCGCCGCGCCGGCAGGCGCCGAGGCGGCGCGGGCCACGGCCGCGAAGCCGCTGCGCCAGTTGTTCATGCAGGGTTTCTGGACCAACGTGCTGAATCCGAAGGTCGTGCTGTTCTTCGTGTCGTTCTTCCCGCAGTTCGTGTCGGCCGACAGCCCGCACAAGGCGCTGGCGTTCCTGGCCCTCGGGTCGGTGTTCCTCGTGATGAGCACCGTCTGGAGCTGCATCGTCGCGTGGGTCGCGGGTAGCGTCACGCAGCGCTTTTCCGGCAAGCCGGGCGTCAGGAAATGGCTGGATCGCACGGTGGGCAGCGCCTTCGTCGGCCTCGGGCTGCGGCTCGCGGCGACGCAACGCTGAAATTGAATTTTTCCGGCAAGACCTTATCTAACAAATCGCTTACAATTTTCCGCCGCGCACTGTGATGTCGGCGGGTCCCCTGACGGATAAGGAGTGGGTATGTTCAATTGGGTCAAAACGGCGATGCTGATGGCCGCGATCACGGCCCTGTTCATCGTGATCGGCGGCATGATCGGTGGCTCGCGCGGCATGACGATCGCGCTGCTGTTCGCGCTCGGCATGAATTTCTTCTCATACTGGTTCTCGGACAAGATGGTGCTGCGCATGTATAACGCGCAGGAAGTCGACGAGAACACGGCGCCGCAGTTCTACCGGATGGTGCGCGAACTCGCCACGCGCGCGAACCTGCCGATGCCGCGCGTCTACCTGATCAACGAGGACGCGCCGAACGCGTTCGCCACGGGCCGCAACCCCGAGCACGCGGCAGTCGCCGCGACGACGGGCATCCTGCGCGTGCTGTCCGAGCGCGAGATGCGCGGCGTGATGGCGCACGAGCTCGCGCACGTGAAGCACCGCGACATCCTGATCTCGACGATCACCGCGACGATGGCGGGCGCGATTTCGGCGCTGGCCAACTTCGCGATGTTCTTCGGCGGCCGCGACGAAAACGGCCGTCCGGCCAATCCGATCGCGGGGATTGCGGTCGCGCTGCTCGCGCCGATCGCCGGTGCGCTGATCCAGATGGCGATCTCGCGGGCGCGCGAGTTCGAGGCCGACCGCGGCGGCGCGCAGATCTCCGGCGATCCGCAGTCGCTCGCCACCGCGCTCGACAAGATCCATCGCTATGCGGCCGGCATCCCGTTCCAGGCGGCCGAAGCGCATCCGGCCACCGCGCAGATGATGATCATGAACCCGCTGCACGGCGGCGGCCTGCAGAACCTGTTCTCCACGCACCCGGCGACCGAGGAACGCATCGCGCGCCTGATGGAGATGGCCCGTACCGGCCGCTTCGATTGATCCCAGGCGCATCGCGCGGCCATTGCCGCGCGGGGGCGCGATGCCACCCCGCACGCTTCGCGCTGCGGGGTTTTTCATTTCTGCGCGCCGTAAAGGGGCCAAAGGGTTCGCGCGGTCGCACGCTACAATGCGCGGTTTGGAATCGCGCGGCCTCGGGGCCGTTGCGATCCCGCCGTTTGCCGCCTGTGTTTGCCGTGCCTGCTTGCCGCGCTTGATTGCCGATTCCGTTCCGATGACACGAACCCGTTCCTCCGCCCCGTCTTCCTCCGGCCGCCCGGCGCGCCCGTCCGCGCTGCATCTCGCGCCCGATTCGCTGGGCTTCGCGCTCGACGCGGCCGCGCAGGCAGTCGATGCGGTGCGGCGCGGCACCGCGCTGCCGGCGGCACTGGCCGCGGTGTTCGCGCAGATGCCGGCCGGCACGCAGGCGCTCGCGCGCGGCGCGACGCAGGACGTCGCGTACCGGACGATGCGTCGTCTCGGGAGCGCCGATTGGCTGATCGGCCGGCTCGTCAGCAAAGCGCCGCCCGCGCATGTGCATGCGGTGCTCGCCGGCGCATTCGCGCTGTTGCTCGATCCGGAAGAAACGGCTGCATATCCGGCGTTCACGATCGTCGACCAGGCCGTGACTGTAATCGGCGCGCGACGCGAATACGCGTTCGCGAAGGGGCTGGTCAACGCGGTGCTGCGGCGTTTCCTGCGCGAGCGCGACGTGCTCGTCGCGGCGCTGCAGGACGATCCGGTCGCGCGCTGGAATTACCGCACCTGGTGGGTCGACGCGGTGAAGCGCGCATGGCCCGACGCATGGCAGGCGATCCTCGCGGCCGGCGAGCGCCAGGGGCCGCTGACGCTGCGCGTGAACGCGCGCCGCGCGAGCGTCGACGCGTACCTCGACACGCTGCGTGCGAGCGGGATCGACGCGACCGCGATCGGCCGTCACGCGGTGCGGCTCGCGTCGGCGCTGCCGGTCGATCGCATTCCGGGCTTCGCCGATGGCGTCGTGTCGGTGCAGGACGCCGGCGCGCAGCTCGCGGCCGAATGGCTCGGTGCGCGCGACGGCATGCGCGTGCTCGACGCGTGCGCGGCACCGGGCGGCAAGACCGGGCATATCCTCGAACTGGCCGACGCGGAAGTCGTTGCGCTCGAAAGCGACGCGACGCGCGCGGCGCGTATCGGCGAGAACCTCGCGCGCCTGTCGCTCGCGGCGGACGTGCGCGTCGGCGACGCGGGCGCACCGGACGCGTGGTACGACGGCCGTCCGTTCGATCGCATCCTGGCCGACGTGCCGTGCTCGGCGTCCGGCATCGTGCGCCGTCATCCCGACATCCGCTGGCTGCGCCGCGAAGCCGACATCGCCGCGCTCGTCGCGGAACAGCGCCGCATCCTGAGCGCGTTGTGGCCGTTGGTGAAACCGGGCGGCGAACTGCTCTACGTGACCTGTTCGATCTTCCCCGAGGAAGGTGAATTGCAGGCGCGCTGGTTTGAAGCGGCCTGTGAAGATGCGGTACGATTGGACGCGCCCGGCCAACTGCTGCCGGGCGGCGTGCACGGCGGGGCGGCCGGCGCACGCGACCAGAACACCGATCACGACGGATTCTTCTACGCGCGGTTTCAGAAACGGTGACGATCAAACACCTTTTTCCACTTCGGCTTGCGGCCGTCCTGCTGGTCGCGTTGACGCTGTGCGTGACGGTCGTTCGGCCGGCGCGCGCCGAGTCGATCGCCGTGCAGCGCGCATCGCTGCAGGCTGACGGAAGCGGCTGGAGCCTCGATGCCCGCTTCGATTTCGAGCTGAATCCGAACCTCGAGGATGCCGTCAACAAGGGCATCCCGCTTTACTTCACGACCGACTTCGAACTGGGCCGCGCGCGCTGGTACTGGTTCGACGAGCAGCCGGTGTCGGTGTCGCAGACGATCCGGCTGTCGTTCCAGCCGCTCACGCGCGAGTACCGCGTGTCGACGGGCGGCCTGCAACTCGGCTTCCCGTCGCTGAAGGACGCGCTCGCGGTCGTCCGGCACATCACGTCGTGGCACGTGATCGACCGCAACCAGGTGCGTGCCGGCGAAACCTACACGGCCTCGGTGCGGATGCAGCTCGATACGGCGCTGATGCCGAAACCGTTCCAGGTCGACGCGGTGAACAACCGCGACTGGACGCTCGGGTCGGACTGGAAGCGCTTTACCTTCACGGTGACCGAACGTGCTAAATAAAGTGCGCCGCGCGGCCAGCGGGAAGAGCCTCCTCGTTCGCGTGATCGTCTCGACCGTCGCGATCACCGCATTGCTGCTGCTCGTGCTGCTCGCGGCCGCGAGCGCGAACACCGAATTCTTCGACCGCTACTACTCGTGGCTGTACGCGACGAACATCGTCGTCGCGCTCGTGTTCCTGCTCGTGGTGCTCGGGCTGATCGGGATGATCGTCGTGCGCCTGAGGAAGGGCAAGTTCGGCACGCGGCTGCTCGCGAAGCTCGCGGTGTTCTTCGCGCTCGTCGGCGTGGTGCCGGGCGGGATCATCTACATCGTGTCGTACCAGTTCGTGTCGCGCAGTATCGAGTCGTGGTTCGACGTGAACGTCGAGACCGCGCTGACGGCCGGCCTGAACCTCGGCCGCGGGATGCTCGACGCGTCGCTGTCCGACCTGCAGACGAAGGCGCGGCTGATGTCCGACCAGCTCGCGAGCGTCGATGCGAACACGAACGGCACGACGCTCACGCTCTTGCGCCTGCGCGACCAGTTCGGCGTGCAGGATGCGACGATCGTCGAGCCGAGCCGCGGCGGCTCCGGCGCGGCGCCCGACCTGCACATCGTCGCGCAGGCATCGGGCAATTTCGCCGCGCTGATTCCGGACGACCTGCCGACGCCGCTGATGCTGAGCCAGGCGCGCGAACACGGCGCGTATGCGGCGATCGAGGGCGAGGTCGACGGCGACCCGCGCGCACACGGCGCGAAGGGCGCGCTGCGGCTGCGTGTCGTGCGGCCGATTCCCGACGCGACGACGTCGCTGCTGCAGCCGGCGGAGCGGTTCCTGCAGCTCACGCAGCCGGTGCCGCCCACGCTCGCGCACAATGCCGACGCGGTGCAGCGCGCGTATCGCGAGTACCAGGAAAAATCGCTCGGCCGCACGGGCTTGCGCAAGATGTACATCGGCACGCTGACGCTCGCGCTGTTCCTCGCGACCTTCATCGCGATGATGCTCGCGCTCGCGCTCGGCCAGCAGCTCGCGCGGCCGCTGTTCCTGCTCGCGCAGGGCACGAAGGAGATCACGGAAGGCGACTACACGCCGAAGCGCGAGATCAAGTCGCGCGACGAGCTGGGCTTCCTCACGCAGTCGTTCAATGCGATGACGCGCCAGCTGTCCGAGGCGCGGCTCGCGGTCGAGAAGAACCGCGTCGCGCTCGAGCATTCGAAGACCTATCTCGAGAGCATCCTCGCGAACCTGACCGCCGGCGTGTTCGTGCTCGATCGCCAGTTCCGGCTGACGACGGCCAACCGCGGCGCCGAGCGCATTTTCCGGCAACCGTTCGGCGCGATGATCGGCACGGCGCTCGACCGGATCGGCGTCGTCGCGGAATTCGGCGCGATGGTGCGCAAGGCGTTCGCCGATCGCGAAGCGGCGTCCGACGACGGCGGCGGCGACCGCGGCCACTGGCAGCAGCAGTTCGCGATCGAAGTGCCGGGCGAAGCCGATCCGCTGACCTTGCTCGTACGCGGCACGCGCCTCGTATCGACCGTCGAGGGCGAGGCCGACGATCCGCAGACGTCCGGCTACGTCGTCGTGTTCGACGACATCTCCGACGTGATTTCCGCGCAGCGTTCGGTCGCATGGGGCGAGGTCGCGCGGCGGCTCGCGCACGAGATCAAGAACCCGCTGACGCCGATCCAGCTGTCGGCCGAGCGGCTGCAGATGAAGCTGTCCGACAAGCTCGCGCCACCCGATGCCGACGTGCTCAAGCGCGGCGCGACGATGATCGTCAACCAGGTGGCCGCGATGAAGCGGATGGTCGACGACTTCCGCGAATATGCGCGCACGCCGCCGGCGGTGCTCGCCAACCTGCAGCTGAACGAACTGGCGAGCGAGGTGCTCGGGCTGTATGGTGTCGGCGAAGGCAAGAGCGCGATCGTCGCCGAACTCGCGCCGTCGCTGCCGGTGATCCGCGGCGACGCGACGCAACTGCGCCAGGTGATTCACAACCTGCTGCAGAACGCGCAGGATTCGGTCGCGGAAGTCGCGCATCCGCGTGTGTTGATCGAAACCAAGACAGTAGAATATGGCGACCCCGACGCCGAGGGCAAAACGCGCGTCGCGGTACGTCTTACCGTGTCCGACAACGGGCCCGGTTTTCCGGCACGCATCCTGACCCGTGCGTTTGAGCCTTACGTGACGACGAAGGCGAAGGGCACGGGGCTCGGATTGGCCACGGTCAAGAAAATCGTCGATGAGCACGGCGCGCGGATCGATCTGCGCAATCGCATGCACGGCGAGACCGTCGAGGGTGCGCAGGTGTCGATCCTGTTCCTGCAGATGGCGAGCGATACGCCAGGCGTCGAATCCGGCGCGCAGGGCGGGGCGGCTCCCGCCAAGACAAAAGCAAGTGTGCAGACAAAGGCAGCGTAAATGGCAACCATCCTGGTGGTAGATGATGAAATGGGCATCCGGGAATTGCTCTCGGAGATCCTCAGCGATGAAGGACATGTCGTCGAGGCGGCGGAGAACGCGCAGGCCGCGCGGGAATACCGCCTGAATCAGGCGCCCGATCTCGTGCTGCTCGATATCTGGATGCCCGATACCGACGGCGTCACGCTGCTCAAGGAATGGGCGGCGCAGGGCCTGTTGACGATGCCCGTGATCATGATGTCCGGGCACGCGACGATCGATACCGCCGTCGAGGCGACGAAGATCGGCGCACTCGATTTCCTCGAGAAGCCGATCGCGCTGCAGAAGCTGCTGAAGTCCGTCGAGCACGGTCTCGCGCGCGGCGCGGCACCGGTGTCTGCCAATGCGGCGGCGAAGGCGGGCGGCGGCCAGGCAGCGGGCCCGGCGGCGGTCGCGTCCGCGGCCGCGCTGCCGACGCTCGGCGACGACATGGCCGCGGCGCTCGGCCTCGCGGGCCAGACGGCCGCGATTCCGTTCGACATCCCGTTGCGCGAAGCGCGCGACGCGTTCGAACGCGCGTACTTCGAATATCACCTCGCGCGCGAGAACGGCAGCATGACGCGCGTCGCGGAGAAGACGGGCCTCGAGCGCACGCACCTGTATCGCAAGCTCAAGCAGCTCGGCGTCGAGCTCGGCAAGAAGCCGTCGGAAGGGGCCGTATAAGAAATTTCACGAAACCCCTTGTGCGACTCAATAAAGCTCGATATACTTTGCTTCTTCGTTGGCCCGGTAGCTCAGTTGGTAGAGCAGCGGATTGAAAATCCGCGTGTCGATGGTTCGATTCCGTCCCAGGCCACCAGCAGTTCCAACCCCAAGAATCGGAAGGTTCTTGGGGTTTTTCGTTTGTGGTGGGTTTGCGCGGCATTGGCGGCGCGCCCGGCAGCATTCGTCGGGGCGTGATAAAATCCGTGCCCGCTCAATGACTTAGCGCATCGCTTCATGCGCACGGCAAGGCTGCCCGCAGGCGCTGCCGTGATGTGCGGCAACGATGCCGCGCGATGGGCGGTATAAGCGCTCCGCCGCGTTCGCGGCCGACCGCGCTGCCTATACTGGTCGAGCCGGCGCAGGCCGGCACGCGTCGGGCCGCCCGGCGGCAGCCGGCCCCGGGGCGCAGCGCGACGCGAGCCTACACATTCACGGAGTATCACGGTGATTCGGACAGACGCTAAAGACGGCGCGCTCGTGTTGTTTTCCGGCGGGCAGGACTCGGCCACGTGCGTGGCCTGGGCCCTCGAACGCTACCAGACGGTCGAGACGCTCGGCTTCGATTACGGCCAGCGCCACCGCGTCGAACTCGAATGTCGCGAAGGCGTGCGCGACGCGCTGAAGCGTCAGTTTCCCGCGTGGGGCGACCGCCTCGGCGACGATCACATGGTCGACCTGTCGGTGCTCGGCGCGATCAGCGATACCGCGATGACCCGCACGATCGAGATCGAGACCGCGGCGAACGGCTTGCCGAACACGTTCGTGCCGGGCCGCAACCTGCTGTTCATGACGATCGCGGCCGCGATCGCCTATCGCCGCGGCTTGCGCGTGCTGGTCGGCGGGATGTGCGAGACCGATTTCTCGGGCTACCCGGACTGCCGCGACGATACGATGAAGGCGCTGCAGGTCGCGCTGAACCTCGGCATGGACACGCGCATGGTGCTCGAGACGCCGCTGATGTGGCTCGACAAGGCGCAGACCTGGCAACTGGCCGAGCAGCTCGGCGGCGAGGCGCTCGTCGAACTGATCCGCGTCGAGACGCACACGTGCTACGTGGGCGAGCGCGCGGAACTGCACGACTGGGGCTTCGGCTGCGGCGAATGCCCGGCCTGCAAGCTGCGCAAGCGCGGCTACGAGGCCTACCTGAAGGGCGAGCGCGTGACCGAAGCACCGCTGTGACGCGGGTGCGCCGGCAGCGCTGGATGGATAACGGATTCTGATCGACAACGAGCGGCGCGAGCCGGACGAAGCACGATGACTTACGCGGTCAAGGAAATTTTCTACACGTTGCAGGGCGAGGGCGCGAACGCGGGCCGTCCGGCCGTGTTCTGCCGGTTCGCCGGCTGCAATCTGTGGTCGGGTCGCGAAGAGGATCGGGCGGACGCCGTGTGCCGCTTCTGCGATACCGACTTCGTCGGCACCGACGGCGAGAACGGCGGCAAGTTCAAGGAGGCCGACGCGCTCGTCGCGACGATCGCCGGCCTGTGGCCGGACGGCGAGGCGCACCGCTTCGTCGTCTGCACGGGCGGCGAGCCGATGCTGCAGCTCGACCAGCCGCTCGTCGACGCGCTGCACGCGGCGGGCTTCGAGATCGCGATCGAGACCAACGGCTCGCTGCCGGTGCTCGAGACGATCGACTGGATCTGCGTGAGCCCGAAGGCCGACGCGCCGCTCGTCGTCACGAAGGGCAACGAACTGAAGGTCGTGATCCCGCAGGACAACCAGCGGCTGGCCGATTACGCGAAGCTCGATTTCGAGTATTTTCTCGTGCAGCCGATGGACGGCCCGTCGCGCGACCTCAATACGAAGCTCGCGATCGACTGGTGCAAGCGGCATCCGCAGTGGCGGCTGTCGATGCAGACCCACAAATATCTGAACATTCCCTGAGCCACGGCTTTTGACATCGTGCTGATTACCCGAAAACTCGAATTCGACGCGGGCCACCGCATTCCCGATCACCGCAGCCAGTGCCGCAACCTGCACGGCCATCGCTACGTGCTCGAAGTCACGCTGCGCGGCGATCTCGTCGATACCGAGGGGGCGCCCGACCGCGGCATGGTGATGGACTTCGCCGACGTGAAGGCGCTCGCGGTCGAGCACCTCGTCAACAAGTGGGATCACGCGTTCCTGGTCTACGCGCGCGACGAAGTCGTGCGCTCGTTCCTCGAGCAGATGGCCGACCACAAGACCGTCGTGCTCGACCGGATCCCGACCGTCGAGAACCTCGCGGCGATCGCGTTCGACATCCTCGCGAACGTGTACGACGCGCACTACGGCGTGAACCTGCGCCTGGAGCGCGTGCGCCTGTACGAAACGCCGAACTGCTGGGCCGACGTCGAGCGCCAGCCCGGCCGCTGATCCTGCCTTCCCGGCAGCCCCGCCAGCCGGCGCGGGCTGCCTGCCGCCGCGCCGCGCGGCCTCGCCCGGCGCCGTTCCCCGCCTGGTCCCACATTCCGCGTGACGCCGCGCTATGATCGTTGCGTGGCACCGGAAAACGCATCCGTGCGACATCGCGCGGCCCGCGCTGTCAGATCGGCTGCTCACGACCGACTGACGTTCCAGGGCCCGGTCCGGCGCCGCCGGGCATGGCGGCCCGGCGCATTGCGCCCGCTTCGCCCGTTGCTTGTCCCGTTCGATTGCCGTTCCGTCCAGGAGCCCGTATCGATGAGCACGCTCACCAATTCCCTCAAACAACGCCTGCACGACGGCGACGAGCCGCTGTACGGCCTGTGGCTGTCGCTCGGCTGCGATTCGGCCGCGGAAGCGCTCGCCCACGCCGGCTACGACTGGCTCTGCATCGACATGGAGCATGCGCCGAACGACAGCCGCGACGTCGCGTCGCAACTGCGCGCGCTGGCCGCCGCGCATCTGCCGAGCGAGCCCGTCGTGCGTGTGCCGGGGCGCGAGCCGTGGCTCGTGAAGCGCGCGCTCGACGCCGGCGCGCGCACGCTGATGTTCCCGTGCATCGAGACGCCCGACGAGGCCGCGCACGCGGTGCGGCTCACGCGCTTCCCGTCGCCGGATTCCCCCGACGGGCTGCGTGGCGTGGCCGGCATGGTGCGTGCGGCGGCGTTCGGCATGCGCCGCGATTACCTGCAGACGGCGAACGCGCAGGTCGCGGTGATCGTGCAGATCGAATCGGCGCGCGGCATCGACGAAGTCGAGCGGATCGCCGCGACGCCGGGCGTCGACTGCCTGTTCGTCGGCCCGGCCGATCTGGCGGCGAGCCTCGGGCACCTCGGCGACAGCCGCCATCCGGACGTCGAGACCGCGATCGCGCGCGTGCTCGCGGCCGGCAAGCAGGCCGGCGTCGCGGTCGGCATCTTTGCGAGCGATACCGCAACAGCGCGCCAGTATCGCGAGGCCGGCTTCCGGATGATCACGCTGTCGGCCGACGTAAGCTGGCTGCTGCGTGCGACGCGCCAGGCATTGCAGGAGGTGCGGTCATGAACGATGGCGACGGCGCGGGGCACGAAGGTGTGCGGCTTACGGCCGGTGTACGCGGGCGGATCGGCGCGCTGCTCGGGCTCTGGGCCGTATGCGTCGCGGCGGTTGCGCAGAATGCGCCGCACGCGAAGCCGGACCCGGCGCGCGAGACGCAATCCGCGGTGGCCGACTACAACGCGGGCGACTATCGCGCAGCGCTGGTGCAGTTCCACGACGCGGCCGAACGCGGCGACCGGCTCGCGCAGTTCAACTACGCGATGATGCTGCTCACGGGTGTCGGCGTGAGCGCGAACGTCGACGAAGGGCTGCGCTGGCTGAAGCGGGCGGCCGACGCGAACATGTCGCATGCGCAGTACGTGTATGGGCGCATGTTCGACGACGGCGAGTTCGTTGCGCGCAACCCGGCCGAAGCGCACCGCTGGTTCCTGCGCGCGGCGAAGCAGGGGCACGTGCAGGCCGAGCTGTCGCTCGCGAACCAGTTCCTCGACGGGCGCGGCACGCCGCGCGACAACCGGCGGGCGTTCGAGTGGTACAAGCAGGCGGCCGACGCGGGCGAGCCGACCGCGCAGTACGTGACCGCGTCGTTCTACGAGCGCGGTGGCGACGGCGTCACGCAGAACCTGAACATCGCGCGCGCGTATTACGCGGCCGCGGCCGCGCAGGGCGACGAGACGGCCGGGCTGAAATTCAAGGAACTGAGCGCGCGGCTGAGAGCGCAGGAGCCTGCTTCGGGCGCCGGTACGGATCATGGGAGCCCGCGCGCGACGCCGCAATGAGCGGGCCGCCCCGCTGCATTCGACCTGCCTGACGAAAACGGCGCCCGTGGCGCCGTTTTTCGTTGCTGCGACTGTGTGCGGCCGCTGCGGCAGCGTGTCGTGCCGCGCCGTCAGCTCTTCATCAGCCGCCGCTGTCGCCCGACGCTCATGATCATGCCGATCGCGACACCGAGCGTCGCGAGTGCGGTGCCGCCGTAACTCATGAACGGCAACGGCACGCCGACGACGGGCAGCACGCCGCTCACCATCCCGATGTTGACGAACGCGTAGACGAAGAACGCGAGTGTGAGCGAGCCCGCGAGCAGCCGGCCGAACAGCGTCGCGCCCTGCGCGGCGATATAGAGCCCGCGTGCGATCAGCGCCATGTACAGCGTCAGCAGCACGAGGCCGCCGGCGAGCCCCCATTCTTCCGAGAACACCGCGAAGATGAAGTCGGTGTGCTTCTCCGGAATGAATTCGAGGTGGGCCTGGGTGCCCTTCAGGTAGCCCTTGCCGAGCGCGCCGCCCGAGCCGATCGCGATCACGGCCTGGATCGTGTGGAAGCCCTTGCCGAGCGGGTCGGAGGTCGGGTCGAGCAGCGTGCACACGCGGTGCTTCTGGTAGTCGTGCATCAGCGGCCACTGCACTTCGGGCTGGCAGATGCGCTCTTCGAACACGGCGATCGAGCCGACCGCGATCACGCCCGCGACGAGCACCGGCACGATCAGCTTGAACGACAGGCCCGCGAGGTAGATCACGAAGAAGCCGGCCGCGAACACGAGCAGGCCCGTGCCGAGGTCGGGCTGCTTCGCGATCAGGCCGACCGGCACCAGCAGGATCGCGAACGCGGCGATGAAGTCGTACCAGCGCAGCCCGCCTTCGCGGCGCTGGTAGTACCACGCGAGCATCAGCGGTGTCGCGATCTTGAGGATTTCCGACGGCTGGATCACGACGCCGACGTTCAGCCAGCGCTTCGCGCCCTTCTTGGTCATCCCGAACAGCGCGACGGCGACCAGCAGCGTGACCCCGAACGTATAGAGCGGGACCGCGAAGCGCATCAGTGTCGTCGGCGGGATGTTGGCGATCACCCACATCAGCACGAACGTCAGCAGGATGTTGCGCAGCTGATCCTCGACGCGGCCCGGCATGTCGATCGACGCGCTGTACAGCGTGACGATGCCGACGCACAGCAGCAGGAACACGATGAGGGCGAGCGGGCGGTCGAAGCCCGCGAACATCTGCTTGATCTTGTCGAGCCAGGCGCGCTTGTCGAATTGCATGCCTTTCTCCGTTAATGAGCGGTGCCGGCGTTCACCGCTTTCGCGGCGGCCGTGACACGGAAGTTGTCGTCGCGCGGCGCGGCGGCGAGCGGTTGCGCGTCGCTGGCGGGCCGGTGCGGCCGGTGCGGGCGCCGGATCGGCGGCAGGCTCGCGGCCCTCGGCGCCGCGGCGCTCGCGTCGGCGGGCTGCGCCGCGCTTGCCGCGGCCGCACCCGACGCATCGGGCGCCGACGCGGCCGATGCCGCATCCGCCGCGCTGGCCGCGGCCGGCACGACAGGCTGCGGCAGCGCCTTGAAGCCGGCCGCGACGGACACGGCCTTCGAGGCATCGCCGATCACCGGTGCGCTGATCGGCTCGGTCGCCGACGCGGCGGCGGCGACGGCAGCCGCCTCGTTCTCCGGTTTCTGGCGCTCGACGAGGTAGAAGTCGAGCACGCGGCGCGCGATCGGGCCCGCGGCCTGCGCGCCCCAGCCGCCGTTCTCGACGACCAGCGCGAGCGCGATCTGCGGATGGTCGACCGGCGCGTACGCGATGAACAGCGCGTGGTCGCGCAGGTGCTCGGCGAGCAGGTGGCCCTTGTAGTTCGAGCCCTGCAGCGAGAACACCTGCGCGGTACCGGTCTTGCCGGCCGCGAGGTACGACGCGCCGCGGAACACCTTGTACGCGGTGCCGGACGGGTTCTCGATCACGTTCTCCATCCCGCGCTTCACGACGTCGATATCGGCCTGCTTGAGCGGGATCGTTTCGCTTTCCTTCGGCACGGTCAGGTGGCGCCCGCGCGTGATCGGATCCTCGACTTCCTTCACGAGGTGGGGCTTCATCACGACGCCGTTGTTCGCGAGCGTCGCGGTGGCATGCGCGAGCTGCAGGATCGTGTACGAGTTGTAGCCCTGGCCGATCCCGAGGCTGATCGTCTCGCCGTCGAACCACTTCTGCTGCGCGGCCTTCTTGAACGCCTTCTTCTTCCAGTCGGTCGACGGCAGGATCCCGCGCGCCTCGCCCTGGATGTCGATGCCGGTGATCTGGCCGAAGCCGAACGGCTTCATGAAGTTCGCGATCGCGTTCACGCCGAGATCGCGCGCGAGCATGTAGAAGTAGGTGTCGTTCGACACCATGATCGCCTTGTTCATGTCGACCCAGCCCTGGCCCGAGCGCACGTCGTTGCGGAACGTGTGCCCGCCGAACGTGAAGTAGCCGGGATCCTGGAAGCCCCAGCCCGGCGTGCGCTTGCCGAGCGTCAGGCCGGCCAGCGCCATGAACGGCTTGTACGTCGAGCCGGGCGGGTAGGTGCCGTGCAGCGGGCGGTTCAGGAGCGGCTTGTCGGGCGAGTTGTTCAGTTCGTCCCAGGTCTGCTGGTCGATGCCGTCGACGAACGAGTTCGGGTCGAAGCTCGGCGACGACACGAACGCGAGCACGTCGCCCGTCTTCGGCTCGATCGCGACGAGCGCGCCGCGCTTGCCGGCGAACGCCTGCTCGGCGACCTGCTGCAGCGCGATGTCGAGCGACAGCACGAGGTTGTTGCCGGGCGTCGCCTGCGTGCGCGACAGCGTGCGCACGGGCCGGCCGCCGGCCGTCACCTCGACTTCCTCGAAGCCCGTGAGGCCGTGCAGCTCGGTTTCGTAGCTCTGCTCGACGCCGATCTTGCCGATGTAGTCGGTGCCCTTGTAGTTGTTCGCGTCGCGGCGCGGATCGTAGTGTTCCTGGTCGCTGTCGTTGTCGTCGCTCATCGCGTCGATGCGATCCTGGTCGCGCTTCGAGATCCGGCCGATGTAGCCGATCACGTGCGCGGCCGTCATGCCGAGCGGGTACTGGCGGAACAGCCGCGCGCGCACGTCGACGCCGGGAAAGCGGAAGCGCTGCGCGGTGAAGCGCGCGACTTCCGCGTCGGTGAGGCGCGTGCGGATCGGCAGGCTCTCGAAGTTCTTCGAGTCTTCCTGCAGCTTCTTGAAGCGGCGGCGGTCGCGCGCGTCGATCGGGATGATCTCGGACAGCTTGTCGATCGTGTTGTCGAGCGTGTCGTCGAGCTTCGACGGCGTGATCTCGAGCGTGTAGGCCGAATAGTTCTTCGCGAGGACCACGCCGTTGCGGTCGGTGATGATCCCGCGGTTCGGCACGATCGGCGCGACCGAGATGCGGTTTTCCTCGGCCTGCAGCGCGTATTTGCCGTGCTGCATCAGCTGCAGGTAGAAGAAGCGGCTCGCGAGCAGCCCGAAGCAGACGAACACGAACACGCCCGCCGCCGCGACGCGCAGGCGGAACTTCGAGAGCTGCTGTTGGGTGTCGTTGAATTCGGTCATGCGGTTACGATCGATCTGGCCCGTGCGCGGCGAGCGCGCGCGGGCGAGGAGCGGCCCCGGAGCGCGGCGCGCGGGCGTGGGGGCGGCGGGTATTCAAGGTCGGTCCGGCTCAGATGGGGCGCGTATCGTCCGGGTCGACCGGGCGGCGTTGCGGCATCAGCAGCAGGTGGCTCGCGATCGGCCACAGCGCGGCCTCGACGAAGCCGTCCACCAGATAGCGCCAGCCGGGAAACGCGGCACCCATCACGAGGCGGATCACGAACGGCACCAGTTGCGCGACGACGAGCAGCGGCGTGACGTACAGCACCTGCACGCCGATCGGCATCCACAGCACGCGGCGGTGGATCGTGATCGCGCCGTACGACAGCAGCGTATAGGCGAGCGCATGCTCGCCGAGCAGCCCCGCGTCATGCACGTCCATCAGGATGCCGAGCGCGAACGCGACGCCCATTCCGACCTTGCGCGGCTGGTGGATGTTCCAGAACAGCAGCACGAGCGCGACGAAGTCGGGCACGCCGGGCAGGCGGCCCCACGGCATCAGGTTCAGCAGGAACGCGGCGGCGAGGCTGAAGACGATGAAGTACGGGTTGACCGGCTGCAGGATGTATTGCGGGCGGTTCATCGCTGGGCTCCTGGTTGCCCGGCCGCGGGCTTCGCGGGCGCGGCGGCGGGCTTGGCCGGAGCGGCGGGGGCGGCAGGTGCAGCCGGCGCCGGTTTCGCGCCGGGTGCGGCCGCGGCGGCCGGCTTCGCGTTCGCGTCGGCCTTGTCGGCCTTGTCGCCCTTCGCGGCGGCCTTGGCGCCCTTCTTGCCCTTCGCGTTCTTGTCGGCCGGCTCGGGCTCGGCCGGGCGCGGCGGGACATCGTTCTGGTAATGCAGCACGAGCATCTGGCGCGCGCCGCGCACGGCGGCGACCGGCGCGCAGGTCACGCGCGCGAACGCGGTATCGGCGAGCTTGTCGACCTTCGCGACCTTCGCGACCGGCAGGCCCGGCGGATAGACGCCATCGAGGCCGCTCGTGACGAGTTCGTCGCCCGCGACGAGGTCCGAGCTCGTCGGCACGAAGCGCAGGTCGAGCGAATCGCCCTTCGGCGTGCCGTAGATCACGCTGCGCAGGCCGGTGCGCAGCACCTGCACGGGAATCGCGAGATCGCGGTCGGTGATCAGCGTGACTTCGGCCTGCAGCGGGAACACGCGCGTGACCTGGCCGATCACGCCGTCCTCGCTGACGACCGGCGCACCGTTCTGGATGCCCTGCTGCGAACCCTGCCCGATCACGATCTTCTGCGTGAACGGGTCGCTGGTGTCGTACTGGATCTCGACCGGCGTCGAATGCGTCGCGATGTGCTGGCGCAGCTCGAGCACCGCGCGCAGATGCGTGTTCTCCTGCGCGAGCACCGCGGCCTGGTTGGCCTGCGTGGACAGCTGCAGGTTGCGCTTGCGCAACGCGTCGTTCTCGTGGCGCAGCGACGCACCGGTGACGGCGATGTCGGCCGCGCCCATGAACAGGTCGCGCGGCACGAGCGCCGCGCGCTGCAGCGGGTACAGCACGGTGCCGAGCACGCCGCGGACGATTTCGAGCGTGCTGAAGCGCGCGTCCGATACGAGAAGCGCGATGGCGAGGGCGACGAAGAAGATGAGCCGCGCGAGCGCGGGCGGACCTTGCTTGAAGAGGGGCGGCGGACTGTATTCCATGGTCGGCGCCGGGCGCGTGGCGATCGGTTAAATAATGCTCAGACGCGCGAACGGCGTGGCGGTTCGTTCTGAACGAGCGATCCGGCCACGCCGCGGGTGCGCCATATCAAACGGGACTGCTTAGGCGATCACTCGTCGATCACTCGTACGAGAAGATGCTGCCCAGCTTGTCCATGCGTTCGAGCGCCATGCCCGAACCGCGTACGACGCAGGTGAGCGGATCTTCGGCGACGAGCACCGGCAGGCCGGTTTCTTCCGCGAGCAGGCGGTCGAGGTCGCGCAGCAGTGCGCCGCCGCCCGTCAGCATCATCCCGCGCTCGGCGATGTCGGCGCCGAGTTCCGGCGGCGTCTGCTCGAGGGCGATCTTCACCGACGACACGATCTGGTTCAGCGGATCGGTCAGCGCTTCGAGGATTTCGTTGCTGGAGATCGTGAAGCTGCGCGGAATGCCTTCCGACAGGTTGCGGCCCTTCACTTCCATTTCCTTGACTTCGGAGCCCGGGAACGCGGAGCCGATTTCCTTCTTGATCGCTTCGGCGGTTTGTTCGCCGATCAGCATCCCGTAGTTGCGGCGGATGTAGTTGACGATCGCTTCGTCGAACTTGTCGCCGCCGACGCGCACCGAGCCTTTGTAGACGATGCCGCCGAGCGAGATCACGCCGACTTCCGTGGTGCCGCCGCCGATGTCGACGACCATCGAGCCGGTGGCTTCCGACACCGGCAGGCCGGCGCCGATCGCGGCCGCCATCGGCTCCTCGATCAGGTAGACCTGCGATGCGCCGGCGCCGTGCGCGGCTTCCTTGATCGCGCGGCGCTCGACCTGGGTCGAGCCGCACGGCACGCAGATGATGATGCGCGGCGACGGCGAGAACATGCGCGACTCGTGCGCCGTCTTGATGAACTGCTTGATCATCTGCTCGGTGACGGTGAAGTCGGCGATCACGCCGTCCTTCATCGGGCGGATCGCCTCGATGTTGCCCGGCACCTTGCCGAGCATCTGCTTGGCTTCCTTGCCGACTGCCTGGATCGTCTTCTTGCCGTTGGGGCCGCCTTCCTGGCGGATCGACACGACCGACGGCTCATCGAGCACGATGCCCTTGCCGCGCATGTAGATCAGGGTGTTTGCGGTGCCGAGGTCGATCGCCAGATCGTTGGAGAAGTAGCTGCGCAAAAAACCGAACATTCAGAATCCTGTTTCGCTCTGGGCCGGCCCTGCATAGCGAACGCTGAGGGCGGGCAGCGGAAAAAATAACAGCCTCGGGAAGCGTGGCGGAAGCGGCCGCCGCGGCGCACGAAGCTGCGAGTGATGTCTACCGGGAATCGCACGAAGCACGCACGGCTTGCCGAAGCGGGGCGAAACGGTGCGGGAAAAGGCTGCCGGGTTTGGGTCGAACGCGTAATGATACCTTATAATTTCGCGGTATTTGAATCGAAACGGACGGTATTTTTGCCGCTTCGGCCCCGATTTTTGAGGGTGGGATCGTACCCTCCAACCCCCCGCCGCAGCGCGGTTTTCGATGCGCTGCGCAGCCTTGTTTTTCCGGTGATCGCATGGCCCTGACCCTGACCGATGTGAAACGCATCGCGCACCTCGCGCGACTCGAAATGGCCGACGCCGACGCCGAGCATACGCTCGGCCAGCTCAATGAATTCTTCGGCCTCGTCGAGCAGATGCAAGCGGTCGACACCGCCGGCATCGCGCCGCTCGCCCACCCGATCGAACAGATCCAGGAAGTCGCGCAGCGCCTGCGCGACGACGCCGTGACGGAAGTCGTCAATCGCGACGATAACCAGCGTCCGGCGCCGGCCGTCCAGGACGGCCTCTATCTCGTGCCGAAGGTGATCGAGTAAGCATTCGACGAGAAGCGCGCCGGCCGGCTTGCGCCGCGCGCCACCCAGAATTCCCAGGAAAACCACTCAATGCACGCAAAAAGCCTGACCGAACTGCGCGCCGCGCTCGCCGCCAAGGAATGCTCGGCCGTCGAGCTCGCGCAGCTCTACCTGAAACGGATCGACGCGGCACGCGACCTGAACGCGTTCGTCCATGTCGATGCCGACCTCACCCTTGCGCAGGCGAAGGCCGCCGACGCCGAACTCGCGCGCGGCGCGGGCGGCGCGCTGACCGGCCTGCCGATCGCGCACAAGGACGTGTTCGTCACGCGCGGCTGGCGCTCGACCGCCGGCTCGAAGATGCTCGCGAACTACGAAAGCCCGTTCGACGCGACCGTCGTCGCCCGCCTGCAGGCGGCCGGCATGGTCACGCTCGGCAAGACCAACATGGACGAGTTCGCGATGGGATCGTCCAACGAGAACTCGGCGTTCGGCGCGGTGAAGAACCCGTGGGACACGAACGCCGTGCCGGGCGGCAGCTCGGGCGGCAGCTCGGCGGCCGTCGCCGCGCGCCTCGCGCCGGCCGCGACCGGCACCGACACCGGCGGCTCGATCCGCCAGCCCGCGTCGTTCGCGGGCGTGACGGGCATCAAGCCGACTTACGGCCGCGTGTCGCGCTACGGGATGATCGCGTTCGCGTCGTCGCTCGACCAGGGCGGCCCGATGGCGCAGAGCGCGTCCGACTGCGCGCTGCTGCTGAACGCGATGGCCGGCTTCGACGAGCGCGACTCGACGAGCCTCGAGCGCGACGACGAGGATTTCACGCGTCATCTCGGCCAGCCGTGGACGGCCGGCAACGATGCGGGCAAGCCGCTCGCGGGGCTGCGTATCGGCCTGCCGAACGAGTATTTCGGTGATGGTCTGGCCGACGACGTGCGCGCGTCGATCGACGCGGCGCTCAAGCAATATGAGGCGCTCGGCGCGACGCTCGTGCCGGTGTCGCTGCCGAAGACGGAACTGTCGATTCCCGTGTACTACGTGATCGCGCCGGCGGAAGCATCGTCGAACCTGTCGCGTTTCGACGGCGTGCGCTTCGGCCACCGCGCCGCGCAGTACGGCGACCTGCTCGACATGTACAAGAAGTCGCGCGCCGAAGGCTTCGGCCCTGAGGTGAAGCGCCGGATCCTGGTCGGCACCTACGTGCTGTCGCACGGCTACTACGACGCGTACTACCTGCAGGCGCAGAAGATCCGCCGCATCATCGCGAACGATTTCCAGGAAGCGTTCAAGTCCTGCGACGTGATCATGGGCCCGGCGTCGCCGACGGTCGCATGGGATCTCGGCGCGAAGGGCGACGATCCGGTGCAGATGTATCTCGCGGATATCTACACGCTGTCGGTGAGCCTCGCGGGTCTTCCCGGCATGAGCGTGCCGTGCGGCTTCGGCGCCGGCGCGAACGCGAAGCGCCCGGTCGGTCTGCAGATCATCGGCAACTATTTCAACGAAGCCCGGATGCTGCAGGTCGCCGACGCGTTCCAGCGCGCGACCGACTGGCACAAGCAAGTTCCGGCAGGGGTGTAAGCAATGACTACGCAATGGGAAGTCGTCATCGGTCTCGAGACGCACGCGCAACTGTCGACCGTCTCGAAGATTTTCTCGGGCGCGTCGACGCAGTTCGGCGCCGAGCCGAACACGCAGGCTTGCCCGGTCGACCTGGCGCTGCCGGGCGTGCTGCCGGTGCTGAACCGCGGCGCGGTCGAGCGCGCGATCCGCTTCGGCCTCGCGATCGGCTCGACCATCGCGCCGCGCAGCATCTTCGCGCGCAAGAATTACTTCTACCCCGATCTGCCGAAGGGCTATCAGATCAGCCAGTACGAGATTCCGGTCGTGCAGGGCGGCCAGATCACGATCCAGGTGCCCGCCAACGAAAAGGCCGGCAAGGAAGCGTACGAAAAGACCGTCAACCTGACCCGCGCGCACCTCGAGGAAGATGCGGGCAAGTCGCTGCATGAAGACTTCGCCGGGATGACCGGGATCGACCTGAACCGCGCGGGCACGCCGCTGCTCGAGATCGTCACCGAGCCGGAAATGCGCAGCGCGGCCGAGGCCGTCGCGTATGCGAAGGCGCTGCACGCGCTCGTCGTGTGGCTCGGCATCTGCGACGGCAACATGCAGGAAGGCTCGTTCCGCTGCGACGCGAACGTGTCGGTGCGCCCGGTCGGCCAGGAAAAGTTCGGCACGCGTGCCGAGATCAAGAACCTGAACTCGTTCCGGTTCCTTGAAGAGGCGATCAACTACGAAGTGCGCCGCCAGATCGAGCTGATCGAGGACGGCGGCGAAGTCGTGCAGGAAACGCGCCTCTACGATCCGGACAAGCGCGAGACGCGTTCGATGCGCAGCAAGGAAGACGCGCACGACTACCGCTACTTCCCCGACCCCGACCTGATGCCGCTCGTGATCGGCCGTGACTGGGTCGAGCGCGTGCAGGCCGGCATGCCCGAACTGCCGGCCGCGATGCAGCAGCGCTTCGTCGAGCAGTACGGCGTGTCCGCGTACGACGCGGGCGTGCTGACGTCGAGCAAGGCGATGGCCGCCTACTTCGAGGCGGTGGTCGCGAAGGCCGGCGCCGCGAACGCGAAGATCGCCGCGAACTGGCTGATGGGCGACGTGTCGTCGCAGCTGAACCGCGACGGCATCGAGATCGACGCGATTCCCGTGTCGGCCGCGCAGCTCGCGCTGGTGCTGCAGCGCATCGCCGACGGCACGATCTCGAACAAGATCGCGAAGGAAATCTTCGCGACGATCTGGGACGAGAAGGCGACAGACGAAGGCGCGGCCGACCGCATCATCGACGTGAAGGGCCTGAAGCAGATTTCCGACACCGGCGCGCTGGAAGCGATCATCGACGAGGTGCTGGCGGCGAACGCGAAGTCGGTCGAGGAGTTCCGCGCCGGCAAGGAAAAGGCGTTCAACGCGCTGATCGGCCAGGCGATGAAGGCGACCAAGGGCAAGGCCAATCCGCAGCAGGTCAACGAGCTGCTGAAGAAGAAACTCGGCTGAGCATGGCCGCGCGCCTGAACCGCGCCTGACGACGGGCCGCCGCCGAACCTGTTCGGGGCGGCCCGTCGTTTTGGTGCATGCGTTATCGTGTGCGCGTGTGCATCGCACCGTCCAACGGAGGAACGAATGGCGAAACAACCGTCGCTTGACGATTTCCGCGTGCCGTACAGCACGCGCGAGAAGGAAGCTGCCGCATTCAGGCTCGATGCGTTCGATCCGGCCGCGAAGCCGTTTTCGTCGGGGTCGAAGGACGCCGACCGCGAACGGCTGTCCGCCGTGTCGACCGAGCTCGACGTCCAGCAGGAGCGCCTGCACACGCAGCAGAAGAAGCGCGTGCTGCTCGTGCTGCAGGGGATGGATACCAGCGGCAAGGACGGCACCGTGCGCGCCGTGTTCCGCGAGGTCGATCCGCTCGGCCTGCGCGTCGTGTCGTTCAAGGCGCCGACGCCGATCGAGGCCGCGCACGACTTCCTCTGGCGCGTGCATCTGCAGGTACCGGCCGCGGGCGAGCTCGCGATCTTCAACCGCAGCCACTACGAAGACGTGCTCGTGCCGCGCGTGATCGGCGCGATCGACGACAAGGAATGCGAGCGCCGCTACCGGCAGATCCGCGATTTCGAGACGATGCTGTTCGAGAACGGCACGACGATCGTCAAGTGCTTCCTGCACATCTCGAAGGACGAGCAGCGCGAGCGGCTGCAGGCGCGCATCGACGATCCGACCAAGCACTGGAAGTTCGACATCGCCGATCTCGACGCGCGCAAGCACTGGGAGGCGTACCAGTCGGCGTACCGCGATGCGCTCGCCGCGACGTCGGCCGAGCATGCGCCGTGGTACGTGATCCCGGCGAACTCGAAGACGCACCGCAACGTGATGATCGCCGAGCTGCTGCTGCGCACGATGACCGACATGAAGCTCGAATTCCCGCCGCCGAAGCCGGAACTCGAAGGCGTGAAGATCCGCTAGGCTGCGAACCTGCAACCACATCGAACTGAACTGAACAACGGAACCCGACATGATGCGAGTGATTACCGCCAACCTGAACGGCATCCGCTCCGCCGCGAAGAAGGGCTTCTTCGAATGGCTCGGCGAACAGAATGCCGACTGCGTGTGCGTGCAGGAAATCAAGGTATCGGCCGACGACCTGCCGGCCGAATTCGTCGAGCCGCACGGCTTCAGGAGCTACTTCCATCACGCCGAGAAGAAGGGCTACAGCGGCGCGGGCGTGTACAGCCGCCACGAGCCCGATGACGTGATCATCGGCTTCGGCAGCAGCGAATTCGACTCCGAGGGGCGCTACGTCGAGGCGCGCTACGGCAAGCTGTCGGTCGTGTCGGTGTACGTGCCGTCCGGCTCGAGCGGCGAAGAGCGCCAGCAGGCGAAGTACCGCTTCATGGACGAGTTCATGCCGCACCTCGCCGAGCTGAAGAAGAAGCGCGAGGTGATCCTGTGCGGCGACGTGAACATCGTGCACAAGGAAATCGACATCAAGAACTGGAAGAGCAACCAGAAGAATTCGGGCTGCCTGCCGGAAGAGCGCGCGTGGCTCACGCAGCTGTTCGACGATGTCGGCTACGTCGACGTGTTCCGCACGCTCGATCCGCGCCCCGAGCAGTACACGTGGTGGAGCAATCGCGGCCAGGCGTACGCGAAGAACGTCGGGTGGCGGATCGATTACCAGATCGCGACGCCGGGCGTGGCCGGCACCGCGAAGCGCACGTCGATCTTCAAGGACATCAAGTTCAGCGATCACGCGCCGCTGACGGTCGATTACGACTACAAGAAGTGAGCGTCGGCGCGACGCGGTGCGCGTCGCTGTCGATTGTCGTCCGGTCGCCGGACGCAAAACGGGGCCGCATGTCGAACATGCGGCCCCGTTTCGTTTGGTGCGTCGCTTACTGCTTGATCGACGCCATGTCGATCACGAACCGGTACTTCACGTCGCTCTTCAGCATCCGCTCGTAAGCGGCATTGATCTGCTGCATCGGAATCGTTTCGATATCCGACGTAATGCCGTGCTCCGCGCAGAAGTCGAGCATTTCCTGCGTTTCCGCGATCCCGCCGATCAGCGAGCCCGCGAGGCGGCGGCGCTTGAAGATCAGGTTGAACACCTGCGGCGACGGATGGTCGTGCTCCGGCGCGCCGACGAGCGTCATCGTGCCGTCGCGCTTCAGCAGGTGCAGGAACGGATTCAGGTCGTGCTGCGCGGCGACCGTGTTCAGGATGAAATCGAAGCTGTTCAGGTGCGCGTTCATCTGCGCTTCGTCCTTCGAGATCACCACCTCATGCGCGCCGAGACGCTTGCCGTCCTCGATCTTCGACGGCGACGTCGTGAACAGCACGACGTGCGCGCCCATCGCGCGCGCGAGCTTCACGCCCATGTGACCGAGGCCGCCCAGGCCGACGATCCCGACCTTCTTGCCGGGCCCGACGTTCCACTGGCGCAGCGGCGAATAAGTCGTGATCCCCGCGCACAAGAGCGGCGCGGCGCCGGCCGGGTCGAGTGTCTCGGGCACGCGCAGCACGAATGCCTCGTCGACGACGAGCTGCGTCGAATAGCCGCCGTACGTGACGTCGCCGGTCACGCGGTCCTGGCCGTTGTAGGTGCCGACGAAGCCGTTCTCGCAATACTGCTCGAGGCCTTCCGCGCAGCTCGGGCAGGTGCGGCACGAATCGACGAGACAGCCGACGCCGACCAGCTCGCCGACCTTGAAGCGCGACACTTGCGGGCCGGTCGCGGTCACGCGGCCGACGATTTCATGGCCCGGCACGACCGGGTAGATCGTGTTGCGCCATTCGTTGCGGGCCTGGTGCAGGTCCGAGTGGCAGACGCCGCAGTAGAGCACCTCGATCTGGACGTCGAGGTCGCGCAGCGCGCGGCGCTGGAATTCGAACGGGGCGAGCGGCGAGCGCGCGTCGGTCGCCGCGTAAGCGTAGGTTGTGCTCATGCAGGGGGCTCCTTGTCCGGCAAAAACGTCCGGCGAATCAGACTGCCACCGCATCATGTGGCGACGCGGCGAGACAGGTGCCCATCGTAAGGAGCGAGCCGCGTCGGCGAAATACACGAAGGTCTCGAAGATTTGCCTATTCCTCTCGAATTGCGCGCGAACGGCCGTCAAAACGCTTTCAAGGTGCTACATTGCGAGCCTGATTCTCTTGCCGGACAGGACGACGCCGTGAGCTTCCAACCCCTTTTCGACGACACGGGCGACCGTGTGCGGCGCCGCATGATCGAGCTGCATGCGCGTCTCGCGCCGAACGAGGGCGATACGCCGGCGGCGCTCGACGGCGTGCGCTTCTTCCGCGTGAACCGCCCCGTGCCGCGCATGCCGGTGCTGTACGAACCGAGCATCATCGTCGTGTGCCAGGGCCGCAAGCTCGGCTATCTCGGCGACCGCTCGTTCGTCTACGACGCGCAGCAGTATCTCGTGCTGTCGGTGCCGCTGCCGTTCGAATGCGAGACCTTCGCGAGCATGGACGAGCCGTTTCTCGCGATCTCGATCCGCGTCGATCTCGCGGTGATCGCCGAGCTCGCGATCCTGCTCGACGAGACGCTGGGTGCTTCAGTCAGCGAGCCGCACGGCGTCTATTCGACGCCGCTCGATGCGCCGCTCGCCGACGCGGTGGTGCGGCTGCTCGAAGCGCTCGCGTCGCCGCACGACACGTGCGTGCTCGGGCCGGCGATCATGCGCGAGATCGCATACCGCGTGCTGACGGGGGCGCAGGGCGACGCGATTCGGGCGGCGCTCGTCCAGCAGCATCATTTCGGCCGCATCGCGAAGGCGCTGCGGCGCATCCATGCGGACCTGAAGGCCGATCTCGACGTGGAGACGCTCGCGCGCGAGGCCGGGATGAGCGTTGCGGTGTTCCACGCGCAGTTCAAGCACGTGACGGCGACGTCGCCGATGCAGTATGTGAAGGCCGCGCGCCTGCACCAGGCCCGGTTGATGATGGTGCAGGACGGTCTCGGCGCGGGTGCGGCGTCGGCACGGGTCGGTTATGCGAGCGCGTCGCAGTTCAGCCGCGAGTTCAAGCGGCTGTTCGGCCGCAGCCCGGGAGACGAAGTACGCTGGATGCGCGAAATCGGCAGCCGGCCGGTCGAGTCGGAAGTCGGCGCGTAGCGCCTGGCCTCGTGCGCCGGTGATGCGTGCCGGCGATTCCCGGCGGGGAAGCCGCCGGGGGCGGCGCTCAGCGCCGCACGACCTTGCGCCGCTGCGCGCTGATGCCCGCGTAGTCGGGCAGCGTGTCGACGCGTTTGGCCGTCGCCTTCGCATACAGCGGCATCAGGTCCGGCAGGCGGTTCAGCAGATCCTGCCGCCGCGCGGCGCTGTACGGATGCATGTAGATGAAGCCCGACGTCTTGTTCGTGCGCGTTGCCGCCGCGAGCTTGTCCCACAGCGTGATCGCCGCGCGCGGATCGAAGCCCGCGCGGGCGGCGATGTCGCCGCCGATCACGTCGGCTTCGGTTTCGTCGGTCGGGTCGTAGCGCAGCGTCTGCAGGCGTTCGCCGAGGTTCAGCGCCTGCGGCAGCGGATCGCCGACGCCGAACAGCGGCGGCAGCGTGGCCGCGCGCAGCGACGTTTGCGACGTCGCGCTGAAATTGCTGCGCGCGTGTTCGCGCAGCGCATGCGCGATGCCGTGTGCGATCAGCACGCCGAACTCGTCGTCGTTCAGGCGGACGCGATCGAGCAGCCCGCCGTACACGAGCACCTTGCCGCCCGGCAGGCAGGTGATGCGGATGTCGCGCGAGCGGATCACGTTGACGTCCCACGCCCAGCTCTTCACACGATCGTTCCACTTCACCGAATACGGCGCGAGCTTCATGACGATCGCGCGCAGCCGCTTCACGCGCGGCTGGTTCGCGGGCAGCAGGCGGTCGCTGTCGGCGGCGGCCTGGACGATCTGCGCGTATTCGTTCGCGGTGAGTTGTTCGAGCAGCGGCGACGGGATCAGCGTGCGGAACGCGATCGCATTGCCGTAGCGAACCTGCTGCGGCGTCGGCGTATAGGCTTTCGCGGGCACCGCGGCGCCGGTCGGCTGCGCGGCTTCGGCTGCGGGCGGGGGAGCGGCTGCAGCCGGTGTGGACGGCGATGCCGGGGCAGCGGGCGCGGAGCCGGCCATGGCCGCAACGGTGTCGGACGCATGAGCGCTTCCCGCCGCGCCGAGCGTCGCGAAGCCGACGCCCAGCGCGGCGGCGACGCGCGCCACGCGATGCAGTCGGTCATTGCGCACGGCTGGCCTCGCCGTTGCGCGCGGTGCCGTTCCACGGCGCGATCTTGAACAGCAGCAGCATGCCGGGGATCGCGAGCGCGGTGCACACGATGAAGTAGTCGAACCAGCCGATCTTCGCGACGATGAAGCCGCTCGCGGCCGATGCGAGGGTGCGCGGCACGGACGCGAGGCTCGTGAACAGCGCGAACTGCGTGGCCGTGTAGCGCGGATCGGTCGTGCTCGCGATATACGCGACGAACGCGGCCATCGTCAGGCCGGTCGTGAAGGTTTCGACGCCGTAGACGATCGCGAGCGCGACCGTCATCGGGCTGAATTGCGGCGTGACCGCGACGCCGAACACGGACAGCGCCGCCGCGATCGCGTGGCTCGTCGATACCGTGAAGTCGTACAGCATCGCGAGCACAGGCGAGCCGGGGCCGAGTTGCGCGAGCCACGCGAAGCCGAGCGTCGACACCATCTGCAGCGCGCCGAAGATCCACAGCCCGCGGCCGATCCCGATCTTCACGAGCCAGACGCCGCCGATGATGCCGCCGGCGACGCTCGCGACGAGCGCGGTGGTCTTCGCGACGATGCCGATCTCGGTGCGCGTGAAGCCGATGTCGAGGAAGAACGACGTCGACAGCGTGGTGGCCATCGTGTCGCCGATCTTGAACAGGAAGATGAACGCGATGACGAGCAGCGCACCGCTCCAGCCGTCGCGCTGGATGAATTCGCGGAACGGCAGCACGATCGCGTCGCGCAGGTTGCGCGGCGGCGCGCCGACGACTTCTGGTTCGCGCACGAGCAGCGTCATCAGGATGCCCGGCAGCATGAACGCGCCGGTGAGCGCGAACACGGCGTCCCACGGCATGTGGTCGGACAGGATCAGCGCCAGCGAGCCGGGGATCAGCGCGGCGAGCTTGTATGCGTTCACGTGCACCGCGTTGCCGAGGCCTTGCTCGGTGTCGCGCAGCAGTTCGCGGCGATAGGCGTCGATCACGATGTCGGAGCTTGCGCCGAAGAACGCGACGAGCGTCGTGAGCGCGGCGACCGTCCAGATCGAGTCGCGCGGCGACACGAAGCCGAGCGCGGCGATCGCG
The DNA here is from genome assembly GCF_905339895.1 of Burkholderia sp. BCC1988. Classification (NCBI taxonomy): domain Bacteria; kingdom Pseudomonadati; phylum Pseudomonadota; class Betaproteobacteria; order Burkholderiales; family Burkholderiaceae; genus Burkholderia; species Burkholderia sp. BCC1988. The sequence goes on from NZ_CAJPHA010000024.1 coordinate 92,391, forward strand.
CCGGCGACCAGCACCTGCGTGAGCAGCATCCAGCCGCGCCGGCGGCCCGGCCGCCAGCCGGGCAGGCGCGGGATGTAGCGGTCCATCAGCGGCGCCCACAGGAACTTCCACGTATACGGGAACTGGATCAGCGCGAACAGGCCGATTTCCTTCAGGTTCACGCCCTCGGAGCGCAGCCATGCCTGCACGAGGTAGACGAGCGTGAACAGGGGCAGCCCCGACGTGAAGCCCAGGAACACGCAGATCAGCATGTGCGTGTTCAGATAGGCGCGCCAGCCGGGGTGATCCTCGTGAGCGGTGAGTGCGGGCGCCTCGTGTGGCGTTTTGGACATGGACGGAAACTGGGTAGCGTTGACTGATGGCGGCGGCAGCGCAGGCGGCGGCGCGGGTAGCACAGGAGCGCGGCCGTACGTGCGTGCGGGCCGTCGGCGTCCGTCAACGGCCCCCCGGCTCAGCTGCGCTTGACGCGATAGACAGCAAGACTACCACGCCAGTTCGCTCCCCATCGAATCGGCTGGCCTTCGTGCAGCACGATGCGGTCGAGGATCGTGACGCCGACTTCGGGCGCGAGCGCCTCGAAATCCTTGATCGTCAGCACCCGGACGTTCGGCGTGTTGTGCCACTGGTAAGGCAGCGACTTCGACACCGGCATCCGGCCGCGCAGCACCGACAACCGGTGCGCCCAGTAGCCGAAGTTCGGGAACGACACGATGCATTCGCGTCCGACGCGCGCGGTTTCGCGCAGGATCGCGGCCGTCTGATGGATCGTCTGAAGGGTTTGCGACAGGATCGCGAAATCGAAGCTGTGATCCTCGAACAGTCGCAGGCCGTCCTCGAGGTTCTGCTGGATCACGTTGATCCCGTTCTTCGCGCTGGCGAGCACGCCCGCGTCGTTCAGTTCGATCCCGTAGCCGGACACGTCGAGTTCTTCCGACAGCAGCGACAGCAGCGAGCCGTCGCCGCAGCCGAGGTCGAGCACGGTCGCGCGCGGTTCGACCCAGCGGGCGATCGCGCGGAAGTCCGCGCGGGCGGACAGGGAATTCAGTGCTTGCTGGTTCATGCCCCCACCTCGATGGCGATTCGTCCGTAATACGCGCGGAGCAGGTTGTGATAGCGCGCGTCGTCGAGCAGGAACGCGTCGTGGCCGTGCGGCGCGTCGATTTCCGCGTAGCTGACCGTGCGCTTGTTGTCGAGCAGCGCCTTCACGATCTCGCGCGAACGCGCCGGCGCGAAGCGCCAGTCGGTCGAGAAGCTCGCGATCAGGTATTTCGCCTGCGTGTGCGCGAGCGCGGCCGTCAGGTTGCCGTCGAACGCCTTCGCCGGATCGAAGTAGTCGAGCGCGCGCGTGATCAGCAGGTAGGTGTTCGCGTCGAAGTAGTCGGCGAACTTGTCGCCCTGATAGCGCAGGTACGACTCGACCTCGAACTCCACGTCGAAGCTGAAGTTGTACGCGTCGAGCGCGCCGTCCGCGCGGCGCAGCGCACGGCCGAATTTCTCGGCCATGTCGTCGTCGGACAGGTACGTGATGTGGCCGATCATCCGCGCGACGCGCAGGCCGCGCTTCGGCTTCACGCCGTGCGCGTAGTAGTCGCCGCCGTGGAAGTCGGGATCGGACAGGATCGCCGAGCGCGCGACCTCGTTGAACGCGATGTTCTGCGCGGACAGCTTCGGTGTCGACGCGATGTCGATGCAGTGCGCGACGCGCTCCGGATACATCAGGCTCCACGCGAGCGCCTGCATCCCGCCGAGGCTGCCGCCCATCACGGCGGCGAAGCGCTCGATGCCGAACGCGTCGGCGACGCGCGCCTGCGCGTGCACCCAGTCCTCGACGGTGACGACGGGGAAGCGCGCGCCGTACGGTTTGCCGGTCGACGGATCGATGCTCATCGGGCCGGTCGAGCCGAAACACGACCCGAGGTTGTTCACGCCGATCACGAAGAAGCGGTTGGTGTCGAGCGGCTTGCCGGGGCCGACCATGTTGTCCCACCAGCCGGTGCTGCGCGGATCGTCCGCGTAGACGCCGGCGACGTGGTGCGACGCGTTGAGCGCGTGGCAGACGAGCACCGCGTTCGAGCGCGCGGCGTTGAGCTCGCCGTACGTCTCGACGACGAGCTGATAGTTGCCGATCACGCTGCCGCTTTGCAAGCGCAGCGGTTCGGCGAAGTGCATGGTCTGTGGAGCGACGATGCCGATCGATTCCATTCGTTCCGCCTTATGCCATATGACTGGGCGGCTAAATGGTGTCGGCGAGGCGCGGAGTCGAAGGTGCGCGGCTGACGACCTCTTTAGCCGCATTTGTAGTGAACCGCCGGGGAACGACGCATCGACGCGTCAAGGCCCCGGCCGGTTCGCGCGCCCGCAATCGAGTCAGCAAATCGGCGCGCTTCCGGCCTGCCGCCAAGGGGGCGGCAAGTCGGCAAAGTATAGCGGAAATTGCGGGGCGCGGATTCGGGAGGTTTGCTGGGCGGCCGGCGGCCCGGCCCTGTGGACCCGCCGGGCCGCCCGGAACCGCCTGCGTGGGGAACAGACGGCGCCAGGCGCGCCCCGTCACCAGCGATACTTCGCGGCCAGCTCGCCCTTGACCACCGCATAGTCGGACAGGTTTGCCTCCACGCCGAGGCTCGCCGATATCGCGAAGCGCTTCGACACCTGGCCCGTCGCGCCGACCCGGAACGCCGCGCGGTCGCGCGGCACGCTGAACGAGAACGCATTGCGGTCGAGCGTCAGCGTGCGCGAGCCGGGGCCGTGCCACCAGTTCGCCTCGATGAACGGGCGCAGCTCGCGGCCGGGCGACATCGCGGTCACGCCGTGCACGCGTACGCCGAGGCGGGTGAGCACGTCGGTGGCGCCCTGGCCGTCGAGGCGGCCACCGGCGGTGCCGTGCGCGTCCGCGCGATAGTCGGTCACGACGAGTTGCGCTTCGGGCTCGACGAAGAACCGCGTGTCGCCGCGCTCGTAGAACCCGAGTGAATAGCCGGTCTCGATCGAGCCGGTCACGGTGCGCGACCGGTACGAATCGGCCGCAAGGCTGCCGCCGACGCTGTTCGCGTAGGCGCCGTACATGAACCAGGCATCGACATAAGGGCCGGTCAGGATGTCGCGGCTGCCGTACCACGTGCCGTACACACCGACGTTGTAGCCGGCCACGCTGCCGCGCGCGGTGGCGTTCGTGACACGCCCCTCGATCGCATTCCACAGCGGGCGTGTCGACCAGTTGGTCTGGCTGCCGTACATGCCCATTGCGCCGATGCGCACGCTGCCGCCACGGCCGTCGTCGAAGCGGAGCAGGTCTGCGCCCGCGTGAATCAGGCGACCGTTGCCCGACACGCTGCGGTTGCCGCCGGACATCGATGTCGTCTGGCCTTCGGCACGCAGCCAGATGGCGCCGTCGAGCGGGCCTGTGGCTTCGGTGCGTAGCGAGCGATCGTTGCGCTGATGCAGCGAATGAATCGCCATCGTCGCTGCGGCATCCGCGTTTGCCAGATACGCGTCGGGTTCCGGGGCGGCGGCGCGCGGAGGCGGGGGGATGACTTCCGGCTCGATCGGTGGAGCCGGCGGATCGGGCGGTTCCGGCGGCTGTGGCTTTGCCGCGGAGACGAGATACCAGTCTTCCGCCTGTCCGCCATCGCCGCCACGTTTGAGCATGTAATCGTAGCCGCCTGCCGACAACGTGCCGAAGCCGGTCCGGTAGCCGTCCGACGCTGCATCGAGCGTGAACGCAGTCGCATCTGTCGTGCCGCCATTGCGCGTTTCGACGAGCGGGATGCCGATGGTCGTCGCCGCGCCGTCGCCGCCCGCGCGCTTCACGACGATACCGGTGTCGCCCGATGCGTGGCCGCCGTCGATCACGAGGCGGTCGGTGGGCGACGCATCGTCCTGCAGCGTCGTATGGAGGACCAGCTTGCCGTTGCGCGCCGCATAGTCGCCCGTCACCACGAGCGTGCGCGGCGTCGGCGGCACACCGGCCAGCGGCGCGTCGAATGCGATCGTCGAATCGTTCAGCGCGACGGTGCCGGCCGACGAGTCGCCGGTGATGGTCCAGAGGCTGTCCGCCTCGAGCGCCAGTGTGCGGACGGCGTCGGTCGCGCCGGTCCATGCGGACGCGTTCGACAGCGCGACGTCGGTGACGGCGGGCGTCGGGCTGCCGTCGTCGGCCGGATGGTTGACGATGTCGCCGTCCGCTACGGCGTTCGTGTCGAGCGTCAGGCGCACGGGCTCACCCGACTCGGCATGGACGGACAGCAGCTTGCCGTTGCCGCCGATCGCGCGTGTGCCGTTTTTCAGCGTGACCGTTGCATCGGCTGCGTCGATCGCACCATGGCGCTCGCTGACGAGCGTGCCGTCGTCGATCGTTAGCGTGCCGCCGTAGACGGCCGCCCCATAGGCGCCGGCGCCGGTCGTGCGGGCGTCGCTGCGCAGCAGATCGACGGCGCCGCCGACACTCGCATACAACGCGGAGGCTGCGGTGCCGTGCGTCTCGACGCTCGTATCGGCGAGCGAGGCGACGGAGCCCGCGCCGGCCGACAGCGCGCCGAGCGAGCGTTCACCGCTCGTCACGATGTCGCCGCGTGTCATCGCGACCTTGCCGCCGAGCCGGGCGACCACGCCGATGGAGCCTTTGCCGGTGGTCGTCACGTCCGTATCGGTGGCGTCGATGAAGGGTGTGTCGGTGTACTCCTTCGACGCGTAAAGGCCGTGCGAACTGATGCCGTGCGTGACGACGCCCGTGCGTTCGAGCTCGACGCTACCCTCGCGGGTATCCACGCCGAGCGCCGCGTATCCGCTCGTTTCGAGATGCGAGTCGCTGAAGGCGACGGTGGATGCGCCCGGCATGTACAGCACCGACCCATAGTCGCCATCGGTGCGGATATCGGTGCGCTTCAGCGTGGCCCGGACGCCGCCGTAGCTGAGGGACAGGCCGGTCCCGAACAGGGTGCGGATCAGCGTGTCGGCCACGTCGATCGTGCCACCCGGAACCAGGATCGTCGCGATGCCCGATGCGTCCTTGCCGCGCGTCACGATCACGCTGTCGGAGAGCGACAGCCGGCCGTTGGTGCCGTCGATGAATGTGCCGTGCGCGTAGTCGCCGTCGGTATCGATGGAGATGCGCTCGGCGGATGCGCTGCCGCCGTAACGAAGCTCGATGCCTGAGCTCGATCCGCCGCGCGTACGGATTTCCGTATCGCGCAGCACGACGCGCGACCCGGTGCCCTCTGCGGCAGCGCCGGCCGAGCCGTAGCCGGTCGTGAACAGGCGAGTCTTGCCGAGGGTCGTCAGCGTCCCGCCGTTGACGGCGGAAAGCACTGCCTTGGCGGATTCGGTCGTCGAATAGTCACCCGGTGCGACTTCGAGCGTGATGCCGTCCGCGCGTTGCGGGCCGCCGCCGACGACCTGCGCCGTCGACGCCCACGGCATTGCCGCGCCGGCAAGCAGCGCGGAATGCAAGACACGCCGGCCGATGCGCGCGTGAAAAAAAGTGAAATGACTGCGGTTCACCTGATCACCTTAATTTATCTCAAGTAGATGAAGATGATCTTGTTAAGGCTATTTTGAAATTGGACGAGTTCGAATTTTTGCGGTTGCCTGCCTGGCGGGCGGCGGCACGGAGCACGCGCGAAATGTGCGGATCTTTCGACGCGCGCTATTCGATCGGTCGTGATTGCCTGCGGGGTATTCGACGAGAGCGGATGGCGTACTGGACGGATGCACGCGATCGGGCGTGCATGTTTCCAGCCGATTGGCGGGGGCGATGCGAAACGAATGGTGTGCTGTGCTGGCCGCGCGAGTGCCGAAGTTGTCCGGGCGCGAATGGACGGCCGCCGAGCGACTGTGTGTATACGACAGCCATCGGAAGGCGGGGGCGCGCATCCTGTCGCGCCCCGGGAACGAACCGGCGCACGCGGGACGCGCGCCGGATCGCCGTTTCTTACTGGTACATGATCGAGTACATCACAGACGTATTCACCGTCCCCTGACCTGCGGGGCCACCGGTTGCGACGTACTGTGCATAGTACGGGAGTTCCGCGGAGCCGTTCGCCAGCGCGACCGCCTTCGAGTTTTCATCGGCCTTGCCGACGCCGATGTTGGTGGCATCGCCGTTGAGCAGACCGACTTCGACGTTCTTTGCGGTGCCCGATGCATTGAGCAGCTGGCCAGTCGTCGAGTTGACCGTGGTGCCCGGCTCGAAGTGCGTGTAGACGTTCCCCGTCGACGGCGAGCAGTTCTTCAGGCCGATCTTGAACGGCGTGCGCCCGGCCGTCGCACCACCTGACGCGAGCGACGACGTGGACACCTTCGGCAGCGCGACAGTGAGGTCCTTGCCGCTGGTTCCATTGCCGTCGATCGTGCAGGTCTGCGTGCCGATCTTGCCGTTGATCGTGATCGTGCCGTCCGCGGCGTGCGATACGGCAGGCATTGCTGCCGCGGCAGCGACGGTGAGAACGGCGATGCTGGAGAATGCGAGTTTCATGTCAATTCCTTTAGTACGTGAGTAGAAAAGCGGATTCCGTCGTCGAGTCCCTGCCGCCGACTTCGCGGTACCTTCCGTGACTCGCGACTTCTTCCTTCGATGGCCTCCTGATTCAGCCCCTTCGGATTGCTAACCAGAAGCCTGTTTCAGCCGCCTGTCGGCGGCTTGCCGGGGAAATCTTGCGTTGCGCGACTTCGTCTCGAACACGCATCGCTACCCTGGAATTCGGGATAACAAGGGACCCGCGCGATCACTGATAGCTCATGGTGAACGTGGCGACTCCCTTCACGGTTCCACCGGATACCGGACCGTCGGCGATGTATTGCGCGGTCAGCGGAATATTCGACGTTGAAACCGACGGGCCGACATACCACTGGTTCGGATTGCCGGGAAGACGCGAATCGGGACCATAGCGAACCGGCTGCCCATTTCGCGATATGCGCAACTTCACGCCTTTCGCCGTCGAATCCTGGGTCAGCGTCAACTGGTCACCTGTGTTGCCTGGGTCGGTCAGATCCGTCAAGGTCACGTATACATTCGAGCCGGACCTGCAATTCAGTCCGATGTTGAAACCCGTCTCACCTGCGGAAGCGCCCACATAACTCAGCTTGCCCGAACTGACCGGCGGCAATCGCACGTCCACCGAAGAATTCACGATGGTGCAACTCTCTGGCATGGGTTTAATATTTTCGCGTTTTGATCCAAGCGTTAAATATCGGTAGTTGTATACGTCGGGCTGCGCTCGTTTTTTGATCCTGAAATGGCCAATTTGTAGTGGTCCATAGGGCCATTCTTTTACGTTGTATAGGTTGTCACTTATTTTTACCAGTTCTATCTTTGCTCGGAACGAACCCGTAACTGGTTTGGTGGACGTAATTGGCGGGGCCCACTCCTGAAGACCAGATGTATTGAATACCTTTCCGGTGGTCATATTGGTTACCCGATAACCAACGTACCAGTGCATATTGCCCGATCCGCCATATCTGCCAACGTCGGGGAACTGTGTTGCATGCAGCATGGGAGTGTATTCGAGGCTGTAACCTCCAATGTCGCCCGGCGCAGCCTGGCATTCGAATGGCTGTTCGATTATCGCTGTTGCAAGCACTGCTCCGTCCGGTGCGTCGAATGGAAGTGACGGATTATTGAAAGTGAAATGCGGAAAGCTGGATGCATTATTGTTGCCCGGAAAGTTGCATATTTGTCCGTGCGCATGATGATTGACGCCTATCCATGAAATAAATATAAAGATAATGAATTTAAGTGCGTCGATCGCTCGATTGTTAACATGGAATTTCATTTAAATTTCTCTCCATTCAGAGCATCGGCGCTTGCGTTGCTGCGGACGCTGCTCGCGACGCCCTTGCGTTCGATCAGGCGAGTCTCTGCACCGGTATGCGGCAACGCACTCGGCTCGATCGTATCGACGGGCGTGTGGGCCTTCGGCACGCTGTAGTCACAGACCGCATCGGTACGCGCATAAGCGACACCCTTCACGTCCTTGATCGGTAACTGATAGGTGAATGCGCAGCTGTCCGTGGATCGATTGCCCCATTTCGCCGTGAGCATGCCGGTTTCTTCCGCGCCTCGGACGAACAGGTGTCCGCCTTGCCCCACGGTCCCGACATGCTTGCCTTCGCTGTCAGTAACGCTGGTCCCGAATGGCAGCGGCGCCCCGTTCGGCTGGCGCACTGTCAACAACGCCGCTCGCCCGCTGACCGTCGCGAAGCGAACCTTCACGACCGAATTCGCGCGCGGCGCGATCCGTTCGCTGGTCGAGATCATTTCGACATCGAGAGGAATGCCTTTGGGATCGAGCTCGATGGTGTTCATCTGGTACGGCGTCAGGTACGGGAGCACCGCATAGCCGCGCCGGTTGATCCGGATGTCCGTGCCGTTCGTGACGCGCGCGCCGACGGCATCCTTCGCCTCGACGATCGCAGCCGTTTCTCCGAGGTCGTTGGCGAGCGTGAGGCCGCCCGCATGGCCGACGACAGCACCCGACACGCCGACGGACACGCTCGAGTAGCCGTTGCCACCGCTCGCGCTGCCCGAGAGCGTCGCAAACGGGCTGCGATACTGCGCGTTGCCGCCGCCCGAAGTCGTGCGCCCACCGGTGTTGACGTTGACCCCATACGAGAACGCATTGGACTGCCCGACGGAACCGGTCAGCGACATTTGCCCGGTCGCACCGCCATTGCTGTCGTGCGCGATGCTCGAGGACAGTGTCGGCGCGTACGACCGCCGGCCGAGCGGAACCGTCACGTTGGCGTACACCTGGTTGTTCAGGCGGCCCGTGTAGCCGTCGCGCTGCCGCGAAACGGATAGGTTGTAACTCAGGTTGACGCCGCCGATCCGCAGGCTGTTGTTGTAGCCGAGCTGGAACTGCGTCGTCGTGCCCTTGCGATTCCAGTAACTGGAAGTCGAGCCCACGGCGAACAGGCTGCCGCGCCCTTCGCCGAGCGTCTGGTTCAGCGTCAATTGAACCTGGTTGCGTTGCCGGTAGGCGTTGTTCGGATCTGCGCCTGCTGCCGCCTGTTCGCGAGCGTACATCGCGTCGCGCAGCTCCCAGTAGCCGCGGGACGAGTAGCGATACGCGGCGACTGCGATGTTCGTGCCGGTCGCCTCGACGGACTTGCTGTAGCTCACGCGCACGCTTTGCCCACTCGTCGCCGACACGCTCGCGATGCGCGCACTGGCGTGCGTGACGTCGACGGCGAGCGCGCCGACCGGCGTGTTGAACGCCGCGCCGACCAGCCCGGCCAGATAGTTTTCAGCGACGATCGCGCCGACGTAACCCGTCATCAGGTTGCTGATGCCGCGCTGATAGGTGGCCTGAGCAAAATTCGGATGACGATCGAGTTGCGGCTCGCGCAATTGGCCGAGTGCGATGCCGAAGCGGGAGACGCCAGGGCGCAGCGATTGCACGACGGCCGAATAGGGCACCGTGAAGCTGCGTTTCTTGCCGTCGGCCTCGGTGACGGTGACGAGCAGGTTGCCGCCGTAGCCCGTCGCGTACAGGTCGTTGATTTCGAACGGCCCCGGCGCGACGTTCGTTTCGTACAGCACGGCGCCGTTCTGCGCGACGGTGACGTGCGCGTTGCTGGTCGCGACGCCGCGAATCACCGGTGCATAGCCGCGCATCGAATCGGGCAGCATGCGATCGTCGGTCTCGAGCGTGACGCCTCGCATGCCCACGCTGTTGAACAGCGTGCCGTCGGTGTACGTCTCGCCGATCTTCAACTGGCTGCGCCAGGCCGGCAGGTCGCGCTGAACGTACGTGTTCAGCGCTTGATAGCGGTTCTCGCCCTGCGATTGCGACGTATAGGAGCCGTTGTGCCGGAAATGCCAGTTCCCGACGTTCACGCCCGCATTCAGCCCCAAGTACGCCTGCGTGGTTGCGTAACCCGACGACGCGTTGCGGTACGCGTTCGCGTTGTACTTGAGCGTCGCACTCGGTACGCCGTCGTCCCACAGCTCCGGGCTCACGTAGCCGCGCGGATTGCGCAGCAGCGCCGCCTGCGGAACGCTCACGTTCAGGCGCAGTTCCGACATGTCGAATTCGACCGTCGCGTCGGCGACCAGCTTGTCGACGTCCGTGCATGCTCCTGCCAGCACGCGGGCCAGTTCGGCGCGTCCGGTGTCGGTCAGCGCCTGATCGTCCAGGCCCAGCCGGGTCACGAGCGCGCGATCGAAGCATGGCGTCGCGTTGTCCGCGCCTTGGGCCGCGCTGAAGCGTACCGTCGAACGGCCGTTCCACGTGCCGTTGACGTAGAGATCGACCAGATAGTCGCCCGCCGGCACCGGATTGCCCTTCGAGAAACGATCGAGGTCGAGCCGCTGCCCGCGCGGCTTCATCATCAGCGTGTCGTTGAACTGAACCTGCGCAACTTCGAGACCGTCCGCCGGTGCGGCGAGCGTGTCGGCAGCCCAGCTGCTGAGCGCCGCCGTGACGAGCAGATAGCCCGGTTTGAGCGGGAAACGCGGTGGCGCGTCGAGTGTTCGGTGCCGATAATTTGTTCGCATGAATGAGATGTATTAATGCCGCATCTGCATGATGCGAACGACGGATTACCTGCGCCGATGCGATTGCTGCGTCGGCGTGCCAGCGACGGGTTGAGTCAGGGACGGGCGAGGGGCGTCAGTGTGCTTTCCTTGGCGCGTAGTTGCCTTCGACGCCGCCGCCGTAGTCGTTGAGGAACGTGTAGTCGACCTCGATCGCTCCGCCAGGCAGCGACGGCACGTTGCCGACGTCGAACTGCTCGGTGGCGCCTGGCTTGACCATGCCGCCCTTGTCGTTGCTCCACGTTGCGCCGCCGGACTTGACGGTCAGCCTGGTGAACGTCACGTGGTAGGGCGTCGGGTTCTTCGCCTGCAATGCATAGCCACCGTCGGCCTTCGGCGCGAAGTTCCAGGTCACCTTCTCCGCGGACTCGTCGGCCACGCCTTGCAGTGCGGCAGGACGGAAGAACAGCTTGATGCGCGAACGGAACGCGAGCTGCAGCAAGTTGGGGGCGTCCGGATCGTCGGTGGCCTGTGGCGGAACGTCGAGGACGTTGAGCCAGTACAGCGTTTCCTTGTCCTGCGCGAGCGGTTCCTTCGTGTAGATCAGCCGCAGGCTCTGGCCTTTGTTCGGATCGAGGCGGAACAACGGCGGGGTGAGCGTGAACGGCACTTTCGAATCGTCAGGCAGCGCATTCGCGTTGCCGTCGTCCACCCAGGCCTGCACGAGTGACGGTCTGTCGCCATTGTTGGTCAACTTGACCGTGACTTCGCGCTCGTTCTCCAGATAGACCACGCGTGTCCCGCTGATGACCACGCTCGCGTCCGCCGCGCCCATGCCGGACATCGATGCGACCAGCGCTGCGGCACCGACGCTCGAGCGCCAGTTGATTGGCATCACCATCACCGAATTCTCCTTGTAGATAGACAGATCGCGTCCCGTCGGTCGGGCGCGGCCCGTGCGCTGCCATGGATGCGCACGGGCCGCCGGTCGCGAGACCGGATTACTGATACGAGACCGAGTACATGACCGACGTGCCGACCGAGCCGGCCGTGGCGGAACCGCCGGTTGCGACGTACTGCGCGTAGTAGTCGAGGGTTGCCGCGCCGCCGGAGATCGGAACGACCTGCGAGTTTTGCTGCGCTTGCGCCGCACCGAGCTTGATGTTCGAGCCGTCCTTGTTCAGCAGGCCGACCTCGACGTTCTTCGCATCACCCGTTGCGTTGAACAGCTGGCCCGTCTGCGCGTTGACGGTCGTGCCCGGCTCGAAGTACACCGATGCATTGCCCGAGTTCGGCGAGCAGTTCGACAGTGCGATGCGGAACGGCTTGCGGCCGGCCGTCGAGCCTGGCGCGGACAGTGCCGAAGTCGACACGTTGGGCAGCGTGACCGTGAAGTCCTTGCCACCGCCGTCGCCGGAGATGTTGCAGGTCTGAGCGGTGATCTCGCCGGTGATCGTGATCGTGCCGTCGGCTGCCTGGGCCGACGAAGCAACAGCCAGGAGGCCCGCTGTCGCCATCAGGATGGGAAGTGCTTTTTTGGACATGAAAGTACCCATTAGTAAGGAGTCCTGCGTCGTAGGACGACGCACCGACGTTTCCTGAACGCTGCCTGTCGACGTCGTTGAAACGGAACTGAAGCGGCGACAGGAAACGGGAATATTGTTGATTTTTAAGGGAGTTGAAAGAATTGGACGATTACTAATCTGCTTGTGGATTTATTAGGTCAAGTACTAAGTTCTTTTAAAAATCGTCAGACATACGGGCTCGGTGCACATCGTCGCTGGGCGCGGGTGCAGTCGGAGCGGGGCAGGGGGCATTCAGTGGGGTTGAGGGGGGGCGTTGCGAACGCCCGGGCGAGTTGGCGGCGAATGCTGGCGGGATGTGGCCTTGAGCGGGCGCCACAGATGCAGGTTAATAAAGAGGAATCCTGATAATTAATGGCGCCCATTCAAGTGCGTGGCTGCATCGGTTCGTTCGTCAGCCGTGTCGATCGTCACAAAGGCTGACGACGCCCGGGCAAAGTGCGCATGGATGGGCGTGGCCTGCATCGGGCCGCTCAAACCGGAAATGGCGCTTGATTCAGTGGTGGGCGGCCGTTACGTGGATGTGCCGGATCGTGCGTCGATTTGCGCGTGCGCGCCGGGCATCACTGCAGAATCAACCGCAAATGCGCATCGGCCTGTTCCCCGGGCGGCTTCTGGAACCCGCCTTTTGCAAAGCGATGCCACCGGCCGATCACATAGCTGACGAGCAGGCTTGCGCGCGCGGCGGGATCGTAATCGGCCGGCAGCACGAACGGCGCCGCGCCGTCGGGCGCCTGGGATTCGGTGCGCGCGACCCGCAGGCACTGCTTGACGGTCGCCTCGATTCGGTCGACGAGCTGGTTCACGCGCTCGGTGAGCCGCTCGTCCTCGCCGACCAGCGCCTCGCCGGTCAGCACGCGCGTCATGCCGGGGTTCTTCGCGGCGAAATTGAGCATCGTCAGCGCGATCGTGCGTGCCTGCAGCACGCCGTTCGGCTCCCTCGCGACGATCTGGTTGACGAGGCCGAACAGCGCCTGCTCGATGAACTCGATCAGCCCTTCGTACATCTTCGCCTTGCTGGAGAAGTGCCGGTACAGCGCGGCTTCCGACACGTCGAGCCGGGCCGCGAGCGAGGCCGTCGTGATTTTTTCGGGCTTCGGCGCCTCCAGCATCGCGGCGAGCGTCTGCAGGATCATCACGCGCCGCTCGCCCGGCTTCGGGCGCGGGCGGGACGGCGTGGCCTGGTCCTCCGTTACGGCTTGGTCCTGCGGGTAAGTCGGCTGCATTTTTGTCGCCCCGATCGTGTGCCCAGTCGCAGCGATTTTAACGAACGAATGCGCTGATCGACATAATGCGGCCGGCCGATGTTCGGCAGATGACCCGGCAGGTGGCCCGTGATCCATACGGTGCCGATGCCGAGGCGCTTGTAGCGCTTCAGGTGGCTGCGGGTATCCTCGACGAGGATCGCGTCGGCGAGCCGCGCGTGCGCGGCGCGCAGCGTGCGGCGCAGCATCGTGTGATCGGGCTTTGCGCGCCACGCACGCCGGTCTCGCATGTGCTCGATCGCGATCACGCGCTCGAACAGCCGTTCGATGCGCAGCTCGCGCAGCACCGCGCGCGCGTAGTTCTCGGGCGCGTTGGTCAGCACGAACTTGCGGCCCGGCAGCGCGGCGATGATGCGCGCGAGGCCGCGCTCGGCGCGCAGCATCGCGGGCAGGTCGGAAAACGTGTGCACGACCCGCAGGAAGTCGTTCGGATCGATCGGATGATGGCGCGCAAGGCCGAGGAGCGCGGCGCCGTAGCGCTGCGTGTAGCCGGTGCGCAGGCGATCGGCTTCGACGCGCCCGACGTGGAGCGCGTCGATGATGTATTGCGTCATCGCGCGGTTGATCTCCGGGAAGATCGCGTGCGATGCGTGATGAAGCGTGTTGTCGAGATCGAACAGCCAGACAGGCGAGCCGGCGCGCGGCCGGCTGCGGGAGATGCGCCGGCGTCGCAGCGACGCCGGCAGGTCGGGACAGGTGGTTTTGCGGCGCGCGCTCAATGCGAGCGGATCATCGTGCCGAACGGCTGCTCGGTCAGGATTTCCAGCAGCACCGAGTGCTCGATGCGGCCGTCGACGATGTGCACCGACTTCACGCCGCTCTTCGCCGCGTCGAGCGCCGACGAGATCTTCGGCAGCATGCCGCCCGAGATCGTGCCGTCCTCGAACAGCGCGTCGATCTCGCGCGCCGACAGGTCGGTCAGCAGGTTGCCGTCCTTGTCCATCACGCCAGGGATGTTGGTCATCATCAGCAGCTTCTCGGCGTTCAGCACCGTGGCGAGCTTGCCCGCGACCAGATCGGCGTTGATGTTGTACGAGAGGCCGTCCTCGCCGAAGCCGATCGGCGAGATCACCGGGATGAACGCGTCGTCCTGCAGCGCCTTCACGACCGCCGGGTTGATCGCCTCGACTTCGCCGACCTGGCCGATGTCGATGTACTGGCCCGGATTGTCGCGGTCCGGCATCAGCAGCTTGCGAGCATGGATCAGGCCGCCGTCCTTGCCCGTCAGGCCCACCGCATGGCCGCCGAAGTGGTTGATCAGCATCACGATGTCCTGCTGGACTTCGCCGCCCAGCACCCATTCGACGACTTCCATCGTTTCTTCGTCGGTGACGCGCATGCCCTGGATGAAGGTGCCGGCCTTGCCGATCTTCTTCAGCGCATGATCGATCTGCGGACCGCCGCCGTGGACGATCACCGGATTGATGCCGACCAGTTTCAGCAGGATCACGTCGCGCGCGAAACCCTGCTTGAGCCGCTCTTCCGTCATCGCGTTGCCGCCGTATTTGATCACCACGGTCTTGCCGTGGTAGCGGCGGATGTACGGCAGCGCCTCGGCGAGGATTTCTGCTTTCAGCGTGGGGGCGATCTGCGAGAGGTCGATGGGCTCGGACATGGCGGCGGCTCTGGCTGGGAACGGTTGAAACAGGGCGAATTGTACAGGAGTGGCGCAGCGCAGCATCGGGTTTTTGGGCTGGCCGGACGGCCGATCGCGCGGGCCCGGCGCCACGCGCGGCGGCCCGCCGGCCATGGCGCCGGACCCTGCGGCCGAACCCTGCGCCGGGCTCTGAGCCGGGCTCTGAGCCGGCCCCCGCGGCGGGCTCCGCGCCAGCGGCGCGAGCCGGGCGACGCCCGGCGCGTGCGGCGGTGTCGGCGGCACGCATCGGCCGGACGGCAGACGTGCAAAATCCGTGTGCCGCGCTATGCTTGTCGCGTAGGGCGACGTGCATGCCCGCTTTCACGCTTGAGCCATGACCGATTCCGCCGCCGCCACCCGTTCGACCCCGCGCCGAGCGCGTTGCCCGCACTGCGGGCGCGGCTTCGACTGCGGCGCCGGCACGCAGCCGTTCGAGTGCTGGTGTGCGTCGATGCCGGCCCTGCCCGGCGGCGCGCCGCCGGCAGCCGGTACGCGTTGCCGCTGTCCGGAGTGCCTCGCCGACGAGATCGCGCAACGCATGGCCGGTGCGGCCGGCTGACGGTTGCCGGCCCGTGCAACCCGATGCAACGCCGGCTCGCCCGGTGCTCCGTTCGTCCTCACCGATCCGGCCCCCGGTAGAGGCGCCGGGCGCTAAACGGGTAAACTGCTCGGATGCAACGAATCACCACCACCGGGCGCGTCAACCTCAGTCACCTGTTCTGGCTGCGCAATCTCGCGATCATCGGCCAGCTCGTGACGATCGGCGTCGTGCAGACCTATTTCGGCGTGCATCTGCCGCTGCCGGCGATGCTGATGGTCATCGCGCTCGAAATCGTTTTCAACGCGCTGACCTGGGTGCGCGTGCTGCGCGCGCGGCCCGAGACCAATTTCGAGCTGCTCGGCCAGCTGTGGGTCGACCTCGGCGCATTGTCGGCGCTGCTGTTCCTGTCGGGCGGCACGACCAACCCGTTCGTGTCGCTGTACCTGCCGTCGCTCGCGATCGCGGCGGCCGTGCTGCCGTGGCACCTGATGATCTGGCTCGCGGCGTTCGCGGTCGCGTGCTATGCGGCGCTCGGCTTCGATTCGGTGCCGCTCAACATGGATAACCCGGCGAACCTGTTCGACTACTACCGCACCGGGATGTGGGCGAACTTCATGGTCAGCGTCGGGCTGATCGCATGGTTCGTCGCGCGCATGTCGAACGCGCTGCGCCAGCGCGATGCGGCGCTCGGCGAGGCGCAGGCGCACCTGCTGCGCGACGAGCGGGCGGTCGCGCTCGGCGTGCAGGCGGCCACCGTCGCGCACGAGATGGGCACGCCGCTGTCGACCATCGCGATGCTCGCGGAGGAACTGCGCGACGCGGCACGCGCCGATCCGGGGCTCGCGCGCTACGAGGGCGACCTGAAGGTGCTGGAAGAACAGATGACGCTCTGCACGTCGGCGCTCGCGCGGCTGCGCAGTCGCGCGAGCGCGCCGGCGAGCCGCCAGCCGGTGGATGACTGGCTCGACACGTTCGTCGAGCACTGGCGCCTGCGGCATCCGCACGTGCAGTTCGAGCTGCTGGGTGCGCGCCCGTCTGGCGTCGCGCTCGACGACACGGTCGCGGCCGGCCAGATCCTGACGATCCTGCTCGACAATGCCGCGCGGGCGAGCCCGCACCGCGTGACGCTGGCCGCGAAGCTCGCGCACAACGACCGGGCGGGCGACCAGATCGAATTCGAAGTATGCGACGACGGCCCCGGCATTCCGGCCGCATTGCGCGAATCGCTCGGCGCGATGCCGGTCGACAGCACGCAGGGCGGGCACGGGGTCGGCCTGTATCTTGCGTTCAGCGCGGCTGCGCGCCTCGGCGGCGAGGTCGAGCTGTCCGATGTCACGCCGCGCGCGGCGGGCGGCAACGGGCGCGCGGGTGGCGGTGCGAACGGTCACGCCGCTGCTGCGTCGGGCCAGCGCGCGAGCGAACGAGCGGCAGCCGCGCCGGACGGCCGCCCGGCTGGCGTCCCCGGCCGCGGCACCCGCGCGGTGCTGCGCCTGCCGGTGGCGCGCGTCACGGCGCCGGCCGCCTCAACCAACACGTAGACGGAGAAACCACATGAGCGAGAACAATTTCCTGGTGATCGACGACAACGAGGTGTTCGCGGGCACGCTCGCGCGCGGCCTCGAGCGCCGCGGCTACGCGGTCCAGCAGGCGCACGACAAGGAGGCGGCGCTGCGGCTCGCGGCCGGCGGCAAGTTCCAGTTCATCACCGTCGACCTGCACCTCGGCGACGATTCGGGGCTGAGCCTGATCGCGCCGCTGTGCGACCTGCAGCCCGACGCGCGGATTCTCGTGCTGACCGGCTACGCGAGCATCGCGACCGCCGTGCAGGCCGTGAAGGAAGGCGCCGACAACTATCTCGCGAAGCCGGCGAACATCGAGTCGATCCTGGCCGCGCTGCAGACCAACGCGAGCGAAGTGCAGGCCGACGAGGCGCTCGAGAATCCGGTCGTGCTGTCGGTCGACCGGCTCGAATGGGAGCACATCCAGCGCGTGCTCGCGGAGAACAACAACAACATTTCGGCAACCGCGCGCGCGCTGAACATGCACCGTCGCACGCTGCAGCGCAAGCTCGCGAAGAAGCCGGTGCGGCAGTAAGCGGCGCGGCGGCAGCGGCCGGCCGCCCCCAACGAAAACGGGCGGCCCCGAAGGAGCCGCCCGTTTCGCATTCGCCGCCGCGCGCGTTACAGCACGTAGCGCGACAGGTCTTCGTCCTGCGACACTTCGCCGAGCGCACGGTCGACATACTGCGCGTCGATCGTCACGCGCTCGCCGGCGTGGTTGCCGGCCGAGAACGACACTTCCTCGAGCAGCTTCTCGATCACCGTGTAGAGCCGGCGCGCACCGATGTTCTCGGTCTTCTCGTTGACCGCGTACGCGATCTCGGCCAGGCGGCGAATGCCGTCTTCGGCGAACTCGAGCTGCACGTCTTCAGTGGCGAGCAGCGCCTGGTACTGTTTGACGAGGCTGGCATCGGTCGCGACGAGGATTGCCTCGAAATCCTTCACCGACAGCGAATCGAGCTCGACGCGGATCGGGAAGCGGCCCTGCAGTTCGGGAATCAGGTCGCTCGGCTTCGCGAGGTGGAATGCGCCGCTCGCGATGAACAGGATGTGATCGGTCTTCACCATCCCGTACTTCGTGTTGACCGTCGTGCCCTCGACGAGCGGCAGCAGGTCGCGCTGCACGCCCTGGCGCGACACTTCGCCGCCGCTGCCTTCGTTGTTGCGCGACGTGATCTTGTCGATCTCGTCGAGGAACACGATGCCGTTCTGCTCGACGTTCTGCACGGCCTTCGTCTTCACTTCCTCGTCGTTGAGCATCTTCGCCGCTTCCTCGTCGGTCAGCAGCTTCAGCGCTTCCTTGATCTTCACCTTGCGGCGCTGCTTCTTGCCGCTGCCGAGGTTCGAGAACATCGAGCGGATCTGCTCGGTCATCTCTTCCATCCCCGGCGGCGCCATGATGTCCATGCCGGCCGACGGCTGCTCGAGGTCGAGCTCGACTTCCTTGTCGTCGAGCTGGCCTTCGCGCAGGCGCTTGCGGAAGGTCTGGCGCGTCGCGTTGTTGTCGTCGTTCGCGTGGTCGGCATTGCCGCCGAAGCCCACCGCGCGCGGCTGCGGCAGCAGGATGTCGAGGATGCGGTCTTCCGCCTGGTCGGTGGCCTTGCTGCGCACCTTGCGCATCTCGGATTCGCGCGTCTGCTTCACCGAGATCTCGATCAGGTCGCGCACGATGCTGTCGACGTCGCGGCCGACGTAGCCGACTTCGGTGAACTTGGTCGCTTCGATCTTGATGAACGGCGCGTCGGCGAGCTTCGCGAGGCGTCGTGCGATTTCGGTCTTGCCGACGCCCGTCGGCCCGATCATCAGGATGTTCTTCGGCGTGATTTCCTGGCGCAGCGGGTCGGCGACCTGCTGGCGGCGCCAGCGGTTGCGCAGCGCGACCGCGACGGCCTTCTTCGCCTTGGCCTGGCCGATGATGTGCTTGTCGAGTTCCGAGACGATCTCGGCAGGGGTCATGGTGCTCATGGGGCGGTCCTTACTCGATCGTTTCGATGATGCGGTTGTGGTTCGTGTAGATGCACATGTCGCCGGCGATCTCGAGCGACTTCTCGACGATCTCGCGCGGCGACAGCTCGGTGTTCTCCGCGAGCGCGCGGGCCGCGGCCTGCGCATAGGCGCCGCCCGAACCGATCGCGCAGATGCCGCCTTCCGGGTCGAGCACGTCGCCGTTGCCGGTGATCACGAGCGTGGTGGTCGCGTCGGCCGTGATCAGCATCGCCTCGAGGCGGCGCAGCATCCGGTCGGTGCGCCAGTCCTTCGCGAGCTCGACGGCCGCGCGGGTCAGGTTGCCCTGGTGCTTCTCGAGCTTCGCCTCGAAGCGATCGAGCAGCGAGAACGCATCGGCGGTGCCGCCCGCGAATCCGACCAGTACCTGGTTGTTGTAGATCCGCCGCACTTTCCGCGCGCCACCCTTCATGACGATGTTGCCGAGGGTTACCTGGCCGTCGCCGCCGAGCGCGACCTTGTCGCCGCGCCGGACCGAAACGATGGTCGTGCCGTGAAATTGCTCCATCTGCGTTCCTTGAGAAAAACGGGGAAGAGTCGGGCGGCGCGACGCGCCGCCGCGTGAATCCGCAGTGCGCCGGGGAGCGGCCCGGCGCGCGTCCGTTTCATTTTAGGGCGGGCGCCGGGATATCAAGAGGGGGACGCAAATCGGCCGGCGGCCCGGGAACCGGTGCCGGAAAAACAAAAAGCGCGCGGCAGGCCGCGCGCTTTCGGGAAGCAGCGTGTCGGAGCGGAACGCCGCTCGATCAGTCGCCGAACAGCTTCTGGCGCAGCTCGCGGCGCTCTTGCGCCTCGAGCGACAGCGTGGCCGTCGGACGCGCGAGCAGGCGCGGGATGCCGATCGGTTCGCCGGTTTCCTCGCACCAGCCGTAGTCGCCGGAATCGATGCGGGCGAGCGACTGCTGAACCTTCTTGAGGAGCTTGCGCTCGCGATCGCGCGTGCGCAGCTCGAGCGCGTGCTCTTCCTCGATCGTCGCGCGGTCGGCGGGATCGGGGACGATCACCGTCTCGCGCAGGTTCTCGGTCGTCTGGCCTGCGTTCTTGAGGATGTCCGCCTGCAACTGTTCGAGCCGATTTTTGAAGAAGGCGAGCTGATCCTCATTCATGTAATCCTTGTCGCTCATCTTCAGGATTTCGGCTTCGGTCAAGAGTTTCTTCGTCATCTGCTTGCTTCTTCAATGTGCGGCAAATCAGGAGATAGTGCCTGCACTTTGGGATTACCCGCAACTGCCGCTTGCAATCATTTGCGATTTGCCGTCGCGGGGCCGAAAGCCTCTGGAAAACCGGTTCTCAAATACCAGGACAGGCCTGGCGCGGATTTGCGCGCGCGGCGAACCGGTACTGCGCGGCAGATCGCATCGGCCGCGGCCGGGTGGCGGATGGGCGATCCGGCGCGGTTGCGATGCCCGGGTAATGGTTCTGCAAGAACCGGGCCTGTTATTGCCGTACTCCAGCGGGCACGTATTGTAACTGAATCGCAAGCGGGCGCCGTATCGGGTCGATCCCCGTCGGCTGCGCCAATATCTAGAAAATATAACGCGCAAATCGCGAAAAAGCGATGACGGCGAAACCCTGCCCGGAAACGGCACCCCGCAAGCCCCGCGGCCGCCCGCGAAGGCGGCCGCACGAAAGGCCTGCGACGCCGGGCCGACCGCTCAGGCGAGGCAGGCGTCGAGGCCGTCGGTGATCAGATCCTGCGGCAGGTCGACGCCGATGAACACCATCTTGTTGGTCTTCTTCTCGACCGGCAGCCACTTCGCGGCGAGGTCGCTGCCCATCATCTGGTGCACGCCCTGGAACACGACCTTGCGGTCGACGCCCTTCATGTACAGCACGCCCTTGTAGCGCAACATCCGTTCCCCGTAGATCTGCAGGATGCCGCCGAGGAAGTCTTCCAGCTTGTTCGGGTCGAACGGACGGTCGTTGCGGTACACGAACGACTTGATCTTGTCGTCGTGGTGCGCGTGATGGTGATGGCCGTGGTCGTGATCGTGCGCGCATTGACCGTGATCGTGGTCGCAATCCGCGTGATCGTGATCATGGTCGTGATCGTGGTGATGGTGCGCGTGGTCGTCCTCGGCGAGGAAGTCCGGGTCGATCTCGAGCTTCGCGTTCAGGTTGAAGCCGCGCAGGTCGAAGATTTCCTTGATGTCGGCTTCGCCAAAATTCACGACCCTGATCGTCGCCTTCGGGTTCATGTGCATCAGGCGGTGCTTGAGCGCCGCGACGGCCTGGTCGTCGACGAGGTCCGACTTCGTGATGAACAGGCGATCGGCGAAGCCGACCTGGCGCTGCACCACTTCGTGTTCGTCGAGCTGCGCGTTCGCATGCTTCGCGTCGACCAGCGTGATGACGGCGTCGAGCAGGAAATCGTCGGCGATCTCGCTGTCGATGAAGAAGGTCTGTGCGACGGGGCCCGGGTTCGCGAGGCCGGTCGTCTCGATCACGATG
Organism: Burkholderia sp. BCC1988; assembly: GCF_905339895.1. Lineage (NCBI taxonomy): Bacteria > Pseudomonadati > Pseudomonadota > Betaproteobacteria > Burkholderiales > Burkholderiaceae > Burkholderia > Burkholderia sp. BCC1988. Next base: position 113,901 of record NZ_CAJPHA010000024.1, read on the forward strand.
CGGTCGAAGTCGAGCTTGCCTTCGCGCTTCTTCGCGGCCAGATCGCCGAGCGCGCGGGCGAGGTCGCCGCGGATCGTGCAGCAGATGCAGCCGTTGCTCATCTGGATGATCTGCTCGTTCGTGTCCTGGACGAGGATCTCGTTGTCGATGTTCTCTTCGCCGAACTCGTTCTCGATCACGGCGATCTTCATGCCGTGCTGTTCGTTCAGGATGCGCTTGAGCAGCGTCGTCTTGCCGCTGCCGAGGAAGCCGGTGAGGATGGTGACGGGAGTGGCCATGTCGGTCGCCTGTGGTTCGTGAATCGGGGTCAAAACCAGGATGGGTGCGTCGCGCCGTCGACTCGCGAGCCGGGGCGCACAACCATCCATTGAAACATACCTGTCAAGCCCTCGCCCGTCGTCCGGACGACAGGCGAGAGCGCGGTTCCGCCAGCGCACGAACGGCCGGCGAACGGGTGTGCGTCTAGATCGGGGCGATCAGACGATTTGCAACAGCAGCCCCTTCAGATATTCGCCTTCCGGGAACGCGGCGAGCAGCGGGTGATCGACGCCCGCGCCGAGCCGCTTCAGGATCCGCGCGTCGACCTTCGCGTCGGCGGCCGCGCCCGCGACGATCTTCTGGAACAGGTCCATGTCGATTGCGCCCGAGCACGAGTACGTGAACAGCAGGCCGCCCGGACGCAGCAGCTTGAAGCCGCTCAGGTTGATGTCCTTGTAGGCGCGCGACGCGCGATCGACGCTGTCGCGGGTCGGCGCGAACTTCGGCGGATCGAGCACGATCAGGTCGAAGCGCTCGCCTTCGTCGACGAGGCGGCGCAGCGTCTTGAACGCGTCCGCGTCGAGCCAGGTCGCGCGGTCGGGATCGAAACCGTTCGCGACGACGTTCTGCTGCGCGAGCGCGAGCGCGTCGCCCGACGAGTCGATCGACACGACGCGTTTCGCGCCGCCCTTGAGCGCCGCGAGCGAGAAGCCGCCCGTGTAGCAGAAGCAGTTCAGTACGTCGCGGCCGTCCGCGTATTGCGCGACGAGCGCGCGGTTGTCGCGCTGGTCGACGTAGAAGCCGGTCTTGTGGCCGTTCGGCACGTCGACGTGATAACGCACGCCGTTTTCGTTCGCGATCAGCGTCGCGGGCGGCGCGTCGCCGGCGAGCACGCCGGTCGTCTGCGCGAGCCCTTCCTTGTCGCGGATCGACACGTCCGAGCGTTCGTACACGTTCGGGCAGCCGGTCGCGCCGCTGAGCGCCGCGACGATCGCATCCTTCCATGCCTCGACGCCCGCGGCCATGAACTGGCACACGAGCTGGCCGCGCGGCGCCGCGCCCGGCTCGGCCGTGTCCGCGACGTAGTAGTCGACGATCAGCCCCGGCAGCCCGTCGGCTTCGCCGAACACGAGCCGCACCGCGCCCGTGCCCGACACCATCGTCGTGCGGTGCGCGACCGCGCGCTGCACGCGGCGCTTGAAGAAGGCGTGATCGATCGGCTCGTTCTCGTCGAAGCTCCACACGCGCACGCGGATCTGCGACTGCGGGCTGTACGCGCCGCGCGCGAGGAAGCGGCCGTCGTGCGCGCGCACGACCACGGTCGCGCCGGGGGCGGGCGTGCCGTCGACGCGGTCGATCGCATTGGCGTAGATCCACGGATGCCGGCGCAGCAGCGATTTTTCCTTGGACGGTCTGAGTGTGACGGTTTGCATGATCGGATCGATTGGGGCCGCGGACGGCGCCGGCCGTTGCCGGCCGCCGCGCGCGGCGGGTAGGGCGGAACGCGCGTCAGTCGCGCTTCTTCGCGCGCGGATGCGCGCTGTCGTAAATTTTCGCGAGATGCTGGAAGTCGAGCGACGTGTAGACCTGCGTCGCGGCGACGCTCGCGTGGCCCAGCAGCTCCTGCACCGCGCGCAGGTCGCCGCTCGACTGCAGCACGTGCGTCGCGAACGAATGGCGCAGCACGTGCGGGTGAACGTTGGCGGGGATGCCCGCGGCCAGCGCCGCGCGCTTCACGCGGTCGCGCACGACGCCCGGCGCCATCCGGTTGCCGCGCACGGACACGAACAGCGGATGCGGATCGTGCTTCACGAATTCGCCGCGCACCGCGAGCCACGCGTTCAGCGCCTCGATCGCCTTGCGGCCGACCGGCACCTTGCGTTCCTTGTTGCCCTTGCCGCGCACGGTGACTTCGGCTTCGGCGAGATCGAGCCAGCCGGCCGAGCGGTAGCCGTCGGCCTGCGTGTACATGACGTCGAGCCCGACCAGTTCCGCGAGGCGCAGCCCGGACGAATAGAACAGCTCGAGGATCGCGTGATCGCGGATGCCTTCGGTCGTGCCGGGCAGCGGCGTATCCATGAGTGCGACCGCATCGTCGACCGACAGCGCCTTGGGCAGCGATTTCTCGCGTTTGGGCGCGCGCACCCCGGCAACGGGATTCGCGGGCATCTCGATGCGCTGCGCGAGCCAGCGATAGAACGCACGCCATGCGGAAAGCCGGTGCGAGATCGAGCGAGCGGACAAGCCGCCCGCGTGCGCGCGCACGACCGCGCCGCGCATGTCGGCGGCCGTCAGCGCGTCGAGCGGGCGGCCGGCGGCGAGTTTCTTCAGTTCGTCGAGTTCGTGCGTGTACGCACGCAGCGTGTGTTCCGACAGCTGCCTGACGTGTTTCAGGTTCGACAGGTAGGCGGCGATCGGATCGTCGGTCATCGCGGGAGCGATCTCAATGCGGCAGCAGGCGCGTGAGCGCGGCGCTCGCGAGCGTCGCGATCTGCGCGAGGAAGTCGGTCGCCATCCCGTCGTGGAAGCGGCGCGGATCGGGCGAGCCGAGCACGAGCAGGCCGAACGCGGGCGCATCGGTCCCGCCGAGCGGCGCGCGCAGCGCGAGCAGCGCGACCGACGTGGCCGCGCCGCCGTCGCCGGCCGGCGCGGCTTCGGCGCCTTCCGCCGCATTCGCGGCCGGCGCCGCGAGCGCGGGCGCGAGCCACTGCGCTGCTTCGAATCCGGTGTTCGCGCCGCAGTACGGCGTCGACAGCCCGTTCGTGAAGAGGCGCACCTCCTCGCCGACCTGGCGCGCGAAATCGGCCTGCGCGTAGGTGTCGGCGACGTCCCATACGCGCAGCGCGGTTTGTGGCACGTCGAACACGTCGGCGATGCCTTCGGCGATCGTGCGCGGCAGCGCGTACGGGTCGCGTTCCGCGATCACGCGCGCGGTCCAGCGGCTGAACTTCGCGGACAGGCTGTCGTTCTCGTGGCCGTAGCGCACGAGCTCGGCGAGCCGGCGCTCGAGATGCTTGTTCTTGTCGCGCAGCATCTCCATCTGCCGCTCCTGCAGCGAGATCGCGGCCTTGCCGTGCGGGTTCGCGAGACGGATCGTCGCGAGCAATTCCGCATGTTGCGCGAAGAATTCGGGATTGGCGAGCAGGTAGTCGGCGACTTCGCGATCGTTCATGTGGCTGGAGCGTTCTTCGGTTATCGGGACGTTGAAGGGTCAGACGTTCAGGTCGATCTCGCCTTCGAACACGGTGGTGGCGGGCCCGGACATCATCAGCGCGGCGGCTTCGTCGCGCGCGCCGCCCCAGCCGATCGTCAGCGTGCCGCCATGCGTGTGCACGGTCACCGGCGAATCGAGCAGGCCGCGCCGGATGCCGGCCGCCACCGCCGCGCACGCGCCGGTGCCGCACGCGAGCGTCTCGCCCGCGCCGCGTTCGTACACGCGCAGCTTCACCTCGCTGCGCGACACGATCTGCATGAAGCCGGCGTTCACGCGCTGCGGGAAGCGGGCGTGGCGCTCGATCAGCGGGCCTTCGTCGAGCACGGGATACGCTTCGACGTCGTCGACGACCTGCACCGCGTGCGGGTTGCCCATCGACACCGTCGAGATCCAGCGCGTGTGGCCGCCGACGTCGAGCGGCCACAGCGTGTCGTTGCCTTCCGTCCGGCCGTCGAGCCCCGCGGCGTCGAACGGCACCTCCGCCGGCGCAAACACGGGCGCGCCCATGTCGACGACGACTTCGCCGTTGTCCTGCATCGTCAACGTGATCAGGCCCTTCATCACCTGCACGCGCACGCTGCGCTTGTCGGTCAGGCCGCGGTCGCTGACGAACTTCACGAAGCAGCGCGCGCCGTTGCCGCAGTGTTCGACTTCGCCGCCGTCGCAATTGAAGATCCGGTACTTGAAATCCGCGCCGTCGACGGTCGGTTTCTCGACGAGCAGCAACTGGTCGGCGCCGATGCCGAAGTGTCGGTTGGCGAGCGCGCGCACCTGCGCCTCGGTGAGCGGCGGCAGCGCGCGCGAATAGCTGTCGAGCACGACGAAGTCGTTGCCCGCGCCGTGCATCTTGGTGAACGAGAGTTTCACTGGGTCCGGAATTCCATGGCGAACAGGGCGGCCGGCACGACGGACGCGGCGCGCCGTCATGCCGGGCGGCGTCGTTCGTCGTGCTGATCTCAACCGCAAATGATACATGCAGCCGACAGGGGCGTCCTGCGCGCGCGGGGCGCCGGGCGTCGTTCGGGCGGCGGAGCTCGGCGATGCCGGCCGATCGGCTGACTGGTCGCGTGGGCAGGGAGTCGGCAGATTGAGGTGGTGCGATGTGGCGAGCGTTGTCGGGACAGGTGAATCCGGCGGCATGCTGCCCGGCGTTGCCAGTGCACGGGGTTTCGCCGCGTGCGTGTTTTCGTACCGGTCAAATTGACAAATCAATCAGGCGATTCGTATAGTCTGGCTATACGCCATGTGGGCCATGCCGTCGAATCGCACTCGAGTGTGGGAGGCCCATGATCAAGTCATGGCAGCACAAGGGGCTGGAAGCGTTTTTCACGAACGGGAGCAAGGCTGGCATCCGGCCGGATCATGCCCCGAGGTTGCGGCGCCAGCTTGCCCGTCTCGACATGGCGAGCCAGCCGTTCGACATGAACGTACCCGGCTGGCGCCTGCATGGCCTCGCCGGCGGGCTGGAGGGTTACTGCTCGGTGAGCGTGAGCGTCAACTGGCGCCTGACGTTCAGATTCGAGGGCCCGGATGTCGTCCTGGTCAACTATCAAGACTATCACTGAGGTCATTCAACGCCATGACTCGCGTCTTCAATCCGCCCCATCCGGGCGAGGCGCTGCGCGACGACGTCTTGCCGGCGCTCGGCCTGACCGTCACCGAAGCCGCCGCGCAGCTCGGCGTCACGCGCGCGGCGCTGTCGCGCATCCTGCACGGCCATGCCGGCATCTCGCCTGAAATGGCGCTGCGTCTCGAAGCGTGGCTAGGCGAGGAAAACGGCGGGAAGGCGGATCTGTGGCTGGCGCAGCAGTCGGCCTACGATCTCTGGCAGGCGCGCGCGAAAGGCGCGCCGAAAGTGGCGAGGGTGCAGGCGCGTCTCTGACGACGCGCCCGCGGTTCGACTCAGTAGAGGCTCGGCTCGCCGGGCGGGCGCGTCTTGAAGCGCTTGTGCACCCAGTAATACTGCTCGGGCATCAGCGGAATCTGCTCTTCGAGGAATTCGTTCATCCGCCGCGCGTCGAGATCGTCGTCGCCGGTCGGGTAGTGATCCCACGGCTTGAACACCTTCAGCCGGTAACCCTGGTAGTTCGGCAGCACTTCGCCGATGAACGGCACGACCTGCGCGCGGCCCGTCTTCGCGAGCCGGCCGACGGCCGTCAGTGTGCACGCGGGCACGCCGAAGAAGGGTACGAACGTCGAATTGCGCAGCCCGTAGTCCATGTCGGCGCCGAGCATCACCGGCTTGCGGTCGCGCAGCCAGCGCAGCACGACGCGCGCGCTGTCCGCGCGGCCGACCATCTCGGCGTCGAAACGCCCGCGCGCCTTCTTCGCTTCTTCCTCGAGAATCGCATTCGAGAACGGCTGGTACAGCGATCCGCAACGGCGCTGCAGTGAACGGTTCAGCCAGATCGAGCCGGCTTCGATGCCGACGAAATGCAGGCCCAGGAACAGCGTCGGGGGCAGATCGGGATCGGTGAGATCGACCGCGCTGTCGACCTGGATCAGTTTCGCGAGCTTGCGCTCGGAGCCGAACCACTGGACGCTGCGCTCGACGTAGCTGCGGATCGCGTGGCGGAAATGCCGGCCCGCCACTTCCTCGCGCCGTTCGTCGCTCCAGTCGGGGAAGCAGAGTTTCAGATTGGTATGTACGATGCGCTTTCGCCGGCTGGGAATCTGGTACAGCAGCCAGCCGAGGCCGTCGCCGAACCGTGCGGTCAGACCGTACGGCAGCAGGGCGAGCAGCTTCAGCAAGCCGATGGCGAGGTGCGTGCCGAGGCGGCCTAGCATGCGGAATCTCCGTGGGGCCGGCTGGCCGGCGCGTTGCGAACAGGGGGGTAGGACAGCGGACGATGCAGCACGTGTGGCGCTCTGTGACAATTCACGAAAGCCGCTATAATACGGGCTTCGCCGAGTTAACTGACAACTTGCGGGGCGAAGCCGGCTGGCGCGAAGCGCGCTGCCCGGTCCTGGTAATCCGCTAAAGCGTCGCCGCTTCAGGCCAACGAAGCTGGCTACGTGAAACCCACCGTAACCACACAGGAGCCTGAAAAAGTGGCAAACGATTATCTCTTCACGTCCGAATCCGTCTCCGAAGGCCATCCGGACAAGGTCGCGGACCAAATCTCGGACGCGATTCTCGACGCCATCCTCGAGCAGGACAAATACTCCCGCGTTGCGGCCGAAACGCTGTGCAACACGGGTCTCGTCGTGCTGGCCGGTGAAATCACCACGACGGCCAACATCGACTACATCCAGATCGCGCGCGACACCATCAAGCGCATCGGCTACGACAACACCGACTACGGCATCGACTACAAGGGCTGCGCGGTGCTCGTCGCGTACGACAAGCAGTCGCCGGACATCGCGCAAGGCGTC
>NZ_CAJPHA010000025.1:0-115524 GCF_905339895.1 Burkholderia sp. BCC1988
CCTCGCGCTGCAGGCGGCCGACCGCGGCTACGTGATGGATTCGGGCACGGTCACGATGGAAGGCGATGCGAAGCAGATGCTCGACGATCCGAAGGTGCGGGCTGCGTATCTGGGTGAGTAAATGAGCGGGCCCGGTGCGGCGGCGGATGCCGGCGTGCCGCGCAAGGGCTTTCGAAAGGCTGTCACGGGATACCGTGACAGCTTTTTTTTCGTGCGGCGCGCCCGGCGGCGAACTGCGCGCGCGGACGCGACTCCATGCACTCGACAGTGACGCCGACCATGCGGCGCGGGGCACGGTAGCGCGAAGGCCCTCCGAAACCGGCCGTCCACCAACCGTCACGCAGGCTGCGTAGCATGGTCGGTCCATCGGGACACGGAGAGCACCCATGAGTCTGGATTACGGTTTCGTGAAGGCGAAGGTGACGTCGGTGGCGCAGCTGAAGGGCTCGCCACACGGCAGCGAGATCCAGTATCACATCCACCTGACGCTCGCATTGCCGACCGGCGACTGGGACGTCGCGATCAACGTCGGCACCAACGACGCGGACGACCTGCTGAACTACAAGCTCGTCTACGATTTCCATCATCCGGTCACGGCGACGCTCGCGGCCGCGGCCGAAGGCTATACCGATCTCACCGGGCAAACCGTGCTGCCGGCGCTCGACTATCTGCGCAGCGACATCCTGAACGAGACGGGCGCATGGCGTGCCAGCGCGGTGATGGACGGCACCGAGAACGCGGAGCCGATCCCGTCGCTGCTGCGACTCGTCAATGCCGCGCAGTCGCAGGGGCTCGACGTCGTCGTGTTCGGCCGCACGTATAGGGAGGGCAACGGCATCCACGACACGCACATGAACCAGGGTTCGACAGGCTCGAACTACCTGCATCGCGCGGGCAACGACCACAACGATCACAACGACGTGTGGCAGGACGGCGCGTTGATCGTGCGCGTGAGCGAGTCGCAGTGGGCCGCGTATTTCGCGGCGTTCGAGCAGCAGGCCGTGCCGACCGACGCGCTCGGCAATCCGCTGCCGGACGCGGGGCCGATCACGCGCTGAACGTGGTGGCTACCGGCGGCGTCACGCGGCCGGCAGCGTCTTGCCGAACGAGATGCGTTCCTCGACGCGATAGCCGAGCGCCGCATAGAAGCGGCATGCATCGTCGTTGCCGGGCAGCACCTGCAGGTTGATCTTCAGGCAGCCGCGCGCGGCGAGCGCGCGTTCCGCATGCGCGATCAGCGCGCGGCCGATGCCGAGCCGCCGCGCGTCGTTCGACACGCCGAACGAGTAGAGCCAGCCGCGATGTCCGTCGAACCCCGCCATCAGCGTGCCGACGACCCGCGCGCCGCGGGTCGCGACGAAGAACAGCTCCGGCTGCGTCGCGAGCTTCAGCTCGATCGAGCGCAGCGGGTCGCGGTGCGGCGGCGCGCCGGCTTCGTCGTACTGCGGGAACGCATCGCGCCACACGGCCAGCACGGCATCGGTGTCGGCGCGTTCGAACGGGCGGATCGCGACAGCATCGGCGGCGGCATCCATCGCGGCGGTTTCCTTAGAGCGTGTCGAGGATCGACCGCAGCATCGCCATCATCTGGTCGATTTCCTCGGTCGTGACGTTCAGCGCGGGCATGAAGCGCAGCAGGTTCGGGCGCGCCGCGTTCAGCAGCAGGCCGTCGGGCTGCATGTCGCGGGCCTTCTCGACGATCTGCGGGCCGATGTCCTTGCCGAGCAGCAGCGCGCGCAGCAGGCCTTCGCCGCGTTCGCCCTCGAAGCCGCGTTCCTCCGACAGTTCGAGCAGCCTGCGCTTCAGGTATTCGGCGCGCTCGCGCACGCCTTCGAGGAAGCCGGGCGCGACGAGCTGCGAGATCACCGAATAGCCGACCGCCGTCATCAGCGGGTTGCCGTTGTACGTGCCGCCCTGGTCGCCGGCCTCGAACACCGCGACGTCGGCCTTCGACAGCAGCGCGCCGAGCGGTGCACCGCCGCCGATGCCCTTCGCGAGCGTCATGATGTCCGGCTCGATACCGGACAGCTCGTACGCGAACAGCGTGCCCGCGCGGCCGCACCCACTCTGCACTTCGTCGACGATCAGCAGCAGGTCGTGCTGCTTCGTCAGCGCGCGCAGCGCCTGCATGAATTCACGCGTGGCCGGGATCACGCCGCCTTCGCCCTGGATCGGCTCGAGCATCACCGCGACGGTCTTGTCGGTGATCAGCTTCTCGACGGAGTTGATGTCGTTCAGCTCGGCCTTCGGGAAGCCCGGCACCTGCGGTGCGTAGATCGTGTCCCAGCCCGGCTTGCCGCTGGCCGACATCGTCGCGAGCGTGCGGCCGTGGAAGCTGTGGTCGAACGTGATGATCTCGTACGCGCCGTTCTTGAACTTGCGGCCCCACTTGCGCGCGAGCTTGATCGCGCCTTCGTTCGCTTCCGCGCCGCTGTTCGTGAAGAACACCTTGTCAAACACGCTGTGCTGCGTGAGCAGGCCCGCGAGCTTCGCCATCGGTTCGTTGTAGAACGCGGGCGACGGGTTCAGCAGCTTCTCCGCCTGCGTCTTCAGCGCCTCGACGATGCCGTCGTTGCAGTGGCCGAGGCTGTTGACGGCCCAGCCCTGAATGAAGTCCAGATAGCGCTTGCCCGTGTGATCGTAGAGCCACGAACCCTTGCCGTGCGTAAACACGATGTCGGGGCGGTTCGTGATGTACATCAGCGAGTCGATCGGGTAATCGTTCAGGGGCATGGCAGCAGACTCCAGCGGACGTTGAAAGGAAAGCGGGCAACAAAAAAGCCACGGGAAGGCCGTGGCTGGTGGGTCGAACAGCTTGTGCGTAACCGGTGAAGCGGAGGAGTAGGTTACGCGCGAGTCCGTGACGAGCCGGCGGCATCCGGGCGGAGCGGCGAGCGGCGACGTCGAAGTGCGGACAGGAAGCGGTTCATGTGCGCAAGCATAAGGCATCCCGCGCCCCACTGTAAACCGCCGCGATGCCACGGATGTGACACGGCGGCGCGCAGCGGGGCGCGCGGGCGCGCCCGGGGCTCAGACCGGATGCGCGAGATCGGCGGCGCTCGTGAACGAGTCCGCGTAGAACTCGTCGGCCGGCAGCGCGTGGTGCTGCGTGAAGTCGCGCTGTGCGGATTCGACCATCACCGGCGCGCCGCATGCGTACACCTGGTGGCCCGACAGATCGGGCAGATCCTCGATCACCGCGCGATGGACGAAGCCGGTGCGGCCGGTCCACTGGTCGGCGTCGTCCGGCTCGGACAGCACCGGCACGTACTTGAAGTTCGGGATCTCGCGCGCCCATTGCTCGGCGAGCTCGCCGAGGTAGATGTCCTTCTTGCGGCGTGCGCCCCAGTAGAGCGTCATCGGGCGCGTGATGCCCCGGTGCTTCACGTGCTCGACGATCGCCTTGATCGGCGCGAAGCCGGTGCCCGATGCGAGCAGCACGATCGGCTTGTCGGAATCCTCGCGCAGGAAGAACGTGCCGAGCGGGCCTTCGAAGCGCAGGATGTCGCGTTCCTTCATCGCGCCGAACACGTGGTCGGTGAACTTGCCGCCCGGCATGTGGCGGATGTGCAGCTCGATCGGGCCTTCCTCGTGCGGCGCGTTCGCCATCGAGTAGCTGCGGCGCGAGCCGTCCTTCAGGATGAACTCGACGTACTGGCCCGCGAGGTATTGCAGGCGTTCGTTGGCCGGCAGCTGCAGCTTCACGACCATCACGTCGTCGGCGCGGCGCTCGAGCGCGGCGATCCGGCACGGCAGCTTCTTCACCTGCACGCCGTCGACGCCGGCGATTTCACGCACGTCGATCTCGAGGTCGCATTGCGCCTTCGAGCAGCACAGCAGCGCGAGGCCGCGCGTGCGCTCGTCGTTGGACAGTGCCGACGCGGCGTGCGGGCCCTGTTCGATCTGGCCCGACACGATCTGGCCCTTGCAGGAGCCGCACGCGCCGTTCTTGCACCCGTACGGCAGATGGACGTTCTGGCGCAGCGCCGCCGCCAGCACGGTTTCGTCCGACTCGACCTGGAACTGCCGGCCGCTTTGCTTGAGAGTAACGTTGAATGCCATAGAACCAAATAGAACAAAATGTGGGGACCGTGCATATCGCGCACGGCAGCTACAATGCAAACCCGTTGCGCGCCGCGCAACGGTGGCTACTGATTTCGCAACCAACATGATCGCGACTCGAATCCTGCGCCGGCCGCGCGTCCTGATCGTCGGCTGCGGCGACGTCGGCCTGCGCTGCGTCGCGCAATGGCGCGATGCGCGCCGCAACCTGCGCATCGTCGCGCTGACGAGCCATCCGGGCCGCCGCGACGAACTGCGCGCGGCAGGCGCGACGCCGCTCGTCGGCGACCTCGATCGCCGGGCGACGCTCGGACGTATCGCGGGCCTCGCCCGCACGATCCTGCATCTCGCGCCGCCGCAATCCGACGGCCGCGACGATCGCCGCACCCGTGCGCTGATCGCCGCATTGTCCGTGCCTGCGCGGCGGCCGTCCGCACCGGCGGTGTCGTCGGTCGGCCGGCTCCGCACGCTGCGCGCCGCGACCCGACAGGCCGGCGTGCCGGTGCGGGAAGCGCGTATTGTACCCGACGCCCTTCGCGCGCCGACGCTCGTCTACGCCAGCACGACGGGCGTCTACGGCGACTGCGGCGGGGCGCGAATCGACGAAACGCAGCCGCTGCGCCCCGCGAATCCGCGCGCGTTCCGGCGCGTCTCGGCCGAGCGTCAGCTGCGGGCGGCGACGGTGCGCGGCGTGCTGTCCGCGCGCATCGTGCGCATTCCCGGCATCTACGCGGCGAACCGGCTGCCGCTCGCGCGGCTCGAGCGCGGCACGCCGGCACTCGACGCGGCCGACGACGTCTACACGAACCACATCCACGCCGACGATCTCGCGGCGATCCTGCGTCGCGCGGCCGTGCGCGGCAAGCCGGCGCGCGCCGTGCACGCGTCGGACGACAGCGAACTGCGGATGGGAGAGTATTTCGACCGGGTCGCGCAGGTGTTCGGCCTGCCGCCGCCGCCGCGGATCAGCCGCGCGGACGCCGAGCAGCAACTCGAGCCGGCGCTCCTGTCGTTCATGCGCGAGTCGCGGCGCCTGTCCAATGCGCGGCTCAAGGCCGAATTGTGCGTGACGTTGCGCTATCCGACCGTAGACGAATTCCTTCAAACGCTCGTGCCGCGCGGCGCGTCAGGTCAGCGCCGGTAACGCCTCGATCAGCAGGAAGCACAACAGCGCGCCGATCAGCGCGCCGATCAGGTTCGGATGGTATTTGTGCTTCATGTGCATCATGGCCAGCAGCGCGCCGATCACGATGGCGCCCACGACCGCGAACGCGATCGTCACGTACGACAGTTCGAAAGAATGGTTGAAGTTCATGATGTCTCCCCTGCATTGCTGCTCGTACAGCTTGTGATTTCAGTATAGCGGGGGATCGGGCGGCCGCGACGCGGCCCGACATCGAACGATCGTGCGGATTTTCCCTTACAGGGTTTTGACGGGATTGCGCAGGGCTGAAAGGTCGTCTTCCCCGAGCCAGCGCCACGCGCCCGGCGCCAGGTCGTCCGGCAGCGTGAACCCGCCGATGCTTTCGCGGTGCAGTGCCTCGACGCGATTGCTGGCGGCCGCGACCATGCGTTTCACTTGATGATATTTGCCTTCGAGGACGGTCAGCGCGAGCGCGTGCGTGTCGCGCGCGTCGGCGGCGACCGCCGCGATCGGCTTCGGCTCGCCGTGGAGCTGCACGCCGGCGCGCAGTGCGTCCAGCTGGGCGTCGTCGAGCGGGTGGCGCACGGTGGCGACGTAGGTTTTCGGCACCTTGCGCTTCGGCGACGTGTACGCGTGCACGAACTGGCCGTCGTCGGACAGCAGCAGCAGGCCCGTCGTGTCCTGGTCGAGGCGGCCGACGCATTGCACGCCGCGTGCGACGAGCGGCGCGGGCAGCAGGCTGAACACGCTCGCATGGTGTTGCGGCTCGCGCGAACACTCGTAGCCTGCCGGCTTGTTGAGCGCGAGATATACGCGGGCGTGGAACGGCCACGAGGTGTCGTCGACCGTGAACACGAGGCCGTCGGTGTCGAACGACGCGTCGGGGTCGGTCGCGCTCGCGCCCGCGACGGTGACGCGGCCCGTTTCGATCAGGCCGCGGCACTGGCGGCGCGAGCCGAAGCCCTGCGTGTAGAGAATGCTTTCGAGATCCATAGCGCGCGCATTCTATCAAGCCACGCGCCGGCACCGGCATGAACCCGCCCGCGCTGGTAAGCTGCCGGAGCGCCGCGCCGCACGTTTGTTCTTCACGGAAAGTGGACGTCGCATGCAAGGGGCGTACGGCTTCAGCGTGAAGTCGCGCCACGACGGCGGCAGGCTCGTACCCGGGCTGCCGCCGTCTCCATCCGACACGGAGTTCGCCGCATGAATCCGACGACGCTCGATGCACTCGCCGATTTCCCCCGTCAGCTCGAAGCCCATTTCGCCGCCGTGCCGGACGGCTACGCGCGCTGGACCCCCGACGACTGGAGCGGGATCCCGAGCGAGCATTTCTCGCCGCTCGGGCAGCTCTGCCACGTGCGCGACATCGAAATCGACGGCTACCACGTGCGGCTGCGGCGGATGCTCGACGAAGATCACCCGCTGCTCGTGTCGGTCGACGGCGATGCGCTCGCGCTCGAGCGCCGCTACGACGCCGCGTACGCGTCCGACGTGCTCGCGGCGATTCGCGACGCGCGGCGCGAGACGCTCGACCTCGTGTCGCGCCTCACGCCCGGGCAGTTTGCGCGCACCGGGGAGTTCGAAGGCTACGGCGCGCTGACCGTGCGCGGTCTCGTCCATTACCTGTGCAGCCACGACCAGCAGCATCTGGCCGGCATGCAGTGGCTGCTCGGCAAGATCGACGCGGCGCTGTACGCGCGCTGAACCGCACGGCCCGGCGGCCGTGCATCGTGTCGCGTCGAGCGGATTTCGTCGCGTTCGTCGGTGGGGCAGCCCACCGTTCCGGACGCCTGACTGGATCGTTTTTCTGGATAATTCATCCAGCCGTGCCCGGCTGACCGGCACGTCGCGCGTGCCTACACTCCTAGCTTCATTCAACGCAAACAGGAGTCAACCGTGGCTACTCATACGCTCGCAGACAAGGTCGTCCTGATCGCAGGCGGCGCCAAGAATCTCGGCGGGCTGATCGCCCGGGACCTGGCCGGCCACGGCGCGAAGGCGGTGGCGATTCACTACAACAGCGCGGCATCGCAGGCGCAGGCCGAAGAGACGGCCGCCGCGGTGCGCGCGGCCGGCGCGGAAGCCGCGACGTTCCAGGCCGACCTGACGACGGCCGCCGCGGTCGAGAAGCTGTTCGGCGATGCGAAGCAGCGCTTCGGCAAGATCGACATCGCGATCAATACCGTCGGCAAGGTGCTGAAGAAGCCGTTCACCGAAATCACCGAGGCCGAGTACGACGAGATGTTCGCGGTGAACAGCAAGTCGGCGTTCTTCTTCATCAAGGAAGCGGGGCGGCACCTCGAGGATCACGGCAAGCTCGTCACGCTCGTGACGTCGCTGCTCGGCGCGTTCACGCCGTTCTATGCGGCGTACGAAGGATCGAAGGCGCCGGTCGAGCACTTCACGCGCGCGGCGTCGAAGGAGTACGGCGCGCGCGGCATCTCGGTGACGGCGGTCGGGCCCGGCCCGATGGATACGCCGTTCTTCTACCCGGCCGAAGGCGCCGACGCGGTCGCGTATCACAAGACGGCCGCCGCGCTGTCGCCGTTCAGCAAGACGGGCCTCACCGACATCGAGGACGTCGTGCCGTTCATCCGTCATCTCGTGACCGACGGCTGGTGGATCACCGGGCAGACGATCCTGATCAACGGCGGCTATACGACCAAGTAACCGACCCGGTAACGGGCCGTGCCGGGGGCGTCGTGTGCGCGGCGACCCGCAATGGACCGTTTGCATGGACAATGGACGGGCGCGCGGCCACAACGCCGCGCGCCGTTTCATCTGTGCCGCCGGGATCGGCCGCGACGCGCGGCGCTTGCCGGCCGCGGTCGTCCGAACCCACGTTCTCTGCCTGCCGATGGACAAGCTGGATCAGGTCAGAATCTTCCTTCAGGTTGCCGAGATGGGCAGCTTCATCAAGGCAGCCCACGCACTCGACGTGCCGCGCGCGACCGTGTCGGCCGCCGTCCAGCAGCTCGAGACCGCGCTCGGCACGCGCCTGTTGCACCGTACGACGCGACAGGTCCAGCTGACTGCCGACGGCGCGCTGCTGCTGGAGCGTGGCCGACGCCTGCTCGCGGAAGCCGACGAGCTCGACCGGCTGTTCCGGCGTCGCGATCGCGACGTGATCGGGCGGCTGAACGTCGATGCGCCGAGCCGGATCGCGCGCCGCGTGATTGCCCCCGCGCTGCCGTCGCTGTTTCGCCGCTACCCGAAGCTGCAACTGTCGCTCGGCTCGACCGACCGCTCGATCGATCTCGTGCAGGAGGGTGTCGACTGCGCGATCCGGGTCGGGCGGCTCGCGGACAGCAGCCTCGTCGTGCGGCCGCTGGGGCAGTTCGCGCTGATCAACTGCGCGAGCCCCGACTACCTGCGCGAATGCGGCGTGCCCGAGCATCCCGATGCGCTTGCGCACGGGCACTGGGCGATCGGCTATGCGTCGCCGACGACCGGCCGCGAGCTCGGCTGGGAATACTGCGCGGACGGTGGACGGCATACGCTGACGCTGCCCAGCCGCGTGATCGTCAACAACGCTGAAACCTATATCGCGAGCTGCATCGCAGGCATGGGGCTGATCCAGATTCCGCGCTTCGACGTCGTGCATCTGCTCGACAGCGGAGCGCTGGTCGAGGTGATGCCCGGCCATCGGGCCGCGCCGATGGACGTGTCGGCCGTATATCCGCATCGGCGGCATCGGTCGAGGCGGCTCAACGCGTTCGTCGAGTGGTTCGGCGAGCTGATGGCGGATGCATTGAACGACGCGGGCGCGGCCGGCAGCGGCGACTGAAAGCGGCGTCGTGGCCGCAACTGCGGGCCGCCCGCCATTCGCCGGCCGGTGACGCCAATCGATCGGCGTCGGTGCGACGCGGCATGCGCGGTACGTCCGGCACGTGCGGCCATCGCGTCGCGCACTCAGGCGGCGAACTGCCGCGTGCGCCCGGTCGCCCGCACCGCGCCGATCAGCGCGGCGCAGGCGCCGTCGGGCTTCGACGCGAACGCGTA
Organism: Burkholderia sp. BCC1988; assembly: GCF_905339895.1. NCBI lineage: Bacteria > Pseudomonadati > Pseudomonadota > Betaproteobacteria > Burkholderiales > Burkholderiaceae > Burkholderia > Burkholderia sp. BCC1988. The sequence goes on from NZ_CAJPHA010000025.1 coordinate 9,209, forward strand.
AAAGCGCGCGGCCGGCAACGCCGGCAGGCCGTCATTCGCCCCGCATGCGCGCAGGCCGTCGCGCAGCTGGCTGCGCGCGAGCGCCGTGACCGCGAAGCCGGCCAGCGCGGCCGATATGCAGCCGGCCATGCTGGCGCTTTCGAACAGCACGCGAAACGGCCGCAGCGCGGCGGCGAGCGAGGACACCGCGGCTTCCCGGTACACGCACGGCTCCGGGAACAGCGCGAGCGGCACATCGCCTTCGGTGTCGATTGCCATATCCGACGCGAACGCCCATACCAGTGGTTCTTCCCACAGCAGTTCGCCCGGCGCGTCGACCTGCCGGCATTGCTTGCCGAACACGACGTCGAGCCGGCCCAGCGTCTGCTCGCGCAGCAGCGCCGCGGTGATCCCGACCTTCAGTTCGATCGATGTGCGCGGATGACTGTCGCGAAACGTGCGCAGCACCTGCGGCAACCATGCGCCCGCGAAATCTTCCGACGCGCCGACGCGCAGCCGGCCATGCGCCGGCGCGCCGCGCAGCCTCGCGCGCACTTCGCGCTCCATGTCGACGATGTTGCGCGCGTACGCGTACAGCGTGTCGCCGGCCGGCGTGAGCGCGATGCGGCGCGTCGTGCGCGCGAGCAGCACCGTGCCGGCCGCCTGCTCGAGCCGCTTGATGTGGCCGCTGACCGCGGACGGCGTCAGCGCGAGGCGCTCCGCGGCCGGCGCGAAGCCGCGGCTGTCGACGACTTCGAGGAAGGTACGCAACAGCGCGATGTCGAGCGCGGTCGACGCGGGATCGGTCAGCGGTTCCATCGGTTGATTCACCACGATACTTGAAGAATAAGTCATGATACGCCGCGAATCGTGATGAGAGACGGGCCTACCATCGGGCATTCAGGCTGACCAACCGGAGTGCACATGACCGCTTACCGCTATGCGACGACCGCGTCGCTCGAACTCGCCTATCTCGAATGGAACCCGCGCGGCGAACGCGTGGCCGTGCTGCTGCACGGCTGGCCGGACAGCCCGGTCGGCTGGGAGGCCGTGGCTCGAACGCTGGCCGCACGCGGCTACCGCGTGCTCGCGCCCGCGCTGCGCGGTTTCGCGCCGACCCGCTTTCGCGATCCCGCGACGCCGCGCAGCGGCCGGCTCGCGGCGCTTGGCCGCGACTTGCTCGAATTCATCGACGCGCTCGGCATCGAGCGGCCCGTGCTGGTCGGGCACGACTGGGGTGCGCGCGCGGTTGCGAACGCGTGCGGGTTGCGCGACGGCGCGGCCTCGCATCTGGTGATGCTGTCGGTGGGATACGGCACGAACGACCCGGCCCAGGCGTTGTCGCTGCCGCAGGCGCGCAACTACTGGTACCACTGGTTCCTGGCGACGCCGCGCGGCGAGCAGGCGCTGCGCGACGATCGCCGGGCGTTTGCGCGCCTGATGTGGGATACGTGGTCGCCGGCCGGCTGGTACGACGCACGCGACTTCGACGCGGCCGCGACGGCCTTCGACGGCCCGGACTGGATCGACGTGGTGCTGCACTCGTACCGTTATCGCTGGGGGTTCGTCGACGGCGGGGCCGCGTATGCGGAAGACGACGCGCAACTGACACCCGCACCGGTGCTGTCGGTGCCGACGCTCGTGCTGCACGGCGGCGCGGATTCCTGCAACGGGCCCGAGACTTCGGCCGGGCGCGAGCGGTTCTTCACCGGCCGCTACGAGCGCGCCGTGCTGGACGGTGTCGGGCACTTTCCGCAGCGTGAGGCGCCGGGAGCGGTTGCGGACGCGATCGCGCGGTTCTGCGAGCAACGCTGAACGCGCGGCCGCACCTCGGTGCGCGGTCGATCGAACCGGTCACTCGGTGCGGTGCGGGATGCTGTCCGGGAACGGGTAGGGCGCGTGCGGCCCTGGCCAGTCGGGCACGGGCGGCTCGCGCAGCAGGTCGCATCCGCCCAGCATGATCGACAACAGCGCGGCAAGCACGCGGCGGCGGATCGGGCTCGAAAAGAAGACGCGCGTGGACATGAGCGGCCTCCGTGCTTGCGTGTCCTGATGCTTGGACCGCCGGGGAAGGACGTGCGTTGCGGTGTGCGTGGCGCGCGCAACAAACAAAAAACCAACAAAAAACCCGCGAAGCGGCGAGCTTGCGCGGGTTTCGACAGTGCAGCGCATTGACGCTGCGAAAGACTTGGTGCCCAGGGCCGGACTCTAGGAATCGAACCGTGGGCCTCAAAGCCTTATCTGGTGGGCGTGTTGCTGCGGTGGGTTTAACGAGTTACCACGAAGGTTACCACGAGCGTGAGCCAAGCGGCCTCTTGAGCGCAGATTGAACCCTGAGATAGAGTGAGCGAAATAAACAGAACATTCCGACAATCGGGGAAATAATGAAACGCCTCTTCGCACCGTTAGTAATCTCAGCGGCTCTCGTTGGCACTGTCCACGCAGCAAACTGGCAAAATCTCGCAAAAGGGGACCACGTTAGGCTGCTGGTTGATATGGACTCTATGAAGTTCGATGGCGCTGGCTATGTTCGTGCGTGGGTGAAGTGGGAATACGATAGCCCGCAGTCTTGGTCGGAAAACATTCAGTACAAGACCAAGGTTGTTCAATACAACGTGGACTGTAAGGGAGGCAGGTTCGACAATCCGGCCGGATATATCTATCGGAGTGACGGCACTGTAGCAACGAGCTGGGACCTACCTTCCCCGATGAAGTCTATCGTTCCTGATAGCGTCGCTGATGTCATCACCTCAGGGCTATGTGCTGGCAGCCGGTAACATGAAATGCTGGCCGGGAAAATCTCAGAGGGTATCTGATAAAGTCCCGACGCGGAATTCCCCCCGGTGGCCCTCCCGATTCTCGCGGGCGCGCCATCATGATGCGCATCCGATAACGCGCGCGATTCCTGACGCGTGGGCGCGTGTTTCTCCAGCGGGATGGTCGATGTGGGCCCTACGAAATGCAACACCGACCCCTTGTAATTGGCATAGCGGCCATCATCTACTGGCAGGTAACCAAAACTTGAAGGGGGAGCGATGTTCACTGGGGTGGAGATACTTGGCGGTGATCCGGTTGTGTCCAATTTTGTGGTCGTCAATGCGGACAGGGGCGTGAACGTTAGTAACTGCAATGAAGCGACCGTCACCGATATGGTGTGCGTGGACGTTGATACGCCTATTCGTGTCCGGAACACTAAGAAGTTCACCGGCCGCAACAACGTTGCAATCAATTCCCAGGACGCTGGCGAAGGCACGCAAAGCGGGACGGTTGCATCGAACTTGGTGCAGGCATTTGTCAACTTCAGCAAACGTAAGGAGCGCCCGTAATGCCGATGTACGACATTAAGGATTCAGGGGACGTGCGCTTAGATTCAAACGCCACGAACGGCGATCAGATGCTTAAGGCTGTGCGGGTCGGGAAGATTACTGCGACGAACAACAAGACTCGGAGTCAGACCTATATTGCTCCCCGTCTTCCGCTTTATAAACGAATAGCTCTCTGGGTAGCGGGTAACTTCATGGCGCTTCTTATTGGTGCGGCCGGGGGATGCATAGGAACAATCGCGGCTCAGCTTATTACGGCACGGTTCGCGCTCCCCCATTGAGAGAGTCTACGCAAGGTGTCCGCTTTGGGTGTACCCCAGCCTGACTGTCAGGCGGTCAGCATAGAGTCGTCAGGATAGGGTGGTTTTCGTTATTTCTTGACATTCCGTCTCCGAGGTCATAGATTCCAACCTGACACATTGACCGCCGGGGAGAGTCATGAGCAAAGGCAAGCACATCGGTTACATCCGCGTCAGCACGGTAGACCAGAGCACGGAGCGCCAGCTTGAGGGCGTGGACCTGGACAAGGTATTCACGGACAAGGCGAGCGGGAAGGACACTGAGCGTCCCCAGCTCCAGGCAGCGCTGGATTACTTGCGCGATGGGGACACGCTGATGGTGCATAGCATGGACCGCCTAGCGCACAACACTGAGGACCTGCTTAGGATGGTCCGTGAGCTCACCGAGCGGGGCGTTACGGTCCAGTTCGTGAAGGACTCGATGACCTTCTCAGCCGACAAGCGGAACCCTCAGCAAGAACTCATGATGACCATGCTGGCCGCGTTTGCTCAGTTCGAGCGGTCATTGATCCGCGAGCGTCAGCGCGAGGGCATCGCCATTGCCAAGGCTAACGGGGTGTACAAGGGCCGTAAGCCATCGCTCAGCCCTGAACAGGTCTCTACGCTGCGCCAGCGGGCAGCCAGCGGAGAGGCTAAGGCTGCCATCGCGAGGGACCTGGGGATTAGCCGCGAGACGCTGTATCAGTACCTCAGGCAGGAGCAGGCAGGAGACACGACAGCGTGACGTTAGGGATTCAACGAGAGAGGCCGGGGAGCGATTCCCGGCCTTTTTCCGTTTGGGACGATGAAGACCGTCGCCCGTTCAATTTGGGTTCTATCGTGAAACGCGATGGAACCCTTGGCGGAAACTCAGCGCGAGTGTCCGTCATCAACGAATCCGGGATGTACTCCCTGGTACTCAGCAGTAAGAAGCCCGAAGCTCGCGAGTTCAAGCGCTGGGTCACTTCCGAAGCCCTTCCTAACAACGGAAATGCCAATGTTTCATCGTGGTATTCCGTGACACCGGTTTACCCCGGCGCGTAAACTTTCGGTTCCACATCACGAACCGGAAAAACGCCATGACCGAAATCACCAAGCCTAGCCCTGAGCAACTTCGAGAGACCATCAAGCGGCACGGCCTAACGCGCGGGGAAGCTGCCCAGCTAGTTCACGCATCAATCACCGCTTGGCATGCCTGGAGCGCGCCTGAGGGCAGTTCGAATCACCGGCCAATGCCACTGGCAGCGTGGGAGCTGTTGCTGGTCAAGCTGGGTGAGCATCCTGATTACGGGCCGCGCGCATGAGTTGACGATATACATACAGTGTATGTATTATGAGTTTCCCGTGACGCGAAGCAGACCGCCAAGCGCACTTGCTCCCAGGAGTGTTTTGCATGTTCCAGATCACCATCAGCACCCGCCGTTTCTCCCTCAGCATCGACCAGGGCACCGCGTCCATCCGCATCGGCTCCCGAGAATTCCTGCTGCTCCGTGACTACGTTGAGCGCAACCGTAAGCCCCGCCTGTTGGAAGCCTCCCGAGACTCTGAAGCCCGCACCTGGGAGGCGCTGGTGATGCGTCGCTGGTTGGTCTCCAGCTCACCCGCCTGAGCACCCTGAGCACGGCTGATAGGTCAGCCAGCAGCGTCTCTAGAAGCGCCTCCCGGCAACGGCTGGCGCTTTTTTGTTTCCATTCGGCTGAATCGTAAGCCGGGTAAGGGTTTCCGGGCGGTTCGCCCGTCTATCCCCCGACTCTCGCTCTACGCGCCGCTCTAGTCCTTGCCTGATGGGGCGGTGCGGGGATTCGCAGGCTTAAACCCGCACGTGAGCTAAACCCACACTCTCGCCCTACACGCTGAAGGGGCGCGGCATGGCAGGGCCTAAACCCTGACTCTCGCAAGCAGCCCGCCTGGGTGTTTCTGAGCGAGTCTGAGCACACCTGTTTTTTGAACCTCCGCACTTCTCGCTTCCATGCCCACCGGGCAGGGCTGGTCGCGTCCATCCTACGCCCACCATAAGGACCCTCTATGACTCCCTCCACACCTCAATCCGGCTGGCCACCGGTTTCTCCATCCGGCCGCATCACGTACCGCCCTGCGACTCCCGAAGATGCCACTGAGCTGGCCCCTAAGCTGCGCCAGTCGGACATCGCTGAGATGGCGCTGACCTGGGCCGGTTCGCCTGAGACGCGTCTTGCGGAATCTGTCCGGGTATCAGATGAGTCCTGGGCGCTACTGATCGATGGCCAGATTGAGGCCGTGTTTGGTCTCGTTCGCTATCCGATGGCCAACGTGCCGTGGATGCGCTGTTCCGCTGCTGTTACAGGTCACACCCGCGAGCTTCTGTCGCATGCGCGCGCTTGGCTCGATAGCGTTCGTGCGGCTGATGTGCCGCTGGCCAACACCGTGGCTTCGAACAACGCGGAGGCAATGACGATGCTGGAACACCTGGGCTTTGTCATTGGCGATGTCGCACCTGACCAAGGGCCTCCGGGAAGCTTCCGTTTCTTCTATGAGGTGCCGCGCCGTGTGTGAGCCCACAAGCCTCAGCCTCACCACGATGACCATCGCGAGCATGGCCATGAGTGCCGCTACTGCGGCAGCCAGCTACGTGAGCCAGAGCCAAGCAGCGAAGCGCCAGAGCGACGCCGCTCAAGCCGCTTACGACTCTCAGGTTACGCAGACCCGCAACGAGATGACCCAGCAGAACCAGGCAGCAGCCGAGCAGATGTCTGAGCGAGCTCGCCAAGCGATGATCGAAACGGGTCATCTCCAGGCGCTGGCTGCTGACTCTGGGATCAACGGCGGGGGAAGTAACGACCGCGTAGGTAACGAAGCCAACTTCAACGCTGGCCAGGACATCGCGGCCATGCAGGCCAACTCGTCTTCGCAGCAGCGACAGATGGTCAACCAGCTCAGCGGTAGCTACGCACAAGCAGTTTCACGAACAGCCAGCATCCAACAGCCGAGCCTCATTGGTACAGGTCTTCAGATTGCGGGCGGTGCCCTCAATGCATACACGTCCCAGCAATCCATCAAGGACCGTGTTACGGGCGGAGTTCCCGGCTCGAACGCATACGGTTTCAAGATGCCTGGGTCATCGACCTGACAACCTCACACCACCATGTCTCAATCACCGAACACCACTCAGCAAATCACCCAGCGCGGTCAGGGAGACCCTGGCCAGCGTCAGGTCACCTTCCAGCCCCAAGAGCGGCCGGTGGACACCTACCAGGCTCCCGCTCAGGATGCCACGCTCAATGGCCTTATCGACGGCCTCAGGGCGTTCAACCCGGCTCTGGATCACTACGTCAACCTGGAGAACCAGAAGGACGCCACACAGGCCTTCAAAGCGGGAACCTCAGCGGGTCAGCTCAGTGACGCTGGACTCATCGATGCGCAAACCGGGGGCATCAAGGTTCCGCCTCCGTCTGCTGACTCCCGCGTGGACCCTGCGTTCAACGATACGTTCGCTCAGGGCTATCGCAACGCGGTGGGCCTGAAGATTGGCAATCAGGTTCAGTCGGACATCCTGAGCGCCTACCAGGAGCACAAGAACCAGGACGGGTTCGACCCGGAGAAGTTCCTCCACGAGCAGGTAGCGCAGCACACGGCTGGCCTCACGGACCCGGCGATTGTCGACCAGGTATCCAAGAGCGTTGCTACGACGGCCGATAGTGTCCGCAAGGACTACGCTCAGGTGCAGTTCCAGCGCCTGAAGGAAACCGCGTTCGGCAACTTCTCTGCGGTCGCTGATGGTGTCCTGGACCCGACCAAGAGCCTCCAGCAGATGTGGGATGGGGTTCAGCAGACGCTTGAACCGATGCGCGGTCAGATGGGCATGATGACCCGCCCGGAGATGGCTGACATGCTCCTGGACAAGATCAACAACTTGTCCTCGCAAGCTGGCGGCCGGCCGGAACTGTTCGACCTGTTCACTCAGTTCAAGGACCCGCACACGGGCCTGACGCTCCAGCAGATGAACCCGAAGATTCAATCGGAGGCCACTCGCCTCCAGCATCGGGCTCTCGAAGAGCAGAACCAGCGCATCGAACAGGCGCAGCAAACGGACTTCTTCAAGAGGACCGTGGCGGATGAAGAGGCAGCGAGTCAGGGCAAGCAACCTGACATCAATGACTTCGTGAACCGCATCGGCCCGCTGAACCAGTTCAAGAGCGCAAGCGCTGCGCTGGGCGAGTATCGACGGCTCCAGAGCATGGCTGACGCTGCCCAGCAAAACGTCCAGGCGGTCCAGTCGGTTGGCACTGGTACGGCGTGGGCGCTCGACAAGAAAGACGCTCAGGCGGCTCTGGACACCGTTCAGCAGCCTGATGTGGGCGTTCTCATGCAGGTTGCTTCTGGGAAGGTTGCGGGGGACCCCTCGCAACTCCCTCAGGTGCAACAAGCAATCAAGTCCATCGTGGACATCACGGGCCGCTCAGGGCGCAGTGACATCGCGAACAGCAAACTGAAGGCCCTCATCGACGGAACAGTTAATGCAGTACCCCCGAAAGACGGCCAGCCTTCGAGTCAGTTCCGTTTAGCTGCTGCTATGTACAGCGGCCTCCCCGATCAAATCAAAGGGCTCTACTTTGATGAGAAAGCTAGTGACCTGTTCCGGTCATACACGAAACAGCGGGAAGCCGGTGTTTCCGATGATACGGCTTATGAGACGGCGTATCGGGCAATTTCTCCAGAGGCGCAGAAGCTTGCGCAAAAAATCACCAGTGATCCGGAGTGGCAAAAGAAGGTCACAAGCGATGTGTCTGGGGTCACCACCAGCCTGATTCAACATATCCCGCTCATCGGGCGTTTATTCGGTGGGACACCGCAGAACACTGAGCGGCTCAGTTCTTGGGCACAGCTTGAGCTCCGCGACTATTACTTGCGTAACCCGAACGCCACCTCCGACCAAGCAAAGGACTGGATTCAGCAGCATGTGCAGTCAAATTTTGTCTACGACCCAGTGAACAAGATTGATGTGCAGGTCCCCCCGAACAGGGCGAGTGAGCAAACCCAGGAGGCCATGCAAAACTACCTAGACAAGGCGCGGAAAAAGTACGGTGATGAAGTTAGTCCGGGCCTTGTGTACAGCAAGGATGGCCAATATACGCTGGTGGCGTTTATCAACGGGAACCCTGTCCACGGACTTGGAAACGTGACGTTCGATCAGATCATGCAGGAGACCGCATCGACCAAACTCCTGTCCCCTGACGAGCGCGCAGCGATGTCCGTACTGAAGCAGAAGCTGGGTAACGGCACGGCCACTTCGCAAGACCTCATTGATAACTCTGAGCTGTTGGCGAAGGCCACGAACCTGAACCAGATTAATGATGTCATGCGCGGCCAAATCAGCAAGGTCCGTGACGGTGCATTCAACGGCGCACTGAGCAACGTCTTCAACTTCCCGACTACGCCCGCGAGCTTTGCGGGGCTGTCAGGTTCACGCCTCACCGGCCAAGGCTCGAAGATTCAGGTGAAGCAGGCCGAAGATTTCCTCTTCAGCGTCAACCGACTCAATCCGCTCGAATCCACCAGTTTGGCAGCTTCGCTTACTGCGATGGGCGAAGGGCTGGTACTGAAGGCAACACCTGACCCGAACCCTAAGGCCGGCTTGAATATCGGCTACGGTTACAGCCTCAGGGCGAATGATGCAACCATCGGGGAAGACTTCCGCCGCGCTGGCATTCCCACCGACCGCATCGACGGTATCAAGGCGGGCACCGTTCAGATTACCCCTGAGCAGGCCGCGCGGCTCCTGGAGGTGTCGCTACCGCGTTACGAGCAGCGCGCTAAGCAAGCTGTAGACGCTGCGCGTCCTGGGCTTTGGTACACGATCAGTGCGGGCCAGCGTGCCGCATTGACTGATGTGGCGTATCAGGTCGGAGATGTGGGTCAATTCCAAAAGGCCATTGGGGCTCTCGCTCGCAAGGACATCGCGGGCTTTAACGACGCGCTGAAGGTCACCTACTTGGCCGACGATGGTACCCGCCGCGAAGACCAGCGCCGGAACAATCTCCGTTCTCTGATGATTAACGGTATCTCAGCCTGGACACAAGGACTCGCGGAAGCAAAGCGAACCGCGAAGTAGAGATGTTCATCCGTTCCGCCCCAAGCCGCCCCGCCAGTGATGGTGAGGGCGGCTTTTCTTTTTCTACCTCAGGAAACCTATGAACCAACGTAACGAAACCCTCATGGCTCTCGATGGAGCCCTTGCGCCGCTGCTGGCGGTCGTGGCTATGGCCAAGGATGGGGCAGCAGTCTTTAACGATGATGGCACGACCATCCGAGCTCAGAGCCCCTTCGAGCTCGCATCAATCATCCGCAGTCATCCGCCCGTGGCCATCGCGAAACGTGAAGGCGCGGCGCGGTGGGCGTGGGGCTTCCCTGGCTGGGAGAAGCATCGGGATGAGCTTCAGGTGGCGGGGTTCGGGGAGCACACGGGCATCTCTGATGAGTTCCTAGAGCTGGCTGGATTTGATCGGCAGGAACTGGCCAAGGAACTCGCGGTGTTGGAGGGCCTGGGTCATGTGGCGTTCATCGTGCGAAGCGGGCACGCGAAGGAGGGCGCGTGAGTAACGATGGATTGCTTCCTTGGGAGGGCGATGACGAGCTGGCTGCGGTAAAGGCTCAGGCACTGGCCGCGCAACACGCTTGCTTAGCGAACGGTGGCAGGCCGGTAGAGACTGAGGTTCGGCCTGAGGTCTCCGCGAAAGAGCGTTCGCACGATGACCAGGGCGACTCACACATCGATACCGCACCACCGGACCTCCCGGAAATCGGCGCATTCGTTCGGAGTCTCGGCGGGCTAAACAGTGTGGCCATCTTTAAGGACCTTGTAGCAGCGGATCTGATGACCCACCGAGCTGGCCGCTATCAGCAGCGCTCCCGGAGGGCGGGCGATGTGGAATGGTTCCGCAGCGTCAAGGTGGGGCGAGGTCATACGGTGTACGTCACACCCGCCGGTCAGGAACTCATCGTGCAGCTCAAGAAGGACGGAAGGCTGACCAAGGCGTTGACCAAACAGCCACTCACGCCACAGCAGAAGAAAGCACGGGAGAAGGCGCGCAAGGTGGCGAGGGATAAGCGGGAAGCAGAGCGGGCAGCGCTGGCGGCTAATCAGCCGGCCGTCCTGGCCAAGCTCGAACAGACCATCGAAGAATGTATTCAGCGACGCGGGGCGCTTCGTGAACGGCTGTCGCTGCGTAGCCTGCCGGTAGCAGGCTAGTCAAGATTCGGCTGAAGTTCAAGGAAAGATGCGCGCGCAACGAATGGCGCCCAGCCAATTGGAGCCTTCACGCCGAATGACCAGTCATGAGCAGCAACACAGAGAGGTATGCATTGAGTGATGCAGCAGGGGTAGGGCCGCACAAGTCAAAACAGTCAGGGAAATTGGGAGGGCCGCTAGGGCTGACCCACGCCCTCCTGACGGCTCCCCATCGGGTTCCGCTCGGCAGCCTGAAGGTGGATGAGGGGCGGTTTCAGGTGCGGGACCACAACAGTAACAAGTATGTCCAGGGCATCCTCAAGAAGCAGGAATCAGCAGCGGTCAGCGCTTCATTGAAGGAGGTAGTGGAGCGGGGAGACCCACTAGACCCCGTGGTCTATTGGCAGGACCCAGCGGTATCGGATGGCCCCTTGTGGGTGATCGACGGCCACCATCGGATGGAGGCGTATGAGGCCGCTGAGGTGCGCCCGGAGGCTAACGTATGGGGGCAGCGGTTCACTGGAGCGACAGAGGCGGAGGCGCGTGCATTCGCCCTGCACATCAATTCCCGTGAGCACCTGAACATGACCCAGGCTGAGCGCTATCAGGCATTCTGGTTGATGCTGCTGGCAGGCGAGGTATCCGGCAGCGCGCGGGACCTGGAGCAACGATTCAACGTCCCTAAGTCCACCGTAAGCCGAATGAGCCAACAGGTGCCCGCAGTCCGGGAGCGGTTGCGCCGCATGGCTGCCGCTGAAGGAGATGAGCTGGACGTAGGGTATATCCGCGAGAGTGCGCCGCAGTGGCGCAAGCTGTCCGAGTGGCAAGCCAACGATACGGAGGTGGAGAAGATGGCCGCTGAGGCCCTGGAGCAGAAAGCAATTGACGGCGTGGTTCGTGGGATGGCCGTCAAGTTTGGGAAGGTGGTACAGGCTCAGCCGGACATCGTGCTGAAGGCATTCGAACAGTTCTTCCAGGAGGCCACTGGGCAGGCTCTGGATGTTCGTCGGCTGAGCCCTGAAGAGGCCACTGAGCGGGACTCGTGGGAGTTCTAGCGGAGCCCCGTGGGACGGGCTTCAGGTGTCCCATATAGGAGCATGGTTTGGGACAGCAGGAGCTGTCCCAATGGGACACCCTAGCCAAGCCGTCCCAGCAAGCTCCTAGGGTCCAGATGCGTGTATCGATTGAGCATCTGAAGCGTCTTGTGCCCGCTGATGGTTCGGGCCTCCACCATGTTGAATCCCTTCTCAAATAGACGAGAGACGGCCTCGTGACGGAAGTCATGGAATGTGAAGTCCTCCATGTCGCAGGCTATACGGGCCTTCTTGAAGCGCCGCGCTATGCTCCCTTTGAGGATGTCGAAAACATACCGGTCCGGATTCCTTGGGAGCGTGCGGAGGGCCGCAACCGCCGCGCTGGATAGGGGGACCGTGCGGGGCTCTCCATTCTTCGTATCGGGGAGATATGCGAGTTGGCCATCGAGGTCCAGGTTCTGCCACGTGAGCGTGGTTATTTCCCCGCGCCTCATCGCAGTTTCGACCGCGACGATTACGGCAACCTTTAGCCAATGGTCTCCGGCCCGTTCGCACCAGTCGATGATTCTGGCGTACTCTCCCGACCTCAGGCGGCGGTCTCTAACGTTGCCCTGCTTCATTCGTCTCATGGCCTTCCTGGGGTTCACAACGTCTTCATAGCCCCAGTCAGCGCGCGCCACTTCGTATAGGTGTGAGACAAACGCAATCTCGGTGCGTATGGTGGCGATTTTGATCCCCTGTGCTAGGCGCTGATTCATGTACGCGGTCAAGTCAGCCCCACGGATACTGTAAAGGAGGCGGTCGGCAAGGGGATGTCTGAGCCACCGTCTGATGACGCCCATCTCGGTGTGCGCGCTCTTCTTGTGGGGCGTTACTTCCTTTGCGTACCTCTCAATGGCTTCCCTTACCGTGAGGTCACGGCGTGGAGCTGGAGGCGGGACGAAAGCGACATGCGCCCTTTGTTTTTGTCGTCGCTCGTCGCGCGCTGCATGTCCACTCATGCGCGGGAGGTGGAGTCGTAACCACTGCTCGGCCTCGTCATAGGTGTCGAAGGTCCGAGTTTTTACTTTGCCGTTCGGATAGTAAATGCCGGCCTGGAAGCGCCCGCTAGGGAGTTTGATGATGTGCTCCATTGCTGCCCCTCACATGGGTTATCTGGGGCTCACGATAGCAATGGGCTGGGGGCTTGCGTAAGCCCCTTGGGTATAGTGGAAAACCGTCAGTTCTATTGAGCGTTCCACTAGGGCACGTCATGTGAGAGTGGATTACCCGCGCGCGTCTGATGCAGGAGGTATCCGGAATTCCGTGTGTGAGGCGGGTTAAAACTCAGATTCCGATACTAAAGCGCTCTGGGTAAAGCAGCGCGAACTGGGTCATCGCGCTCTTCCAATCGTGTCGGGAGCCGGTCCACTTGGCAACGACGTTGCGCAGCGCCAGCCAGATCAGTTTGAGTGCGGCCTCGTCCGACGGCTTGGCATCGCCCTTCTCGTAGCCGAGATGGTGGGTCAGTTCGCCGCCCAGCGCCCGCCCGAAGATCGCCTTCTTGAGCGCGGCAAGCTGCTCGTTGATCGTCGCCCGGTCCAGCGTTCCGGGCACCAGTTGCTTGATCAGTTCCGGGTCCAGGTTCAAGCCCTTGCCCGGTTCAATCGTCACTTCTTCCTTGCGTTTGCGTGGCATAAAAGTGGCTCCTTGGTCGCCAGTTTATGCCTCGCACACAAAGTTTCGGATAGGCTCCTGATGCAGTGCCTTACCTAACCATTCGCGCTTGATGGGAAGGCTGTACCCCTTGCCGTACCCCGCAGCTTCGCCCTTGGTTGCCCATCCGCCAATCGAATGGCGAACCTCCGTAGGGCATCCAACATCGCGAAGGCGGTCAGCCATCGTATGCCGGAATTCATGGGCCGTGTGCTCCCACTTGTTTGCCCGCAGCCAGCCCGCAACGGTGGCCGATGCACTGTCAGCGTTGCACCCCTTGGCGTCTGAGGTGTAGCGGGGGAAGGCGAACTTCTGCCCCGGCTTCGCGGATGCCTTCACTCGTCGGGCTGCCCATAGAGAATGACCAAGGAGGGGGACCTCCCGCTCACTCGGCCCACCAGCGCCACCCTTTACGGTTCTCCAAGGTTGTTCCTTGATGACGATGTGCGGCACCGGGCCATCCAGCACAATCTCCCCCAGCGTGAGGCCAGTGACCTCCGCGATTCGTGCGCCTGTGTCTGACAGCAGCGCGACCAACCATCGGATGTCATCGTCCATCTCCACACACTTGGCTTGTACAGCAGAGAGCTCGCCGGGAGTGAATGGGACCCTGGCTTTCGTGTCCTTGCCTTCACCAGCAATCTGAAGGGACTCAAAGGGGTTCGTCCGCATCAGTTCTTTTTCCCTGATGTAGGAGGCAAAGACCGCGCTGATAGTGCTGATGCGGCGGCGCACTGTCCCAGTCTTCAGGCCGGTGGCGATTTGGCTGTCAACGTACTTGCGGGCGTCTTCCCGCGTGGCCTTGGCAAACGGTTTATCACCAACAACATCGGTCAGGGTCTTGAACGCAGCCCGAGAGAACCCCGTGAACTTCTCGTCGTCACGCTTCTTGTGGTGGCTGATGTACAACTCCAGGGCATCGCTGAGCGAATCCGCTAAGGTCCCGGCCACCATCTGCGCAGCCGTGGACTCCACCGCCGTTAGGTATTCCGCCCCGCTGGCTTCCCGGTATACCTGTTCATCACCGTCAGCGTGGGCTGTGCGTTTCTTCTCAAGGTGGTCGTGGAAGAGCTGTACGGCCATCTCCGTGGTCTCGTCCCGCTCCGCGCTGGGAACGATGCCCCAGGATGCTAGAAACGCCTCAGCGTGCTTCCTGGTGGCTTTCAGGGACGATTCAGGATCAGCCCGCAGCATCCGCCACTCTTCCTCATACCGCTTGTTGAGGGCGTCAATCATGTGCGCCGCTTGGCCAACGTCGGAAGTCTTGAGGTTAATCTTTACGGTTTTCTTACCGTAGTGGTGGTGGAGGTCGCGGGGGATAGGGCGCTGGAAATAGTAGATGTCCCCGCGCAGATAGCTGTTCTTCAAGGTGAAGGTGAGCGCGCCTAGGCGTAGCTTCATAGGATGGTAACCACAGAAGTTACCACAGAAACACGCCGGGAATTACTGGAGGGCCTTACTGGATAAGGCTTTGAAGGAACTTGATGGTGCCCAGGGCCGGAATCGAACCGGCACGCCTTGCGGCGGGGGATTTTGAGTCCCCTGCGTCTACCAATTTCACCACCTGGGCTTTGATCCTGGCCGCGCATGTGATTCGTACGGATTGTGCGCGGCGAAACGCGGATTATGGCGGAAAACGGGGCACCGGGCAAGCTGTCCGGCGACCGCCCGTGCGTTACTGGCTCAGATAGACGAATCGGCCCTGCTTCACGATCCCCATCACGCTCGCGCGCTGATCGAGCCCCACGTGATCCTTGTCGCTGGTGTTGACGACACCGTTCGGCACGACGAGTTCGTGCGCGCGTTCGAGTTCGCGCCGCAGCGCCGCGCGGAAGCCCGGCGTGCCGGGCTGCGCGGCCTTGAGCGCGCGGCCGACCGCGTCGGCGAGGCGCGGGTACACGCCCGCCGCGTCGCCCGCGAACTGGGTGACCGTGCCGGCGCCGTATTTCGCTTCATACGCATCGACGAACGCGAGCGCGGCCTTGCGGGCCGGATGATCGGCAGGCAGCGTGCGCGCGACGACCACCGGCTGGGTCGGGAACAGCGTCCCGTCGACGTCCTTGCCGCCGAGCTTGATGAACTCCGGCGTGGCGATCCCGTGCGTCTGGTAGATCGCGCCCTTGTAGCCGCGCTCGATCAGCGTGCGTTGCGGCAGCACGGCCGGCGTGCCCGAGCCGGCGATCAGGATCGCGTCGGGCTTCGCGGCGATCAGCTTCAGTGCCTGGCCGGTGACGCTCGCGTCGGTGCGGTTGAAGCGTTCCGTCGCGATCACGCGGATCTTGCGGACTTCCGCGAAGCGCGTGAATTCGTTCAGCCAGCTGTCGCCATAGCTGTCCGCGAAGCCGATGAAGCCGACCGTCTTCACGCCGTGGTTGGCCATGTAGCGCGTCATCACGTCGGCCATCGCGCTGTCGCTCTGCGCCATCTTGAATGCCCAGGTCCGCGCGCCTTCCTGCGGCTCGACGATCGCGCCGGAGCCGACCAGCGTGATCATCGGCGTCTGGGCGGCGGCCACCGCGTCGAGCGCCGCGAGCGCGGCCGGCGTGATGTTCGGCCCGACCACGACGTCGACGCGATCCTCGTCGACCAGCTTGCGGATGTTGCGCACGGCCGCGCCCGGGTCGGACGCGTCGTCGAGCACCGTCACCTGCACCGGCTGCCCGGCGATCGTCTTCGGCCACATCAGGATCGCGTTCTTGCTGGTGATGCCGATCGCGGCGGCCGGGCCGGTCGACGACAGGTCGACGCCGACCTTCAGGTCGGCATGCGCGGCCGCGCAGGCGAGCACGAGGGCGGCGCCGGCGGCGCGGCGCAACAGGGCGGGAAGCGTCATGCGGAAATCTCCGTCGGGCAATAAAAAGGGGCGCGATTTGCGCCCCTGTCGTTATACCTGACCGTCAAAGCTCGTACGATTCGGATTCGCCCTTGAGCGCCTGCTCGATCAGCTTGCGGTTCAGCGTCGGCGACAGCAGCTCGACGAGCGTATACACATAGCTGCGCAGATAGGCGCCCTGCTTGAGCGCGACACGCGTCACGTTGCTGCCGAACAGGTGGCCGACCGGAATCAGCCGCAGGTTGCGGTCGCGCTCCGGGTTGAATGCGATGTCGGCCATGATCCCGACGCCCAGGCCGAGTTCGACGTACGTCTTGATCACGTCGGCGTCGATCGCTTCCAGCACGATGTCCGGCGACAGCCCGCGCAGCGCGAACGCATGATTGATCTTCTTGCGGCCGGCGAACGCGTCGTCGTACGTGATCAGCGGGTACTGCGCGAGATCGTCCAGCGTGACCGGCTTGCGTTCGAGCAGCGGATGGTCGGCCGGCACCACGGCCGCGTGATGCCACTGGAAGCAGGGCAGCGACACGAGTTCCTTGTAGTCGGCGATCGCCTCGGTCGCGATCGCGAGATCGGCCTGATCGTGGATCACCATCTCGGCGACCTGCGTCGGGCTGCCCTGCAGGATCGACAGGTGCACCTTCGGGAAGCGCTTCTTGAACTCGGCGATCGCGGCCGGCAGCGAGTAGCGGGCCTGCGTGTGGGTGGCGGCGATCGTCAGGTTGCCCTGATCCTGCGCCGCGTAATCTTTTCCGACCCTTTTGAGGCTTTCAACTTCCTGCAGGATCCGCTCGACCGATGCGAGGATGATCCTGCCCGGCTCGGTGAGCGAGCGCACGCGCTTGCCGTGCCGCGTGAAGATCTCCACGCCGAGCTCGTCCTCGAGCTCGATGATCGCCTTCGACACCCCCGGTTGCGACGTGTAGAGCGCCTTGGCGGCCTCGGTGAGGTTGAAATTCTGCCGGACGGCCTCGCGCACGAAGCGAAATTGGTGCAGGTTCATTTATAACCCTTCCGCATATCAACAGAATTTTTTAGTCGTTTGAAATATAAGGCGAGTTTATTACGATTCACCGGAGTTTTTCAAATATGGATATCTGTTTTCGTCATTAGCAATCCAGCCGGGCCGCGCAAGGCCGGCGATGGCGGCGGAACGGAGATTCGGGCGCGACGTGGCTAGGACGTCGCGCGGTCACCACGAAAACCCCTGGGGTCCCCGAATGTATCAGTACGACCAATACGACCAGACGATCGTCGACGAGCGTGTCGCGCAGTACCGCGATCAGGTGCGCCGCCGGCTGTCGGGCGAGTTGAGCGAAGAAGAATTCCGTCCGCTGCGCCTGCAGAACGGCCTGTACATGCAGCGCCACGCATACATGCACCGCATCGCGATTCCGTACGGCAACCTGCGCAGTGACCAACTGCGGATGCTGGCGCGCATCGCCCGCGAACACGACCGCGGCTACGGCCACTTCTCGACCCGCTCGAACATCCAGTTCAACTGGATCCAGCTCGAGGAAACGCCGGAGATCCTCGCGAAGCTCGCGTCGGTGCAGATGCACGGCATCCAGACCTCGGGCAACTGCATCCGCAACATCACGGCGGACCAGTTCGCGGGCGTCGCCCAGGACGAGGAGATCGATCCGCGTCCGTGGTCGGAAATCCTGCGCCAGTGGTCGACGTTCCATCCCGAATTCGCGTGGCTGCCGCGCAAGTTCAAGATCGCGGTGTCGGGCTCGACGCACGACCGCGCGGCCGTGCAGATCCACGATCTCGGCGTGTACCTGAAGAAGAACGCGCAGGGCGAGGTGGTCGCGAGCATCCTCGCGGGCGGCGGCCTCGGCCGTACGCCGATCATCGGCGCGGTGATCAAGGAAGACCTGCCGTGGCAGCACCTGCTCACCTATTGCGAAGCCGTCCTGCGCGTATACAACCGCTACGGCCGCCGCGACAACCTGTACAAGGCGCGTATCAAGATCCTCGTGAAGGCGCTGTCGCCCGCGAAGTTCGCGCAGCAGGTCGAGGAAGAGTGGCAGCATCTGAAGGACGGCCCGTCGACGCTCACGCAGGCGGAAGTCGACCGCGTGTCGCAGTACTTCCAGCCGCCCGTCTACGAGAAGCTGGCCGACACCGACGCGTCGTTCGAACAGCACCTGCTCGAGAACAAGGCGTTCGCGCGCTGGGTCGAGCGCAACGTCGCGCCGCACAAGGTGCCGGGCTATGCCGCGGTCACGCTGTCGCTGAAGGACCACCGCGTCGCCCCGGGCGACGCGACCGACGCGCAGATGGACCTGGTGGCCGACTGGGCAGACGCGTACTCGCTTGGCGAACTGCGCGTGTCGCACGAGCAGAACCTGATCCTCGCGAACGTGAAGAAGCGCGACCTGTTCACGGTGTGGGAAAAGGCGAAGGCGGCCAGCTTCGCGACGCCGAACGTCGGCCTGCTGACCGACATCATCGCGTGCCCGGGCGGCGATTTCTGCTCGCTCGCGAACGCGAAGTCGATCCCGATCGCGCTGGCGATCCAGCAGCGTTTCGACGATCTGGACTACGTGTACGATCTCGGCGACCTGTCGCTGAACATTTCCGGTTGCATGAACTCGTGCGGTCATCATCACGTGGGCAACATCGGCATCCTCGGCGTCGACAAGGACGGTGCCGAGTGGTACCAGGTGTCGCTCGGCGGCGAGCAGGGCACGGGCCGCAACGGCGCGCGCCTCGGCCGCGTGATCGGGCCGTCGTTCTCCGCGGAAGAAGTGCCGGGCGTGATCGCGAAGCTGATCGACACGTTCGTCGAGGCACGCATCGACGGCGAGCGCTTCATCGACACGTACGACCGCATCGGCATCGCTCCGTTCAAGGAGCGCGTGTATGCGGCGCGCCAGGCAGTCAACGCGTAACCAACCGGGTAGAAGGAATTTGCAGATGGCTTCGATTATCAAGAACCGCGCAGTGATCGACGACGCATGGCAGGTCGTGCGCGCGGCGGAAGACGGTGCGCTGCCCGCGGTCGACGCATTGCCGGCCGGCAAGGTGCTGGTGCCGTTCACCCTGTGGCAGGCCGAGCGCGCGGCGCTCGTCGCCGCGAAGACGAAGGACGAACTCGGCGTGTGGCTCGCGCCGGACAGCGAGCCGGCCGACCTCGTGGCCGACTTCGGTGCGATCTCGCTGATCGCCGTCGATTTCCCGCGCTTCGCGGACGGCCGCGGCTACAGCATCGCGCGCCTGCTGCGCGAGCGCCACGGCTGGACCGGCGAGCTGCGCGCGATCGGCGACGTGCTGCGCGACCAGCTGCTGTACATGTCGCGTTGCGGCTTCGACGCGTTCGCGGTGCGTGCCGACAAGGACATCCACGATGCACTGAACGCGTTCGGCGAATTCACGCAGCGTTACCAGGGCGCATTCGACGAGCCGGCGCCGCTGTTCCGCCGCCGCGCGGCCGCGGCCGACGCGAAGGTGAGCGCATGAGCGCCGCGACCGCACTGACGCCCGAACTGGCCGCAAAGGTCGAGCGCCTCGACGCGCTGCTCGCGCAGATCGGTGCGCGCCACGAGAAGGTGAAGTTCGCGAGCAGCCTCGCCGCGGAAGACATGCTGCTCACGCACGCGATCCTGTCGAAGGGCGTGTCGATCGGCATCTTCTCGCTGAACACCGGCCGCCTGCATGCGGAAACGCTGGGCATGATCGACCGCGTGCGCGAGCGCTACGGCTACGAGATCGAGCAGTTTCATCCGCAGCAGGACGCGGTCGACCAGTACGTCGCCGAGCACGGCCTGAACGCCTTCTACGAAAGCGTCGAGCTGCGCAAGTCGTGCTGCCACATCCGCAAGGTCGAGCCGCTGAACCGCGCGCTGGCCGACGTCGGCGCGTGGGTCACGGGCCAGCGTCGCGAGCAGTCGGTCACGCGTGCGGAGCTGCACGAGGAAGAACAGGACGAAGCGCGCGGGATCGCGAAGTACAACCCGCTCGCCGACTGGACGGAAGCCGACGTGTGGGCGTACCTGAAGGCGTTCGACGTGCCGGTCAATCCGCTGCACGCGCGCGGCTATCCGAGCATCGGCTGCGAGCCGTGTACGCGCGCGATCCGCCCCGGCGAGGACAGCCGGGCGGGCCGCTGGTGGTGGGAGTCGCGCGACACGAAGGAATGCGGGCTGCACATCACGATCACGCCGATTCCCGCGAACGCCGAAGCCGGCGCCGCGCACTGAAAGCCGACAAGAAACCGAATATTGCGCCGCCCGCGACAGCGGGCGGCACGAACCCAGAAGAGAAGGACTGAAATCATGAGCACGACGCTCGAGCAATCCGCCTTTGCCCCGCCCACCGGTGCCGACGACCGCATGGGCCACCTCGACTGGCTCGAAGCCGAGTCGATCCACATCCTGCGCGAACTCGTTGCCGAATGCAGCAAGCCGGCGCTGTTGTTCTCGGGCGGCAAGGACTCGGTCGTCGTGCTGCACCTCGCGCTGAAGGCGTTCGGCCTCGGCGCGAACCGCAAGACGACGCTGCCGTTCCCGCTCGTGCACATCGACACGGGGCACAACTACGAGGAAGTGATCGACTTCCGCGACCGCCGCGCGCAGGAGCTCGGCGCCGAACTGGTGGTCGGCCACGTCGAGGATTCGATCAAGCGCGGCACCGTCGTGCTGCGCCGCGAAACCGATTCGCGCAACGCCGCACAGGCCGTCACGCTGCTCGAGACGATCGAACAGCACGGCTACACGGCGCTGATCGGCGGCGCGCGCCGCGACGAAGAGAAGGCGCGCGCGAAGGAGCGGATCTTCTCGTTCCGCGACGAATTCGGCCAGTGGGATCCGAAGGCGCAGCGCCCGGAACTGTGGAGCCTGTACAACGCACGCCTGCACAACGGCGAGCACCTGCGCGTGTTCCCGATCTCGAACTGGACGGAACTCGACGTGTGGCAGTACATCGCGCGCGAGAACCTCGAACTGCCGTCGATCTACTACGCGCACCAGCGCGAGATCGTGCGCCGCAACGGGCTGCTCGTGCCGGTCACGCCGCTCACGCCGATGCGTGACGGCGAGACGAGCGAACTCGCGCAGGTGCGCTTCCGCACGGTCGGCGACATCAGCTGCACGTGCCCGGTCGAGAGCGACGCGGACGACGTCGAGAAGATCATCGCCGAGACGGCGGTGACCGAGATCACCGAACGCGGCGCGACCCGGATGGACGACCAGGCATCCGAAGCCGCGATGGAACAGCGCAAGAAGCAAGGTTATTTCTGAAGCACACGAGGACATTCACATCATGAGCATCATCGAGAACACCGAAGACCTCGGCGTGTTGCGTTTCATCACCGCGGGCAGCGTCGACGACGGCAAGAGCACGCTGATCGGCCGCCTGCTGTACGACAGCAAGGCCGTGCTGTCCGACCAGCTGTCCGCGCTGTCGCGCGCGAAGAACAAGCGCACGGTCGGCGACGAGATCGACCTCGCGCTGCTGACGGACGGGCTCGAAGCCGAGCGCGAGCAGGGCATCACGATCGACGTCGCCTACCGCTATTTCGCGACCGCGAAGCGCAAGTTCATCATCGCCGACACGCCGGGCCACGAGCAGTACACGCGCAACATGGTGACGGGCGCATCGACCGCGCATGCGGCGATCATCCTGGTCGACGCGACGCGCGTGACGATCGAGAACGGCGTCGCGGAACTGCTGCCGCAAACGAAGCGCCACAGCGCGATCGTGAAGCTGCTCGCGCTGCAGCACGTGATCGTCGCGATCAACAAGATGGACCTGATCGACTACAGCGAAGCGCGCTTCAACGAGATCCGCGACGCGTACGTCGCGCTCGCGAAGCAGCTCGGCCTGAAGGACGTGCGTTTCGTGCCGGTGTCGGCGCTGAAGGGCGACAACATCGTCGGCGCGAGCGAGCGCATGCCGTGGTACGCGGGCGAACCGCTGCTCGACGTGCTCGAATCGCTGCCGGTCGAGACGCAGGCGCATGACGCGCTGCGCTTCCCGGTGCAGTGGGTCGCACGCCAGGACGGCAGCTCGGCCGACGATTTCCGCGGCTACATGGGCCGGATCGAATCGGGCGAGGTGAAGGTCGGTGACGAAATCGTCGTGCTGCCGTCGAACCGCACTGCGACGATCGCCGAGATCATCGCGCCGGTGCCGGGCGGCACGGCGGCGGTCGCGCACGCGTTCGCGGGCCAGACGGTGACGATTCGCCTCGCGGAAGACGTCGACGTGTCGCGCGGCGACATGTTCGTCACGACCGCCGAGACGGTCGCGCCGGCGAAGAAGCTCGAGGCGGACCTGTGCTGGTTCGACGAGACGCCGCTGTCGCCGCAGCGCAAGTACCTGCTGAAGCAGACCACGAGCACGGTGTTCGCGAAGATCGGCGCGGTCAAGGAAGTGCTCGACGTGCATACGCTGTCGCACGCGACCGACCGCCAGGAACTGAAGATGAACGACATCGGCCGCGTCGCGCTGACGCTGCAGAAGCCGATCGTCTGCGACACCTACGATGCGCACCCGGGCACGGGCGCGTTCGTGCTGATCGACGAGGCGACGCACCACACGGTCGCCGCCGGCATGATTCGGGCGTTCTCGGCGTAACGGGCTTAACCGGCGGTCAGCGCCGCCCTGGCGGCGGCGCGGGCCGGCCGCCGTCCGCACGAGCAGGACCCCAAGTGAAGCGACAAACATGGGCAAGGTATATCTGATCGGAGCAGGGCCGGGCGCCGCGGACCTCATCACGGTGCGCGGCATGCGGCTGCTCGAGCAAGCCGACGTCGTGCTGCACGACGCGCTCGTCGAGCCGGCGATGCTCGACTACGCACCGAACGCGCGGAAGATCGCGGTCGGCAAGCGTTGCGGGCAGCGTTCGACCGCGCAGCATTTCATCAACAAGCAGATCGTCGATGCGGCGCGCGAGCACGTGTGCGTGGTGCGCCTGAAGGGCGGCGACCCGATGCTGTTCGGTCGCGCCGAAGAGGAAATGCGCGCGCTCGAAGCGGCGGGCATCGATTTCGAGGTCGTGCCGGGCATCACCGCGGCGCTGGCCGGCGCGGCGACGCTGAAGCGCTCGCTGACGTTGCGCGGCGTGTCGCGCAGCGTCGCGTTCGCGACGCACAGCCGCGCACCGGGCAGCGACGAGATTCGCGAGGCCGCGCGCGCCGATTCGATCGTCTACTACATGGGCCGCGACAGCGCGCCGGGCATCGCGCAGGAACTGATCGACGCGGGCCGTGCGAGCGCGACGCCGGTGGCGATCGTCGAGGCTTGCAGCACCGCGCGCGAGCGCACGCTGACGCTGACGCTCGGGCAGATGGCGGCGGGCGGCGCGCAGGCGTGGCTCGACCCGGCGGAGCCGAGCCTGCTGATGATCGGCGATGCGTTCGCCGAACGCGTGCGGCACGCGAAAGAGGGCGCTGCGTTGCAGGATGCGGCCTGAGTCGAACGTGCGATCCGCAGGAAAAAAAAGCGCCGGCTTCCGAAGCCGGCGCTTTTTCGTTTGGGCTCGCAGCTTCGGCCAGCGATTCGCTTACGCGTCGCGGCCGAGCTGGTCGATGCAGTAGCGCGCGATCGCATCGAGCACGCCGTCGTCTTCCCCGACGGCCGTCGCGCAACGGATCTCGACGCCCGGATGCGTGGCCCGGCATGCATCGACGAGCTGCGGCAGGTCGCGGCGGACATGCCCGCCCTGACCGAAGAACACGGGCACCACGGTGATGCGCGTGCAGCCGGCCGCGACTTGCGCGGCGACGGCCGTATCGAGCGATGGCGTCATCAGTTCGAGAAACGCGAGCGACACGTGCGGAGCAGGGGAGCCGGCCCCGCGCAGCCGCGCGGCGAGCCGTTCGAACGGCTCGGCCCAGCGCGGATCGCGTGCGCCGTGGCCGAACAGGACGATGCCGTGCGAACTCATGTCGAAGCCTCCGTCGTGACCGCGCTCAGTGCCGGTCGACCCACTTGAGCGCGAACAGGCCGAGCGCGAGATAGATGAGGCCCGGCGTCGCCGCGGTCAGCGGCGCGGGCCACGTGTTCAGCGTGCCGATGTGCGAGAACAGCGTGTTGAGCAGCTGGAAGCTCATGCCGAGCATGATGCCGCCGAACACCTTCACGCCGACCACGCCGGCTCGCGTGTGCAGGTACGCGAACGGCAGCGACAGCACCAGCATCACGAACACCGCGAACGGGTAGAGCAGCTTGCGCCACAGCGCGATGTCGTAGCGCTGCGTGTCCTGCTGGTTTTCGCGCAAGTGCTGGATGTAGCGGAACAGGTTGATGAGCGACATCCGTTCCGGCGACACGAGCAGCACCGACAGGATCTGCGGCGTCAGGTCCGAGCGCAGCCGGTATTCGGGCAGCGTCACCTGTTGCGACCGGTACACGGGGTTCAGCGCGTCGGCCGGTGCACCGCCGACCGGCTTGATCGGCGTCAGTTCGGTTTCCGTGACGCCCTTGAGCAGCCAGTGGCCGGGCGGCTCGTAGCGGCCCGTCTGCGCGATCCGCACGTTCTGCAGCTGGAATTTCGAGTCGAACTCGTAGATGCGCACGTTGCTGATCGTCGAGTCGGGCGACAGGCTGCCGACGTTTACGAAGCGCGTGACCTGCTCGCCGTTCTCGCGGGCCGCGAGCGTGTCCTTCACCCATACGCCCGACTGGAAGTTCGACGACACCGACGCGCCGAGCGCCTGCAGCCGCACGCGTTCGGACAGCTGGTCGGCGTACGGGCCGACGAATTCGCCGATCAGGTAGGTGATGATGACGAGCGGGACGCCGATCTTCAGCAGCGAGCGCAGCGCCTGGTTGGTCGCGAGGCCCGACACGCGGAAGATCGTGAATTCCGAGTTCGCGGCCATCTGCGCGAACACGTAGATCGCGCTGATCAGCGCGGCGACCGGGATGATCTCGTAGAAGCGCGACGGGGTCTGCAGCGCGACGCGCAGCACCGCGTAGCCGAACTTGTAGTTGCCGTGCCCGACCGAGTTCAGTTCGCTGATCAGGTCGAAGAAGAAGAACAGGCCCGAGAACGCGAACAGGATGAAGATGAACGTGACGTAGATCTGCCGCGCGAAGTATTTTTCATAGAGCCGCATCGATCATGCTCCCGAGCGGCCGAACAGCGCGCGTGTAAACAGCGGACGATTGCGCACGCGCAACCAGAAGATGAACGCGACGATCGCCGCGACGACCAGGTGCAGGCCGACGAGGCCGACGCCGAACGACATCTTGCCCTGCTCGATCTGCGCCTGCACGACGTTCAGCAGGTTCGAGTACGTCAGGTAGATCAGCACGGCCATCACGAGGTTGATCGTGCGGCTGCGGCGCGGGTTCTGGTACGACAGCGGAATGCCGAGCACCATCAGGTTGATCGCGATCAGCGGCAGCCCCGCGCGCCACGCGAATTCCGCGAGGTTGTCGCGCGTCGGGTTGCGCAGCAGGTCCGGTGTCGGCGTGCTGTTGGTGGTCGGCACGTTGGTGACCGGAGTGCTCGTGATCTTCACGCCGTAGCGCTGGAACTCCATGATCTTGAAGTTCGGCTGGCCGGGCGTGCCGTCGTAGCGGCGGCCGTCTTCCAGTACGACGAAGCGATCGCCGTCCTTCGTTTCCGTGTGGCCGGTGTGCGACACGACGACGTTGACCTTGCCGTTCTCGGTCGACGTGACGAACACGTTCTGCACCTTGCTCTGGTCCGGCGACATCTTCTCGATGAAGAACACGCGATGGTTCGAGGCCGATTCGCGGAATTGGCCCGGCGCGAGCAGCGAGATCTCGTCGCGCTGCTGGAAGCGCGCCTTGATCATCTTGCTCTGCTGGTTCGACCACGGCCAGCCGACGAACGCGAAGAACGCGATCAGCAGGACGATCGGCGTGGCGAACACGCCGATCGGCTTGATCAGGCGCGTGAGGCTCACGCCGGATGCAAGCCAGACCACCATTTCGGAGTCCCGGTACCACCGGGTCAGCACGAACAGGATCGACACGAACAGCGTGACGACGAGCATCACGGCGAGGTAGCCGATCACGGTCAGGCCGATCAGCACGAGCACGTCGCGCGGATCGATTTCGCCGGACGCGGCATAGCCGACGATGCGGATCATCATCGTCGTGAGCATGATCGTGAGCAGCACCATGAACACGGCGCCAGCCGTATACGCAAGCTCGCGCTGGAGGGAGCGTTCGAAGATCATTCTTGATGAGAAGAGGGCGGGAGGCTGCGCACGCGTGGTGGAGCGCTCGCGCCGCCACGGGAAAAATAGCGGATAATTGCGGCTTTCATCCTTAGCCCAGATTTTATCCGAGGACAAGCGCGATGGACTTTAGCATAAAAGGCTGTGATTGGAGCAAAGGCGAGGCCAAGGGGTTCCTGACCGGGAAGTCCGACTGCATCGTGCTCGGCATCTTCGAGGCGCAGACTCTCTCGGGCGCGGCGCTCGACATCGACACGGCCACCAAGGGGCTGATCTCGCGCGTGGTGAAGGCCGGCGACATGGACGGCAAGCGCGGCAAGACGCTGTTCCTGCACGAAGTGTCGGGCATCGGCGCATCGCGCGTGCTGCTCGTCGGCCTCGGCAAGCAGGATGCTTTCAATCAGAAAGCCTACAACGACGCAGTGACGGCCGCATGGCGCGCGCTGCTCGCGACCAAGGTCGGCCAGGTCACGTTCTCGCTCGCGCAGCTGCCGGTCGACGAGCGCAGCTCCGACTGGGGTGTGCGTGCGGCGATTCTCGCGCTGCGCAACGAGACCTACCGCTTCACGCAGATGAAGAGCAAGCCGGAACCGGCGTCGCACACGCTCAAACGCGTCGTGTTCAGCGTCGATCCGGCCGATGAGAAGGCCGCGAAGCTGGCGGTCAAGCAGGCCGTCGCGCTGGCGAACGGGATGGATCTCACGCGCGACCTCGGCAACCTGCCGGGCAACGTGTGCACGCCGACCTATCTCGGCAACGCCGCGAAGAAGATCGCGAAGGATTGGGGTCTGAAGGTCGAGGTGCTCGGCCTGAAGCAGATCCAGGCGCTCAAGATGGGCTCGTTCCTGTCGGTCGCGCGCGCGTCGGTCGAGCCGCCGCAGTTCATCGTGCTGCACTACCAGGGCGCCGCCGCGAAGGCCGCACCGGTCGTGCTGGTCGGCAAGGGCATCACGTTCGACACGGGCGGCATCTCGCTGAAGCCGGGCGAGGGCATGGACGAGATGAAGTACGACATGTGCGGCGCGGGTTCGGTGCTCGGCACGATGCGTGCGGTCGCCGAAATGGGCCTGAAGATCAACGTCGTCGCGATCGTGCCGACCTGCGAGAACATGCCGGGCGGCAACGCGACCAAGCCGGGCGACATCGTCACGAGCATGAAGGGGCTGACGATCGAGGTGCTCAACACCGACGCCGAGGGCCGCCTGATCCTGTGCGACGCGCTCACTTATGCGGAGCGCTTCAAGCCGGCCGCGGTGATCGACGTGGCGACGCTCACGGGCGCCTGCGTGATCGCGCTCGGCGCCCACAACAGCGGCCTGTTCTCGAAGGACGACGCACTCGCGGGCGAACTGCTCGACGCATCGCGCGAAGCGAACGATCCGGCATGGCGCATGCCGCTCGACGACGAGTACCAGGATCAGCTGAAGTCGAATTTCGCGGACATCGCGAACATCGGCGGGCGTCCGGCCGGTGCCGTGACGGCGGCGTGCTTCCTGTCGCGCTTCACCGACAGCTATCCGTGGGCGCACCTGGACATCGCCGGCACCGCATGGAAGGGTGGCGCGGCGAAGGGCGCGACCGGCCGTCCGGTGCCGCTGCTCGCGCAGTTCCTGATCGACCGCGCCGGCCAGTGATGGCAGGTCTCACGACGATGCGGGTACGCGGGCAATGACGCGAATCGATTTCCATTCGAACGTCGGCGATTCGCTCGCATACGCATGCCGGCTGCTGCGCAAGGCCTACCAGGCCGGGCAGCCGGTCGTCGTGCTCGCGGAGCCCGCGCGCCTGCGTGCGCTCGACGAGCGGCTCTGGACGTTCTCGCCGCTCGATTTCATTCCGCACTGCGGCGTCGACAGCGCGCACGCGGCCGGCACGCCGATCGTGCTGGCCGCCGATCTCGACCAGGCGCCGCATCATCATGTGCTGCTGAACCTCGGCGCGGCCGTACCCGCGCAGTTCGCCCGCTTCGAGCGCCTGCTCGAAGTGGTCGGCAATGCGCCGGACGAGCTGGCCGCGGGCCGCGACCGCTACCGCTTCTATCGCGATCGCGGCTACGCGCTGAACAACTACAAGCAGGGCAGTTAGCCGAAACCGTCGACGGAGCGTTCCCGTGACACAAGCCGAATCCTCTTCGATCCCGACGCTGACCGACGTGCTGGTGCCGGGCAAGCCGGTGCCGGCGCGTTCGTCCGCGGCCGACGCGCCGCCGCACGACGTTGCCGCGGTGCCGGTGCTGACCGACGTGCTGGTATCAGGCCATCCGGCTCGGGCGTCCGCCGCGCCGGAGCAGCCGGGCACCGACCCCGAATTCGTGGTGGTCGAGCCGGTGCCGACGCCGGACATCCAGACCGTCGAATTGCCGGGCGACAGCGATGCGCCGGCGCAACCCGGTGCCGCCGGGCACGTCGTCGCCGAGGAGTCGGCTGCGGCGCAGGCGCCGCTGCGCTCGGCACTGGCCGCCGAAGACGAAGATGCGCAGCAGGCCGGCGTTGCCGCGATGCCGCGTGATGCTGGCGAAGCGATGCTGTCCCACGCGATTGCACCGGCTGCCGGCGGGCTGGCTACCGCTCAACTCACCGGCGCGTCGCATCCGGACGCGCATGTAGCCGCCGCGCTGACGGCGGAGGACACGCAGCATATCGCCGAGCGTCTGCGCAATCGGCTGACGAATTATCTGACCGGGGAAGGGCGCGAGGCCATCGAGGCCCGCTGTCGCGACGCGTTGCACGACCATACGGCCTGGCTCGTCGGCCAGATCACGCGCGAAGTGGCGCTGGCGCTCGAAACCGAAGTGATGGAGTGGGTTCGCGACGCGGTCGATGCGGAGATCGCCCGCCGCCGGACCGGTCATTCAGGCTGAGCCCGCCGCACGTTTCGTGCGCGGCAGCCGCGGGCGCGGCTCCGGTCATCGTCGCTGACGATTGCCGGCCGGTTGCAACGACAAGCGCGGAACGCTGCCGGGTGCAGGGCACGGTGCGCGATGCACGCACCCGGTCATCCGGTTCAGCGCAGCGACAGCACCCATTGCGAGAGCGTGTGCGCTTCTGCGCTCGTCAACTGCGTATTGGCGGGCATCGGCACGCCACCCCACACCCCGACGCTTCCTTTCACGATCGATTGCGCGAGGTAATCGAGAGCATCTGCGCGTGCCGCGTACTTGCCGGCGATGTCGTGGAACGACGGGCCCATCAGCGGCTTGCCGACCGCATGGCAGGCCATGCAGTTCTTGCGCTGCGCGAGCGCGAACCCGTCGCCGGCCGGGTCGGCGTGTGCCGCCGCCGCGCTGCCGGTCAGCAGCGCCACGAGCAGCGCGCGCAATATCGTCTGTTTCATGCGGTTCTCCGCCGGCGGAGACGGCCGGCTTCACGGTCCGCGCATTATAAAAGCAAAGGGAAAGCGCGTTTTGCGCGTTTCCCCGGCGGCCGTTCGCAATGGGGTCGCATGCCCCGCGCGTCGCATCAGCCGGTGACGGCGCCCTGGTTCGCCGGACGCGCGAGCGCCGCGAACTTGGCGAGCACGCCGCGCGTGTAGCGCGGCGCCGGCTGCTTCCACGCGGCGCGCCGGCGCGCGAGTTCCGCATCGTCGACGTTCAGCTGCAGCACCAGCCGGTGCGCATCGATCGTGATCGAGTCGCCTTCCTGCACGAGCGCGATCGTGCCGCCGACGAACGCTTCAGGCGCGACGTGCCCGACCACCATCCCCCAGGTGCCGCCCGAGAAGCGGCCGTCGGTGATGAAGCCGACCGATTCGCCGAGCCCCTTGCCGATGATCGCCGACGTCGGCGCGAGCATTTCCGGCATGCCGGGGCCGCCCTGCGGGCCGAGATAGCGCAGCACCAGCACGTCGCCCGCGCGGATCCGGTCGCCGAGGATCGCGTCCATCGCGCTTTGCTCGTCGTCGAACACGCGCGCCGGGCCCGTGATCACCGGGTTCTTCAGGCCGGTGATCTTCGCCACCGCGCCGTCTTCCGCGAGGTTGCCCTTCAGGATCGCGAGATGGCCTTCCGTGTACAGCGCGCGATCGATCGGGAAGATCACCTTCTGGTCCGCGCGCGGCACGCCCGGCACGTCCTTCAGCTCCTCGGCGAGCGTGTGGCCGGTGATCGTCATGCAGCCGCCGTGCAGCAGCCCCGCATCGAGCAGGATCCGCAGCACCTGGGGGATGCCGCCGGCCTGGTGCAGGTCGGTCGCGACGTACTGGCCCGACGGTTTCAGGTCGCAGATCACCGGCACGCGCTTGCGAATGCGCTCGAAGTCGTCGATCGTCCAGTCGACCTCGGCCGCGTGCGCGATCGCGAGATAGTGCAGCACCGCATTGGTCGAGCCGCCGGTCGCCATGATCAGCGATACCGCGTTCTCGATCGACTCCCTGGTGATGATGTCGCGCGGCTTCAGGTCGCGCTTTACGGCCTCGACCAGCACGCGTGCCGATTCGGCGGCCGAGTCGACCTTCTCCTGATCGGGGTTCGCCATCGTCGACGAGTACATCAGCGACATGCCGAGCGCCTCGAACGACGAGCTCATCGTGTTCGCGGTGTACATCCCGCCGCACGAGCCCGACGTCGGGCACGCGTTCTTCTCGACCCCTTCGAAGTCTTCCTGCGACATCCGGCCCGCGGTGAACTCGCCGACCGCCTCGAACGACGACACGATCGTCAGGTCGCGGCCCTTCCAGTGGCCGGGGCGGATCGTGCCGCCGTACACGTAGATGCCCGGCACGTTCAGGCGCGCGAGCGCGATCATGCCGCCCGGCATGTTTTTGTCGCAGCCGCCGACCACCACCACGCCGTCCATCCACTGGCCCTGTACGCAGGTCTCGATGCAGTCGGCGATCACCTCGCGCGACACCAGCGAGTACTTCATCCCCTCGGTGCCCATCGACATGCCGTCCGAGATCGTCGGCGTGCCGAAGATCTGCGGGTTGGCATCGGCCGCCTTCACCGCCGCGACGGCCGCATCGGACAGCCGCTGCAGGCCCGAGTTGCACGGCGTGATCGTCGAGTGGCCGTTCGCGATGCCGATCATCGGCTTGTCGAAATCGTCCTTCTGGTAGCCGAGGGCGTAATACATCGAGCGGTTCGGCGAACGGGCCACGCCTTGCGTGATGTGCTTCGAGCGACGGTTGTACGGCATGGGGGACTCCATCGTTGTATTGGCGACGCCCGCGATCGGCGCACCGGTTCGGATCAATCAAGGATGGAGTTTCCGGTTTGGGATGTCCAATATATTATTTGTCGCTTATTAAGTCGTTTTACGAATGAGTGAGAGATGGCCGAACCGACGCCGGACCTGCGCCAGTGGCGCTATTTCGTGACCGTGGCCGACGAGCGCCATTTCGGCCGCGCGGCCGAGCGCCTGTCGATGACGCAGCCGCCGCTGTCGCAGGCGATCCGGGCGCTGGAGGACACGCTCGGCGTCGCGCTGTTCGCGCGCACCAAGCGCTCGGTCGCGCTGACGGCGGTCGGTGCGGCGCTGTTGCCCGACGTGCGCCGGCTGCTCGCGTCGGCCGACGCGCTGCCGCCGCTCGCACGGCGCCTTGCGCGCGGCGAAGCCGGTTCGCTGTCGCTCGCGTTCGTGTCGACCGCCGATTACGGGCTGTTGCCGTCGCTGCTGCGCGCGTTCGGCGCGCGTTATCCGCAAGTGCGGCTGCAGCTCGCGGAAGCGACGAGCGACGTGCAGATCGACGAACTCGTCGCGGGCCGCATCGACGCGGGGCTCGTGATTCCGCCGGTGCCGCCGCGCCACGCGGCCGGGCTGTCGTACCTGCCGGTCGTGCGCGAGCCGCTGGTGGTCGCGATGCCGGCGGCCGCGGCGCACGGCGTGTCGGAAGACGAACCCGTGCATCTGGCCGACCTGGCCGCGCTGCCGCTCGTGATCTTCCCGCGTCGTTTGGCGCCCGGCTTTTATGACATCATTACGGGCTGCTACGGCGCGGCGGGGGAAACCCCGCGCATCGGCCAGGAGGCGATCCAGATGCAGACGATCGTCAGCCTCGTGTCGGCCGGCATGGGTGTCGCACTGGTGCCGCAGTCGCTGCGTAACCTGCGGCGCACCGGCGTGGTCTACCGGCCGCTCGCCGGCGACGCGCCGGTCGTCGAAACCGGCCTCGTGTGGCGCACGGGCGACGTCAGCCCCGTGCTCGCCGGCTTCATCGACGTCGTGCGCGCGCAGGGGCTGGCCACGTGACGCGAACGATGGCGCGCCGGCGCCGTCCAATGCGCGGTGCGGCGCCGGTGCGAGCGCCGTACCGCATTCGAAAACTTCATCGCTAACCCATGATCATTCACCCGAATTTCGACCCCGTAGCGATCCACCTCGGGCCGCTGGCCGTGCGCTGGTACGGCCTCATGTATCTCGTCGGCTTCATCGCGGCGATCGTCGTCGGCCGGATCCGCCTGAAGCTGCCGCACGTCGCGGCGCAGGGCTGGACCGCGAAGGACATCGACGACATGATGTTCTACGGCGTGCTCGGCACCGTGCTCGGCGGCCGGCTCGGCTACGTGCTGTTCTACAAGGCCGACTTCTACTTCTCGCATCCGCTCGACGTGTTCAAGGTGTGGGAAGGCGGGATGTCGTTCCACGGCGGCTTCCTCGGCGTGACGCTCGCGATGGCGCTGTTCGCATGGCAGCGCAAGCGCCACTGGCTGCAGGTCACCGACTTCGTCGCGCCGATGGTGCCGACCGGGCTCGCGGCCGGGCGGCTCGGCAACTTCATCAACGGCGAGCTGTGGGGCCGCGTGACCGATCCGAACGCGCCGTGGGCGATGCTGTTCCCGGGCGCGATGCGCGATGACGCGGCATGGCTGCCGAAGCATCCGGCGCTCGTCGAGAAGTGGCATCTGGCCGACGTGTTCATGCAGTACCAGATGCTGCCGCGCCATCCTTCGCAGCTCTACGAAATCGCGCTCGAAGGCATTGCGCTGTTCTTCGTGCTGTTCTTCTTCTCGCGCAAGCCGCGGCCGATGGGTGCGATCTCCGCGCTGTTCCTGATCGGTTACGGGCTCGCGCGTTTCACGGTCGAATTCGCGCGCGAACCGGACGACTTCCTCGGCCTGCTCGCGCTCGGCCTGTCGATGGGGCAGTGGCTGTCGCTGCCGATGATCCTCGCGGGCGTCGCGTTGCTGGTGTGGGCGTATCGCCGTCGCGCGGCGAATGCGGTCGCGTGATGTCGCGGCGTGATGCGGTTGCGTCACGCGCGAGCGGTGTGACGCGTGGCACGTGATGCGTGATGCCTGATGCGATGCGGACGCGCACGATCGGCGTGCGCGTCGATCGCAGGATCGCAAAAGAAAAACGCCGGCCCGAGGGCCGGCGTTTTCACATCTGCCGCGCGTTGCGCAATGCGCGTTACTTCATCTGCACCGAGCCGTTGACCGTGACCGACACGGTCGCCTTGCCGCCTTCGACCGAAATCGGCGCGCTCATCTTCGCGCTGTCCATCGGTGCGGCGGCCATCGCCATCATGCGCGGGTACGGCTGCACGTTGCGGCTGCCGCCGACGTTCACGTCGCGAATCGAGTAACTGTTGTAGCCGAACGCCTTCGCGGCTTCGTCCGCGCGTGCGCGGAACGACTTGATCGCTTCGGTCGTGAGCTTCTGCTCGGCCGCGCGCTGCGCTTCGGGTGACAACGAGAACTCGACGTTCGCGATCTGCATCTGGTTCGACAACTGGCCCGCGAGCTTCGACGCCGCCGCGAAATCGCGCGATTCGAGCACGACTTCGGTACGACCGCGCCATGCGGAGATCTTCCCGTCGCGATCGGTGCTCGGATAGACGGAGAACGCGCCGGTGTGCGCGGTGACGCCCGACACGCCCTTCGCCTGCGCGAGCGCCGCGTCGGCGCGCTGGTTCAGCGCCGACGTCAGGCTGCCCGGGTCTTTCGCCTGCTGTTCGTAGAACAGCGTGATGTGGATGATGTCCTGCGGCACGTCGGCGCTGGCCTGCGACGACAGCGACAGCACGCCCGCCGGCTCCGGGAAGTGCGGGTTCGCGGTCTGCGCGTGCGCGGCGGGCGACGCGAGCGTCAGCGCGACGGGCACGGCGGCGGCGAGGGCGAGCGACAGCGCGAGTGCGGATTTCTTGGTCATTGTTGGACTCCTTGTGCGAGGGCGCGCACGCGGATCACGCGTGCGCGACGCGGGCGTACCGTGCGACGAAAAACGGCCGCCGCCCGATCGCGGCGACAGCGGTTGCTTAGGCTGCGCGAACGCGCCGCGAGTTCCGTGGCGGTGGCGCGTATTGACCGGATTTGACCTTTGGCGTGTGCATGCCGCGCGCGCTCGCTGCGCACGCCTACTTCATCAGCTTTCCGGTGATGAAGCGCCACTCGGCACGCGTGACGGGCGTGATCGACAGCCGGTTGCCGCGCGCGAGCACGCGCATGTCGGCGAGTTCGTCGTGTTCGCGCAGCGCGGCGAGCGGCACGAGCGGCGACTTCTTCACGAAGCGCACGTCGACGAGCAGCCAGCGCGGTGCTTCCTGCGTCGACTTCGGATCGTAATACGGGCTTGTCGGATCGAACTGGGTGGGGTCGGGGTAGGGCGTCGACGAGACTTCGGCGAGGCCCGCGATGCCCGGTTCCGGGCAGCTCGAGTGATAGAACAGCACGCCGTCGCCGATCTTCATCGTGTCGCGCATGAAATTGCGCGCCTGATAGTTGCGCACGCCGGTCCACGGCAGCGAGTGCTGCGGCGCGTGCGCGAGATCGTCGATGCTTGCTTCGTCCGGTTCGGACTTCATCAGCCAGTATTGCATGGATCGTGATCGACGCAGAAAGGGCTGCTACAAAAGGAAACGGCATCGGGACTTCCCGATGCCGTTGAATAGGCCCCCGCCTTGGCCGCTAGGCCGGCATCCTGAACCTGGGGTTCAGAATTGGTCGCAGTTAGCAGCACTTCGGGTACATCAGACAGAGTGACGCGCGCGCCCGTGCTACAAATTTCCGCAACCGTGCACATGGCATTGGTTCAAGGAATATATGACCTTGGCGAACCAGGCAGGGAAGCTGACTGAACTGTGTTTCGTTGCGCCAATTTGACCACCGTTGATCGCCGAGATCAAGGGGAATCGACGCATCGATCAAACGTTACTGCGTCTCGTGCTGTGCGAGCACCGCGCCGAGTTGTTCGTTCATCTGGTGCATTGTACGACGGATTTCTTCCGCCGGAAATGCTTCACCGTGACGCACGCTCGTTTGCAGCCGCAGCAATTCGCTCGCGAGCGACAGCGCGGCCATGACCGCGATGCGGTCGGTGCCGCGCACCGAGCTGTTCGCGCGGATCTTCGACATTTCTGCGTCGACGCGTGCGACGGCCTCGAGCAGCGCCGCTTCGGTCTCGGCCGAACAGGCGAGCCGATAGGGCTGACCGAGAATCGAGACTTCGATCTGCTTGGTGCTCATGCATGTTCTCCGTGGCTGGCCGCGTCGTCGCTGTCCGTGCGCGCCTGCGCATCCAGCAGGTCGAGCTGGTTGTCGGCTTGCTCCGCGCTCTTCGTGCGCGGCAGCTTTTCGAGAATCGCATTCAGTTTGACCTGGGCGTCGTCGATCTTTGCCGACAGCGTGTCGCGCTCGGCCGCGAGCGCATTGCGTTCGTCGCGCAGTTGCGCGAGTTCCGCGCGGACCGTGTCCGCTTCCGCGCGCAATTGCGCGACCTGCTCCTCGAGCGCGAGCCGTTCCGAGTGATAGCGCTTGTTCAGCGAGATCAGACGGCCAATATTTTGAGATAAAGTTTCGAGTTCGTTGAGCATTTGCTGCGTCCTCTAAAGACCCAGCATTTTAGCGCGGAATAACGCGCATTCCGACATCTGTAACGTTTCCAGTCGTAACACCCCCGCTTCTTGCCGCGAATACACGGGTCCGGCACGTGTTCCGCATGCGTCCGGACGCTTCCTTGACGCTCGCGCGGCCCGCTCCTAAACTGGCGCCGCCTCGGTGCTCGCGCGTGCGTCGCGCGGTTAAACGGGAAGCAGGGCGCGTGCTCCGCCCGGAGTTCGCCAACCTGCGCTGCCCCCGCAACGGTAAGCGGCCGCGTCGCATGACGCAGGCCGGCTCGGGCGCGTTTCGCGTGCAGGTCGCACGCTGGCGCGGGCCACTGCGCGTGATACGCGCGGGAAGGCGAGCCGGTACGCCGCCAGCCCGGATACCGGCCGAGGCGAGGAGCCTGCACGGCTTCATGACGCACGGCCCGCGGGGAAGCGGGGCGCGCAGTGCTTCACGGGACTTGTCTTCGATGCTGACCCCAATCGTCCGCACGGCGTGCGGCGCACGCTGCGCAATGTCGCCTGCCGCCATCGCGCGGAGCGCAGCGCACGCCGATTCGTCCGGATCGGCGACGACGCCGGTCGTCGCGGCACCGCGCCCGGTCGCTTGGCGCGACGCTGTCCCCTTGCTGCCGGCCGCCGTGGTTGCCGCACCGAGCGTGCCTGACGGTGACGCAAGCGCGATGCCGATCGACCCGCTGCGGCGGCTTCCACTATATTGCGCAGAACGTGGGCCGCGCGAGGATGCGGCGCGACGGA
This sequence comes from Burkholderia sp. BCC1988, assembly GCF_905339895.1. Taxonomy (NCBI): domain Bacteria; kingdom Pseudomonadati; phylum Pseudomonadota; class Betaproteobacteria; order Burkholderiales; family Burkholderiaceae; genus Burkholderia; species Burkholderia sp. BCC1988. Next base: position 46,242 of record NZ_CAJPHA010000025.1, read on the forward strand.
TCGCGCGCGTGTCACGTCGGTGCGACCGGCACGCGGCCGGCCGCCGCATCGCGGGACCCGGGCGACGAAATGCGGAATCCGGGCGCCGATCGTCGCGCGCGGTATGGGGCGTCGCCGGCCGTGCATCATGCGTCATCGCGCATGGCATCCTGGCCGTGCGTGCGATGACATCACCGGGCACGGTTCGTCCGTGCACGCATCAACAACCTGTTCGACGAGGATGACGAGCTTGCGTATGCCTACGACACGCCGGAGCGCGACGCCGGTGCCGCGGCCGGCCGGCCATGACGGTCAGCGAAAGCGTCACGCGTCATGCGCGATGCCGTGCGGCGCATGAGCGCCGCGCGTGCCGCCGTGATCTGGGTCGCGCTCGCGGCCGTGGTCGCGTTGCTGTTCGTCGCGTCGCTGTCGATCGGCAGCGTGCCGATGTCGCCTTGGCAGGCGCTCGCGTCGCTCGTGCCGCACGGCGGCGACGCACTGTTCGCCGACATCGTGCGCACGTTGCGGCTGCCGCGTGCGCTCGCGGGCTTCGCGTGCGGCGCGCTGCTCGCGCTGGCCGGTGCGCTGCTGCAGGTGCTGTTGCGCAATCCGCTCGCGGAGCCGTACGTGCTCGGCGTGTCGGGCGGCGCGGCCGGCTTCGCGCTCGTCGCGATGATCGCGGGCGCCGCGTGGTGGCTCGTCGATGCGGCCGCGTTCGCCGGCGCGCTCGTGTCGGTCACGCTCGTGCTCGGGCTTGCGCGCCGCGAACTGTGGCGCGGCGATGCGCGCGACGCGTCGCCGCGGCTGCTGCTCACGGGGGTCGTGATTGCGGCCGGGTGGGGCGCGCTCGTCACGCTGCTGCTGTCGCTCGCGCCCGACGCGCGGCTGCGCGGCATCATCTTCTGGCTGACGGGCGATCTGAACGGCGTGACGGCGCCCTGGTTCGCATGGGGCGCGCTGCTGCTGGCCGCCTGCGTCGCGCTGCCGGCCGCGCCGCAACTCAACGTGCTGCTGCGTGGCGACGCGACCGCGCTCGCGCTCGGCGTGCCGGTCGCGCGGCTGCGCATGCGGATTTACCTCGTCGCGTCGCTGGCCGCCGCGGCCGCGGTGACGACGGCCGGCACGATCGGTTTCGTCGGCCTCGTCGTGCCGCACGCGCTGCGGCTCGCATTCGGCAACGACCAGCGCATGCTGCTGCCGGCCGCGATGCTCGCGGGCGGCGGCGGCGTGATGGCGGCCGACCTGCTCGCGCGCACCGCCATCGCGCCCGCGCAATTGCCGGTCGGCGTGATGACCGCGTTGATCGGTGTGCCGGTGTTCCTGTGGATGTTGCTGAGGAGACCGATGCGATGACGCATGCCGCACCGCACACCGCCGGCGACGTGATCTATGCGGCGGTCGACCTCACGCTGAGGGCCGGCGCACGGACCCTGCTCGACGGCTTCACGCAGGTGTTCCGGCCCGGCGAGATCTGGTGCGTCGCGGGGCCGAACGGCGCCGGCAAGACGACGCTGCTCGCGACGCTCGCGGGCCTGCAGCGGCCGGCCGGCGGGCAGGTCGAGATCGACGGCCGGCCGCTCGCCGCCTGGCCGCCCGAACAGCTCGCACGGCGCCGCGCGCTGATGCCGCAGCAACTGCACGACGCTTTCAGCGCGACGGTATTCGACACGGTGCTGCTCAACCGCTTTCCGTATCTCGGCGGCTGGGGCTGGGAGCGCGAGGCAGACCGCGCGGCCGCGCGCGACGCGCTCGCGACGTTCGGGCTGAGCGCGCTCGCGGCGCGCGACGTGCTGTCGCTGTCGGGCGGCGAGCGGCAGCGTGTCGCGCTGGCCGCGACGCTGTGCCAGGACGCGCCGCTGATGCTGCTCGACGAACCGCTCGCCCATCTCGACCTGCATCACCAGATCGACGGCCTGACCGCGCTGAGCGTTTGGCTCGACGCGGGTCCGCGCACGGTGCTGTTCTCGTGCCACGACCTGAATCTCGCACGGCGTTTCGCGACGCACGCGCTGTTGCTCGACGGCCGCGGCCATGCGTGGGCGGGCCCCGTGCTCGATGTGCTGACGCCGGCGCGCGCGAGCGACGCGTTCGGCTATCCGCTCGTGCTGATCCGCGAGAACGGCCGCGATGCGCTGCTGCCCGCGTGGCCCGAGCGACGATGAATTTCCTTCTTTCGATGCGCGGCAGCGGCCGCACCAACGAGGCAACCTTCCGATGACGAACCCGACCGACTTCCCGCCCGCGATCGCGCCGCTCGACGACACGCTGCGCAAGCGTCTGCAGCATGTGATCGATCACAAGACCAAGCCGCCCGGCAGCCTCGGCCAGCTCGAGGCGCTCGCGCTGCAGATCGGCCTGATCCAGCGCACCGAGCGGCCGCACGTGCAGCGTCCCGTGACGATCGTGTTCGCCGGCGACCACGGGATCGCGGCCGAGGGCGTGAGCCCGTATCCGCAGGCGGTCACCGCGCAGATGGTCGCGAACTTCCTGGCCGGCGGCGCGGCGATCAATGCGTTCTCGGGCGTCGCGCAGAGCGTGCTCGAGATCGTCGATGCGGGCGTCGCGTCGCCGCTGCCGGTGTCCGACCGGCTCGTGTCGCTGCCGGTCGCGCGCGGCACGCGCAACTTCGCGGTCGAACCCGCGATGACGCACGACGAGGCGAAAACGGCGCTCGCCGCGGGTGCCGCGCGCGTGCGCGTGCACGCGTCGCTCGGCACGAACGTGATTGGCTTCGGCGAAATGGGGATCGCGAACACGTCGTCGGCCGCGTGCCTGATGAGCCGTCTGCTCGACGTGCCGATCGACGCGTGCGTCGGGCGCGGCACGGGTCTCGACGACCAGGGGCTCGCGCACAAGCGCGCGGTGCTCGGCCGCGCGCTCGTCCGGCATTCGCATGCGATCGCGCCGCTCGACGTGCTCGCGACGTTCGGCGGCTTCGAGATCGCGATGATGACGGGCGCGTATCTCGCGGCCGCGAGCGAGCGGATGACGATCCTCGTCGACGGCTTCATCGCGACGGCCGCCTTGCTCGTCGCCGAGCGCATCGCGCCCGGCGTGCGCGACTACTGCGTGTTCTCGCATGCGTCGCACGAGGCCGGGCACCGGCGCATGCTCGAGCATTTCGGCGCGAAGCCGCTGCTCGCGCTCGACCTGCGGCTCGGCGAGGGCACGGGCGCCGCGCTCGCGCTGCCGCTGGTGCGCGCGGCGGCTGCGTTCCTCACCGAGATGGCGAGCTTCGAATCCGCGGGCGTCGACAATCGTGACGCCTGAACGCACGCAGGGCGTACGCGCCGAACTGCGCTACTTCTTCGTCGCGCTCGGCTATTTCACGCGCGTGCCGGTGCCGCGCGCGATCGGCTACGCGGCCGGCGATCTCGATCAGGCCGCACGCTACTTCCCGCTGGTCGGCGCGTGCGTCGGCGCATGGGGCGCGCTCGTCTATCTCGCGGCGCTGCGCGTGCTGCCGGCGTCGATCGCGGTGGGGCTGTCGATGGCCGCGACGCTGCTCGCGACCGGCGCATTCCACGAGGATGGCCTGGCCGACAGCTGCGACGCGTTCGGCGGCGGCTACGCGCGCGACGACGTGCTGCGCATCATGCACGACTCGCGCATCGGCACGTTCGGCGCGGCCGCGCTCGTGATCGCGCTCGGCCTGAAATGGCAGGCGCTCGCGGCCATGCCGCCGCTGCGCGCCGCGTGGACCATGATCGCCGCGCATGCGGCGAGCCGCGCGGGGGCCGTGAGCCTGCTGATGTCGCTCGACTACGTCCGGCCGGAAGGCAAGGCAAAACCGGTCGCACGGCGCATGGGCGCGCGCGCGGCCTGCGTCGTGGCCGCATTCGGGTTGCCGTGGCTGTTCTGGCCGGACTGGCGCGCGGGCGTCGCGGCCGTCGTCGCGCTCGTGCTCGTGCGCGCGTGGGTGGCCCGCTATTTCGTGAAGAGGATCGGCGGTTATACGGGCGACTGCCTCGGCTTCGCGCAGCAGTTGAGCGAGCTGGCGATCTATCTCGTGGTGCTCGGATGGATCTCGTCCTGATTCGCCATCCGGCCGTCGCTGTCGAGCCGGGCGTGTGCTACGGACGCAGCGACGTGCCGCTCGCCGCACCGGCCGAGGCGGGGGCGCGGACCATGCGCGAGCGTCTGGCGGCGCTCGGGGCGCCGTTGCCCGCGCAGGTCTGGACGAGTCCGCTCACGCGTTGCGCGTCGGTCGCCGAGCGGCTTGCGCAAGCGTTCGACGTGCCGCTGCGGCGCGACGCGGGCTGGCAGGAAATGGACTTCGGCGCATGGGAGCTGCAGCGCTGGGACGACATCGACCGCGCGGCGCTCGATGCGTGGGCGGCCGACCTGATGCATGCGTGCGCGCATGGCGGCGAAAGCGTCGCGCGGTTCGCCGCGCGTGTCGCACGGATCGCGGATGCGGTCGCGCAGGCCGACGCGCCGCAATGGGCGATCACGCATGCAGGCGTGATTCGCGCCTTCGCGTCGCATGCGCTGCGCGTGCCGCTCGATACGCTGCTGTCACGACCGGTGCCGACGGGCGGCGTCGTCTGGTTGCGGATGGAGGATGTTGCCCGCACGTGGGAAGTCGTCCACTGGGACGCGTAGGCTGTCGCGTACTCGTCTGACGTGGGCAAGGGCATCAGGGACCGAAATCAGCGTCGGATGGAGGATGCCGCCCGCACGTGGGAAGTCGTCCACTGAGACGCGTAGGCAGTCGCGTGCTCGCCTGACGCGCGCAAGGGCATCGACGCCCGAAATCAGCGCGCCGGCCGCCGCGCCCGCGCCGCGTCGAGATCCTCGCACAGCGCGGCCGCGCCTTGCGCGATCCGCGGCGACGGCCGCGTCAGCAGATCGCCGTCGATCGCGAACAGGTTGTTGCGCGCCACGGCCGTCAGCGCGGGCCATGCACGCCAGCGCGCGAGGCTCGGCAGCGGCGCGTCCGAGCGTGTCGCGCCGGCGCTCGTCGTCACGATCGCTTCCGGATTCGCCGCAAGCACGGCCTCGTCGGTGACGGTCGGCGCGAGCGGCTTCAGCGCCGCGAACACGTTACGGCCGCCGCACAGCGTGACGACGTCGTTGAACAGATGCGCGCCGTTGAGCGTCGTCAGCGGCCGGTCCCATACCTGGAAGAACATCGTGACGGGCGGGCGTGCCGCGTAACGCGCGCGCAGCGCCGCGATGTCGCGCGAAAACGATGCCGCGGCCGCGTCGGCGACCGGTTCCGTGCCGAGCAGCGTGCCGAGACGGCGCAGCGACGTCGCGACGTCGTCGAGATGCTTCGGTTCGCTGAAGAACAGCGGAATGTGCAGCGCACGCAGCGCGTCGGTCTGCCGCTCGGCATTGCCGTGCCGCCAGACGACGATCAGGTCGGGCTTCAGTGCGGCGATCCGCTCGAGGTCGAGCGCCTTGTTGTCGCCGACGCGCGGCACGGCCTGCGCGGCGGGCGGGTAGTCGCTGTACGTGACCGTGCCGACCAGCTTCGTGCCGCCGCCGGCCGCATAGACCAGTTCGGTCGCATGCGGCGCGAGGCTGATCACGCGTTGCGCCGGTGCGGGCAGCGTGACGGCATTGCCTGCATCGTCGCGGGTCGTGATGTCGGCGCGAGCGAAGGGCGCGAGCGCGACCAGCATCGCGAGCGCCGGCAGCCGGCGCAACGGGCGGGCGTTCATGCGGATGCCCGTTGCAGCGTCGGAACGCACTGCGCGAGCGCGTCGGCGACGCGCTGCCATTCGGCTTCGTTGCCGGGCAGGCCGACGCGCACGCTCGACGGTTGCGCGAAGTGCCGCGTCCAGATCCCGTGCGTGGCGAGTGCCGTATGCAGCGCGGCGGCGCGCGGGTCGTCGGTCCAGCTGAACAGCGGCGTCGCGTGCACCGCGAAGCCGTGTGCGCGCAGCAGCGCGGCGAGGCGTGCGCCGTCGGCCGCGAGCCGCTCGCGCGCGGCGGCCTGCCATGCGCGGTCGGCGAACGCGGCGGCGACCGCGTGACGCGCGGGGCCGCTGACGGTCCACGCGCCGAGCATGTCGCGCAGCGCGGCGATCAGCTCGGGACGCGCGAGCACGAAGCCCGCGCGAATGCCGGCGAGCCCGAAGAACTTGCCGACCGAGCGCAGCACGACGAGGCCCGGACGATCGGTGTACTGCGCGAGCGACGGCGTGGCGCCCGTATCCGCGAAGGCCTCGTCGACGATCAGCGTGCCGCCGCGTGCCGACAGTTGCGCATGCCAGCCGAGCAGCCGTTCGGTCGGAACGAACTCGGCAGTCGGATTGTTCGGATTCCCGACGATGACGTGATGTAGCGTCGCAGGCAACGCGTCCGAGGCGATGTCGAGCGGGACGACACGATGGCCGTGACGCGCGAAGGCAGGCGCGTATTCGCCGTACGCGAGCGGTGCGACGCCGGCGTCGCCGGCCGGCAGCAGTGCGGGCAACGCGCGGATCGCGGCCTGGCTGCCGGCGACCGGTAGCACGTGCGCGGCATCGGGTGCGCCGTAGTAGCGGGCCGCGCATGCGGCGAGCGTGTCGCCGTCGTCGGGCAGCCGGCGCCATGCGTCGGCCGGGACCGGCGGCACCGGATAGCCGACCGGATTGATCCCGGTCGACAGGTCGAGCCAGGCGTCGTACGGAATGCCGTGGCGGCGCGCGGCTTCGTGCAGGTTGCCGCCGTGCGGGATGCGTGCGTCAGACATGATGGGTAGCGAGGATGAGTGCACCGCTCGCGACGAGCAGCGCGAGCCACAGCGCGAGCGTGCGCGTGACGAGCGACAGCGCGGCGACGACGTGCGCGGCCGTCGCCGGTGCGCCGGTGCCGAGCGCGGGGCGGTCTTCGATTTCGCCGTGATAGACGGCCGGGCCGCCGAGCTGCACGTTCAGGCTGCCGGCGCCCGCGGCCATCACGGGGCCCGCGTTCGGGCTGTCCCAGTGGCGCGCCTGCGTGCGCCAGCAGCGCCACGCGGCGGCCGTGTCGCCGAGCAGCGCGTAGCTCGCGGCGGTGAGGCGTGCGGGAATCCAGTTGAGCGCGTCGTCGAGTCGCGCGGCGGCCCAGCCGAAGGTCAGGAAGCGCGGCGTGCGATAGCCCCACATCGCGTCGAGCGTGTTCGCGAGCCGGAACAGCAGCGCGCCGGGGCCGCCGGCGACGACGAACCAGAAGAGCGCGCCGAAGATCGCGTCGTTGCCGTTCTCGAGGGCCGATTCGACGGCCGCGCGCGACAGCGCGCCTTCGTCGGCTGCGCTCGTGTCGCGCGACACGATCCGTGCGGTCAGCGCGCGTGCGGCATCGAGATCGTGCCGCAGCAGCGCGGCGGCGATCGGCGCGACATGGTCGGCGAGGCTCTTCGCGCCGAGCGCGAACCACAGCAGCGCGACGTGCAGCGCGGCCGCGAGCGGCCACGGCAGCACGGCCGCGAGCCACACGGCGACGGCCACCGGCGGCACCACGGCCGCGACCCATGCGGCGACGCCGACCACGCGGCCGCGCCGGCCCGTGTTCAGCGCACCTTCGATGCGCGCGGCAAGCCGGCCGAACGCGACGAGCGGATGCCAGCCGGCCGGTTCGCCGATCACACGATCGACGATCGCGGCCGCGACCGCGAGGATCGCGACGAGCGGCAGCGACAGCATCAGCATGACGGCGCTCCGGCCTTGAGTTCGAGCGGCAGCCCGGCGACCAGCAGCGTCACGCGCGTCGCGAGCGCGGCGACGCGCTGGTTCAGGCGCCCGAGTTCGTCGACGTAGCGGCGCGTGACCGACCCGAGCGGCACGACGCCGAGCCCGATTTCGTTGCTGACGACGATCACCTTCGCACGCGCGCCGCGCAACGCCTGCTCGAGCCGCTCGACCTGCGCCGCGTACTGCGCATCGTCGAGCGGTTCGCCGTCGAGCGGGCACCGCAGGTTCGTGAGCCACAGCGTCAGGCAGTCGACGAGCAGGCACGCGTGCGGATCGTCGAGCCGCGCGAGCGTGCCGGCGAGGTCGACGGGCGCGTCGGCGAAACCCCAGTCGGCCGGCCGGCGCGCGCGGTGATGCGCGATGCGCCGTTCGAATTCGGCGTCGGCGGCCGTCGCGGCCGCGGTCGCGATGTAGGTGACGGGGCGCCCGCTGTCGGCGGCGAGCCGCTCGGCGTGCGCGCTCTTGCCCGAGCGCGCGCCGCCGAGGACGAAGGTGAGGTCGTGCGGAATCATCGCGTGATTGTAACGGCGCGGGCGGCCGCACGCGGGCGATAATGCGCGTTTGCTTCGCCACGACTTTGCACACGATGAACGCACCCGAACCGCAGCCGCACGGCACGTTGATGATCCAGGGCACGACGTCCGACGCGGGCAAGAGCACGCTCGTCGCGGGCCTGTGCCGCCTCGCGCGCCGCGCGGGCGCGCGCGTCGCGCCGTTCAAGCCGCAGAACATGGCACTGAACAGCGCGGTGACGGCCGACGGCGGCGAGATCGGCCGCGCGCAGGCGCTGCAGGCGCTGGCCGCCGGCGTCGCGCCGCATACGGATTTCAATCCGGTGCTGCTGAAGCCGACGAGCGACCGCGGCGCGCAGGTGATCATTCACGGCAAGGCGCGCATGAACCTCGACGCGCGTGCTTACCACGACTACAAGCCGGTCGCGTTCGACGCGGTGCTCGAGTCATACGCGCGGCTGCGCGCCGGCTACGACACGGTGCTCGTCGAAGGCGCGGGCAGCCCGGCCGAAATCAACCTGCGCGAAGGCGACATCGCGAACATGGGCTTCGCCGAGCGCGTCGACTGCCCGGTCGTGCTGGTGGCCGACATCGATCGCGGCGGCGTGTTCGCGCACCTGGTCGGCACGCTCGCGTGCCTGTCGGACAGCGAGCGCGCGCGCGTGCGCGGCTTCGTCATCAACCGCTTTCGCGGCGACATCAGGCTGCTCGAACCGGGCCTCGACTGGCTGCGCGCGCAGACGGGCAAGCCGGTATTCGGCGTGCTGCCGTACCTGCACGGGCTGATGCTCGATGCCGAGGACATGCTGCCGTCGCAGGCGCGCAGCGCCGCCGTGCGCGGCGATGCCGGCGTGCTGCGCGTGGTGGTGCCCGCGTTGCCGCGGATCAGCAACCATACCGATTTCGACCCGCTGCGCGCGCATCCGCAGGTCGAGTTCACGTACTGGAAGAGCGGCCCGGTGCCGGACGCCGACCTGCTGATCCTGCCCGGCTCGAAGAGCGTGCAGCGCGATCTCGCGTGGCTGCGCGACGCGGGCTGGGACGCGGTGATCCGCCGGCACCTGCGCTATGGCGGCAAGGTGATCGGCATCTGCGGCGGGATGCAGATGCTCGGCCGCACGCTGGACGATCCGCTCGGCCTCGAAGGGGCGCCCGGCAGCGTGGCGGGGCTCGGGTTGCTCGATTTCGACACGACGCTGCAGCCGGACAAGACGCTGAAGAACGTGACCGGGCAGCTCGCGCTGCCCGGCGCGGCCGCGGTGCACGGCTACGAGATCCACATGGGCGACACGCGCGGGCCCGCGCTCGCGGCGCCCGCGCTGGAACTGGCGGCGGGCGACGCACCGGGCGGCGTCCGCCTGGACGGCGCACGGTCGGCCGACGGGCAGATCCTCGCGACCTACGTGCACGGGCTGTTCGACGCGCCCGACGCGTGCGCGGCACTGCTCGCATGGGCGGGGCTCGACGGCGCGGAACGCATCGACTATCCGGCGCTGCGCGAGGCGTCGCTGGAGCGGCTGGCCGATTCCTTCGCCGAGCATCTCGACCTGCGCGCGCTGTACGCCGAGTTCCGCTGACGCATGGCGTGCCGGCCTGGCATTTTGCGGCGGATCGCGTACAACTCAGATGGGCGGAGGTCCGCCCGAAGGAGCGCGACGATGAAGGCTCGATGGTGGTTGAGTGTGCTGCTCGCGGTGCTGCTGGGCGCGTCGGCGCTTGCGCACGCGTGCGATTCGTATGCACCGGGCGGCGGGCCGGCCGGTTCGGGCGACGCCGCCCAGGGCAAAAGCGGCGGCTGAGGTTCGCAGCGGGGTGCTGGCATCGGGGCATGATCGGTCATGCCCTTTTTCATGATCCGATTCGTTCCATTCAGGAATCAGTTAAAGCCGGAATGCGTGTTTATTGGTCGAAACGATTCGAATAGAGTGCGATCCATTCCCATCCACTCACGAAGGAATTCGCCATGAACCCCAATCGCCTGAACGATCTCGGCGCGACGCTGCTGCGTGTCGCACTCGGCGTGCTGTACCTCGCGCACGTCGCGCAGAAGGTGTTCGTCTTCACGCTGCCCGGCACCGCGCAGTTTTTCGCGTCGATCGGCCTGCCGGGCTGGCTCGCGTATGTCACCACCGTCGTCGAACTGGCCGGCGGCCTCGCGCTGCTCGCGGGCTTCCGCGTGCGGATCGCCGCACTCGTGCTGCTGCCGTTCATGCTCGGCGCGGTGTCCGCGCATCTGCCGAACGGCTGGAGCTTCGCGTCGCCGAACGGCGGCTGGGAATACCCGGCGTTCTGGGCCGTCACGCTGGCCGTGCAGGCGCTGCTGGGCGGCGGTGCGTTCGCGCTCGGCGCACCGCGCGCCGCGACGCGGACCGCATAAACGGGGCGGGCTTCGGCGCAACCCGTTCCGGTGACACCCCGTTTGCCGATATCATCGCTCCCTGTATCCGCAATCGAGCGGCGCCTGCCAGGGCGGCAGGCGCAGCACGGCTTTTTCGGGGGAATTCATGACGGTCATCGTGGTGGCGAATCCGAAGGGCGGCGTGGGGAAGAGCACGCTGTCCACCAATCTTGCCGGCTATTTCGCGGCGCAGGGCGCATGGGTCGCGCTCGCCGATCTGGACCGGCAGCAGTCCGCGCATGCGTGGCTCGACCTGCGGCCGGCCGGCCTGCCGCCGATCGAGGCGTGGGAGCTCGACCCGGATGCGCCGTCGAAGCCGCCGCGCGGCCTCGAATATGCGGTGATCGACACGCCGGCCGGGCTGCACGGCAACCGGCTCAACGTCGCGCTGCAGCTCGCCGACAAGGTGATCGTGCCGCTGCAGCCGTCGATGTTCGATATTCTCGCGACCCAGCAGTTTCTGGAGCGCCTCGCCGGCGAGAAGGCCGTGCGCAAGGGCAGCGTCGAGGTCGGGATCGTCGGGATGCGGGTCGACGCGCGCACGCGCTCGTCCGACCAGCTGCACCGTTTCGTCGAAGGGCTCGGGCTGCCGGTGCTCGGCTACGTGCGCGACACGCAGAACTACGTGCAGATCGCCGCGCACGGCCTGACGCTGTGGGACGTCGCGAAGAGCCGCGTCGAGAAGGACCTCGAGCAGTGGCGGCCGATCGTCGAATGGGCGGAGCGCCGCGCGCCGAAAGCGGAGAAGGTCGCGAAGGCGTCCTGAGCGCGCGAGGCGGATGCGCGAGGCGAACCCGCGCGGCGCAGCCGGTCGAATTCGGTCGGTTCCCGCTCCAATGAAGAAGGGCCTGATGCGGCAGCGTGCCGGATCAGGCCCTTCGTACGTATGCGGCTGCGCGGCTTCGGCCGCCCCGGCGCGCGGGGCGCCGCGGCAGTGATCCGGCGCGCCGCGACACGCCGGCCGGCCGCGTGAATCAGGTCCAGTTCTGCGTCGGCACGTGGTCGCGGTGGCCCTTGATCTTGTTGCCTTCGTCGATGAACACGAGCTTCGGCTTCCAGCCGGCCTGCAGCTCGGCTTCGTCGACCATCGCGAACGCCGCGATGATCACGAGGTCGCCGAGTTGCGCGCGGCGCGCGGCCGAGCCGTTCAGCGAGATCATCCCGCTGCCGCGCTCGCCCTTGATCGCGTAAGTCGAGAAGCGCTCGCCGTTGTTGATGTTCCAGATGTCGATCCGTTCGTTTTCGATCAGGCCCGCCGCTTCGAGCAGGTCTTCGTCGATCGCGCACGAGCCTTCGTAATGCAGCTCGCAGTGCGTGACGGCCGCGCGGTGGATCTTCGATTTGAGCATGTGGCGCTGCATGGGTTCTCCGTGATGCGTGAGAGGCGAGGGCGGGCGGCCCGTCAGATTTCCAGGTTGTCGATCAGGCGCGTCGCGCCGAGCTTCGCGGCCGCGAGCACGACGAGCGGCTCGCCGGCTTCGAGTTCGGCGGCGCTCGGCGCGATCAGGTTCGCGCGGCGGCGGATCGCGATGTAGTCGGGCGCCCAGCCGCGCTCGGCCAGGTGCGTGCGCGCGTGCTGCTCGAGCGTGCCGAGGTCGCGCTCGCCGCCGAGCACGCTGTCGCGCACGCGTTGCAGCGTCTTCGCGAGCTCGGGCGCTTCCTTGCGCTCGTCGGTCGTCAGATAGCGGTTGCGCGACGACAGCGCGAGGCCGTCCTCGTCGCGCACGGTCTCGGCCGCGATGATCTCGACCGGCAGCGCGAGCTGCTGGCACATGCGGCGCACGATCATCAGCTGCTGGTAATCCTTCTTGCCGAACACGGCGACGCGCGGCTGCACGCAGGACATCAGCTTGGTGACGACCGTGCACACGCCGGCGAAGAAGCCGGGGCGGAACTCGCCCTCGAGAATCCCGCCGAGGTCGTCGGGCGGCAGCACGCGGTACTCCTGCGGCTCCGGATACATGTCGCGCTCGGTCGGCGCGAACAGCACGTAGACGTTTTCCTTCTGCAGCTTCTCGATATCGTCCTGCAGCGTGCGCGGATATTTGTCGAAATCCTCGTTCGGGCCGAACTGCAGCCGGTTGACGAAGATGCTCGCCACGACCGGGTCGCCGTGCTGGCGCGCGAGGCGCATCAGCGACAGGTGACCTTCGTGCAGGTTGCCCATCGTCGGCACGAACGCCGTGCGGTTCTGTCCGCGCAACTGGTCGCGCAGTTCCTGGATCGAGCTGATGACTTTCATGATCGGGTAGCGGGTTCCTCGCGCAGGCGCGCGTTGGCGCCGCAACAGCGGCGTCGGGGTCGAAGCGGAGAACGCCGGCGCGCGGGCGGCGCATCGGGCGTCGGCGGATTGTAGAGGATTTGGCCGCCGGACGCATCGAAAAAAGTACGATCGTTCACTTTTTACGCGGGCGCGCCGCAGGCAGCCCGCGCGGGCGGGCCCGGCGGCGGGATGCGGCGTGTTTCGGTGTGCGGGATGAGGCGGGGCGGCGGGCGCCTTACGCGGGCAGGTAGGCGAGGCGCACGTAGATCGGCGCGAACGGTTCGGGCTGGGTGATCTCGACGAGCGATTCGCGCGCGAGCTCGAGCATCGCGATGAAGTTCACGACCACGACCGGCACGCCGCGCGACGTGTCGAACAGGTCGGCGAACTCCATGAAGCGTGCGTTCTGCAGCTTGCGCAGGATCAGGCTCATGTGTTCGCGCACCGACAGCTCCTCGCGGGAGATCTTGTGATGCTGGACGAGCTTCGCGCGCTTGAGCACGTCGGCCCACGCGGCGCGCAGGTCGTCCGAGTTCACGTCGGGAAAGCGCGGCGTGATGCTCTGCTCGATGTAGACCTCGGCGCGCAGGAAGTCGCGGCCGAGCTGCGGCAACTGGTCGAGACGTTGCGCGGCGAGCTTCATCTGCTCGTATTCGAGCAGGCGGCGCACGAGTTCCGCGCGCGGATCCTCGGCTTCCTCGCCGGTGTCGGCCTTCTTGACCGGCAACAGCATCCGCGACTTGATCTCGATCAGCATCGCGGCCATCAGCAGGTATTCGGCGGCCAGCTCGAGGTTCGACGTGCGGATCTGGTCGACGTAACCCAGATATTGCGCGGTGACCTGCGCCATCGGGATGTCGAGCACGTTGAAGTTCTGCTTGCGGATCAGGTACAGCAGCAGGTCGAGCGGGCCTTCGAACGTCTCGAGGAACACCTCGAGCGCATCGGGCGGGATGTAGAGGTCCTGCGGCAGCTTGAAGAGCGGCTCGCCGTACAGGCGTGCGAACGCCGCGACACCGTCGACCGTGTCGGGCGTCGAATCGGCGCCCGCGGGCGCGGCGATCGCGTCGTCCTGCCGGGCGGCGCTGGCCTCGTCGGCGGCGCTCACGTCGTCAGAAGTTCTGGTAGTAGACGTAGGACGTTTGCTTCACGCGCGATTCCTGCTGCTCGGCACGCTCGTCGAGGTCGATCGGCTGCTTGTCCCACAGCAGGGAGCGGCCCTTGCGCTGCTCTTCTTCGAGCGTCGGCTTCTGTTGCTTGAGCTGGTTCAGGAATTGCGTGACGTCGGACTGGTACGGCATGGCTTGGCTTTCCGTTTCGGGCGGCGCACGATGCGCCGGATTCGCGATGGCGGGATTTTACCGCATCGCGGGGAACAGCCGGCGGCAATCGCGCGTCGAATCCGCTGGCCGGTGCCCGCGGCGCGACCGGCCGGGCCCGTGCGCGCGTCGTTGCGCGCAAGCGTCAAAGCGGGGCCCGCGCGGGCAGGGCCGCCGCCCTGTGGTCAAATACAGGGTTTTCCACGGAATCACGACAACCGAGGGTGAGGTCATATTTGGCGGGTCACGCGAACCAGCAAGCACACACGACGCATGAGGCGAGCCCGCGCGCGGCCCGACACCCCGGTCGTCGCGCGCGGCGCGGCGCCGGTGCGGCGGTCCGGGCAGCCCTCGTCGGCTGTCTCGCCGCGTTCGTCGTGCTGCCGGCCTACGCGAAGTACGACGTCGACATCGACGCGCCGCGCTCGATCCGCAAGCTACTCAAGACCCATCTCGACATCGCGCGCTTCGCGAAGCGCGACGACATCAGCGACGACCAGTTCGACTTCCTCGTGACCGCGACACCGCAGCAGGTGCGCGACCTGACCGCGACGGCCGGCTATTTTTCGCCGGTCGTGCGCACCGACGTGCGCACGCGCGACGGCAAGCGTGACGTGCGCGTCGCCGTCGATCCGGGGCCGCAGACCGTCGTGTCGACTGTCGACCTGACGTTCAAGGGCCCGGTCGGCACCGAGGATCCGAAGCAGGAGGCCGCGACCCGCTTCGCGTTCTCGCTGAAGCCGGGCGACCCGTTCACGCAATCGGACTGGGACGTCGCGAAGGGCGCGGCGCTCAGGCAATTGCAGGCGCGCCGCTACCTGGGCGCGAAGATCGCGTCGTCGGAGGCGCGCATCGACCCGCGCACGCAGCGCGCGACGCTGGCCGTCACGTTCGACAGCGGCCCGACATTCACGATCGGCAAGGTCGATGTCGACGGCGTGCGCCGCTACCCGGAGAAGATCGTCACGAACGTCAATCCGCTGTCGGAAGGCGAGATCTACGACGTGCAGCGGATCACCGAGCTGCAGCGGCAACTGCAGAACACGCCGTACTACGCGAGCGTCGCGATCGACGTCGGCGACGATACGTCGAAGCCCGAGCGTACGCCCGTGCACGTGAAGGTCAGCGAGTTCCCGTACAACAACATTCGCGGCGGCGTCGGCTACGCGACCGATACGGGCCCGCACGTGCAGGGCTCCTACACGTATCTCGACACGTTCGGCGCCGCGTGGCCGTTCACCGTGTCGGGCCGGCTCGACCAGATCCAGCAGTACGGCCAGGTCCAGCTGTCGATGCCGCCCGGCGCGAAAGGGTGGACCAACAGCGTGCTCGCGTCGTACACGAACACCAACGTGTCGGACACGCGCATCTACAGCGCGCGGGTCGGCGTGCAGCGTACGCGCACCGGCCAGTTCATCGACTATGCGTACTCGCTGATGTTCTACCAGGACCGGCTCGACCAGAACGGCGCCGGCCCGACCACGAGCCGCGCGCTGGTGCCGCAGTGGGCATGGACGCGCCGCAACGTCGACGATCCGCTGTTCCCGCGCTCGGGCAACCTGATTCACGCGGAGGCCGGCTTCGCGATCAAGGGCGTGTTGACCGACCAGACCTTCATCCGCGGTTACGCGCGCGGCCAGCAGTACGTGCCGGTCGGCAAGCGCGACCTGTTCGTGTTCCGCGCGGAACTCGGCGGCGTGTTCACGAGCGGCAGCTCGACCGGCGTGCCGGCATCGCTGCTGTTCCGCGCGGGCGGCTCGAACTCGGTGCGCGGCTACGGTTACCAGAGCATCGGCAACAGCGTCGCCGGCTCCGTGCTGCCGACCAAGTACCTGATGACGGGCACCGCCGAATACCAGCACTGGTTCAACCGCGACTGGGGCGCCGCGACCTTCTTCGACATCGGCACCGCGACCGATGCGTGGGGCGAGCGCGTGTTCTACCCGGGCGTCGGCATCGGCGCGCGCTGGCGCAGCCCCGTCGGCCCGATCAACGTCGACGTCGCGTACGGACTGCGTAACCACAGCGTGCGCCCGTACCTGACGCTCGGCATCGCCTTCTGACCTTGTTGCACGAGCCACGAACCGCATGACGAAGGACCCGAACGACACGCTGCCGCCGAACGATCCGGACTCGCCCGAGCGCGCGCCCGACGCGCCGCCGCGCGCGCCGCGGCGCGGGCGTGCGGGCCGGATCGTCGCGTGGACGCTCGTGACGGCCGTGCTGCTCGTCGTGCTGGCGGCCGGGCTCGTGCTGGCCGCGGCGACGACCGAGCGCGGCACGCGGCTCGCGTGGCAGACGGCCGTGCGCGTACTCGGCGGCCGGCTGGCGGGCACGCTGGACGGCGGCGCGCTCGCGACCGGCGTGCGGCTGCGCGGCTTCGCGTGGACGAGCCCCGGCGGCACCAGCACCGAAGTGCGGATCGACCGGCTCGACGGCCGCTGGGTGCTGACCCGCGCGCCGTGGCGGCTTTCGGTCGCTTACCTGCGCGCGGGCACGGTCGACGTGCGGATCGTGCCGGGGCCGTCGAAGCCGGCCGCGACGCCGCAGGACCTGAGCCTGCCGCTGCAGTTGCGGATCGACGACCTGCGTGTCGACCACCTGGCGATCCACGAAGGCGGCTCGACGACGCAGCTCGACCATCTCGCGCTGAACGGCCGCAGCGACGGCCGTCACCATGAACTCGCGCTCGATGGCGTCGACACGCCGTACGGCGCGCTGACCGCGCGCGCGAAGCTCGACGGCGTGAAGCCGTTCGCGCTGACGGGCAACGCGACCTACGTGGGCAAGGTGGCCAACGAAGCGGTCAACGCGAGCGCGAACGTATCGGGTTCGCTCGAAGCGCTCGTCGCCGACGTGACCGCGAGCGGGATGAAGCTGAACGGGCGCGCGCACGTCGAGGCCGCGCCGTTCGGCACGGTGCCGCTCACGCGCGCGTCGCTCGCGTTCGATCACGTGAACCCGCAGGCGATCGCGCCGGGCGCGCCGGCCGCCGATCTCGCGGTGCGCGCGGAGCTGGCGCCCGTGACCGCGCCGGCCGGCACTGCTCCGGCGAAGGGGTTCGCGGTGACCGGCCCCGTGTCGATCGCCAACGCGAAGCCCGGCACGCTCGGCGAGCACCTGCTGCCGGTGATCGACGCGCATGCGATCGTCAATCTCGACGCGCACGCGCAGCGAATCGACGGCCTCGCGCTGAAACTGATCCGCGACGGCAGCGTGACCGGCAACGGCACGCTGACGGGCGGCAAGGGCCGCTTCGACCTGAAGGTTGCGAATCTCGACCTGAACGCCTTCGTTGCCGAGTTGCGGCCGATGCGCCTGGGCGGGCCGCTCGGCGTGACGCTCGCCGGCGACGTGACGACCGTCGATTTCGACCTGAACGATCCGAAGCTCGCGCTCGGCGCGCGTGCGAAGGTCGCGCTGACGCCGCAGCAGACGGTGCTGACCGATGCACGCGTGACGGCGGGCAAGGGCCGTATCGACCTGACCGGCGTGTTCCGTCACGACGCGCATTCGAGCTACGATGCGAAGGCGACGCTGACCGCGTTCGATCCGCTGCTGCTCGCGGCGATGGGCGCGCCGAAGGCCGGTAGCGGCAAGCCGGCGGCAAAAGTGGCCAAAACGGCGGCCAAAACAGCGACCAAAACCGCCGCCGGGGCCAAGGCGCCGGCCAGGCGCGGCGAGACGCGCGTATCGGGCACGCTGACGGCATCCGGCGCGTTCGCGCCGCAGGTGTCGACGAAGGCGACCTTCAAGCTCGGCGACAGCCTGTACGACGGCGTGCCGCTGACCGGCGCGGGCGTCGTGCAGTTCGCCGGCTCGCGGATCCTGCCGAGCAATGCGACGCTGTCGATCGCGGGCAACCACGTCGACCTGCGCGGCAGTTTCGGCGCGCCGGGCGACCGGCTGCGCTTCGTCGTCGACGCGCCGGAGCTCGACCGGCTCGGCTTCGGCGTGCAGGGGCTCGTGCAGGCGCAGGGCGAGCTGACCGGCAGCTTCGCGCATCCGAACGTGACGGCCACGTACAAGGCCCAGCACGTGGTGGTCGGCTCGAACCGGATCGGTGCCGCGCAGGGTCGCGCCGACATCCGCGACGGCGCGCACGGCGCGCTCGTATTCACGACCGACGCGACCGACATCGCACTCGGCTCGCTGCAGCTGAAATCGCTGCGCGCGAACCTCGACGGCACGCGCGCGAAGCACACGCTCGACGCGTCGGCGATGGGGACGGCCGGCGGCCGCGTGATCGACCTGACGCTCGCGGCGAACGGCGGCGTGGTCGAGAGCCGCGACGGAACGCGCTGGGACGGCACCGTCACGCGCCTCGCGAATCGCGGCACGCCGGCGGTGGTGCTGCAGGCGCCGCTTGCGGTGTCGGCCGGCGCCGGCCGCGTGACGCTCGGCGCGACGCGGCTCACGCTCGAAGGCGCGGCGATCGACCTGAAGTCGTTCGTGTTCGACCACGGCCAGATGCGCTCGGCAGGCGCGGTGCGCGATGCATCGGTCGCCCGTTTCCTCGAGATCCGCCAGGAACTGACGGGCCAGCGGCCGCCGGTGCGCACCGACGTCGTGCTCGATGCCGACTGGGATTTCTCGCTCGGCGCGAACGCGACGGGCTACGTGCAGGTGAAGCGGCGCGGCGGCGACGTGACGATCGAGACCGGGCGCGGTATCGCGTCGCTCGGGCTGACCGACCTGTCCGCGCGCGCGAGCTTTGCGCCCGGCAACCGGCTCAACGTGGTGGCGCTCGCGAAGGCGAACCGGGTCGGCACGCTCGACGCGAACGTCACCGTGCCGTTGGCGCTGCGCGACGGCGTGTTCGGTGTCGTCGACGACGGCCCGCTGTCGGGCCGCATCGACGCCGACATTCCGTCGCTGAAGGCAACCGGCAACCTGTTCGGGCCGAGCTACCTGCTCGGCGGGCGCGCGGCGTTGAAGCTGACGGTCGCGGGCACGCCGGTGAAGCCGAACGTGTCGGGGATGCTGACCGGCGACGACCTGTCCGCGACGCTCGTCGATCAGGGCGTGCAGCTGAAGGACGGCATCGTGCGCGTGAAGCTCGCGGAGAACCTCGTCGAATTCCAGCAGGTCGAGTTCCACGGCGGCGACGGCACGCTGCGCGCGATCGGTCGCGTACGTCTCGACGGCGAGGCGCCCGACCTGACCGCGAGCATCGTCGCGGACAAGCTCGAGCTGTTCGCGGCGCCGGATCGCAAGCTGTCGCTGTCGGGCAAGGCGACCGTCGCGAACGACGGGCCGCGCGGCGCACTGTCGATCGACGGCAAGTTCGTCGTCGACCGCGCGCTGTTCGACCTGCCGGAGGAGTCGGCGCCGCACCTGTCCGACGACGTCGTGATCGTGCGCCCGGACGGCACGGTGCGCGGCGACGTGCAGACCGGTACGGCGGTCGCGAAGCCGCAGAAGGTCGAAGACAAGCCGGCGCCGTCGCTCGCGCCGCGCGCGAACATCGACATCGGGCTCGGCAACAACTTCCGCTTCAAGGGTCACGGCGCGGATCTCGGCCTGCGCGGCACGATCACCGTGATGAGCGCGCCGGGCGTGCCGCTGCGCGCGGTCGGCAACGTGCGCGTGACGGAAGGCTCGACGTATACGTCGTTCGGCCGCAAGCTCGCGGTCGAGAACGGCTTCTTCACGTTCAACGGTCCGGTGTCGAATCCGGGCGTGAACATCCTCGCGATGCGGCGCAACCAGGAGGTCGAGGCCGGCGTGCAGGTCACCGGCACGATCCAGTCGCCGACGGTCAAGCTCGTGTCCGAGCCGAACGTCACCGACAACGAAAAGCTGTCGTGGCTGCTGTTCGGGCACGGCACCGACCAGGGCAACAACGTCGGCCAGCAGAACGCGATGACGGCCGCGCTCGGGCTGCTTGGCAGCGCGACCGGCAAGCG
Source organism: Burkholderia sp. BCC1988 (assembly GCF_905339895.1). Classification (NCBI taxonomy): domain Bacteria; kingdom Pseudomonadati; phylum Pseudomonadota; class Betaproteobacteria; order Burkholderiales; family Burkholderiaceae; genus Burkholderia; species Burkholderia sp. BCC1988. The sequence continues at coordinate 66,286 of NZ_CAJPHA010000025.1, forward strand.
CGTCGCGCAGAGCATCGGTCTCGACGAATTCTCGATCGGCCGCAGCGACGTCGGCCTGACCGATGCGCAGGTCGTGCAGATCTCGAAGGCGATCAACGAGCGCTTCGTGCTCGGTTACGAGCAAGGGCTGCAATCGGCGAGCAACGCGTTCAAGGCGACGATCAACCTGACGCGCTTCTGGTCGGTGTCCGCGTACGGCGGCACGTTCCAGGGCGTCGACCTGAACTACACGCGGCGTTTCGATCGCTGGTTCGGCCAGCGGTGACGAAGCGGGCGCCCGGCCGGTCGGCCAGGCGCGCCGGCGCACCGGTTCGCGCGTGCGCACGCGCCGCATCCTGCCCACGCAGCGGCGAGCGTCACGCCGACCTGCAACCACCGGCCGCGGCGCCGCTCGCTGCCGCCCATGAAAAAGCCCCGCACGTGGTGCGGGGCTTCTCGTGCAAGCAGCGGCGCGTGCGGCTTACTTCACGCGCATGCCGGGCTTCGCGCCGCTGTGCGGCTCGAGGATGTAGAGGCCCGGCTCGGCCTTCTCGTCGGCCGCCGACGCGGCGAGCACCATCCCTTCGGACAGCCCGAACTTCATCTTGCGCGGCGCGAGGTTCGCGACCATCACCGTCAGCTTGCCGACGAGCTGCTCGGGCTGGTACGCGGACTTGATGCCCGAGAACACGTTGCGGGTCTTTTCCTCGCCGACGTCGAGCGTGAGCTGCAGCAGCTTGTCGGAACCCTCGACGGCCTGGCACGCGACGATCTTCGCGATGCGCAGGTCGATCTTCGCGAAATCGTCGATCGAGATCGGACCGTCGTCGGCGCCGTTCGCCGCAGCCGCCTTCGCGTTCGCCTTGGCGTTTTTCGCGTCCTTCGCGGTGTTGGCGGCGGTTGCCCCCGCGGCAGCGGCGCCGGCGGCCTCGGCCTGCAGCGAATCGCGGTTCGCGGCGAGCAGCGCGTCGATCTGCTTCGGATCGACCCGCGTCATCAGGTGCTGGTACGCCTTGATCGGCTGCGCGGACGACAGCGGCTTCGCAGCGTCGGCCCACGTGAGCGGCGCGATCCCGAAGAAGGCCTCGACGGCTTCGGCCACGCGCGGCATCACCGGCTTCAGCGCGAGCGACAGCAGGCGGAACGCCTCGAGGCTCACGCTGCAGGTTTCGTGCAGCGCGACCGCGTTGGCCGGATCCTTCGCGAGTTCCCACGGCTTCGCGCCGTCGACGTACGCGTTCACTTCGTCCGCGAGCTCCATCGTCTGGCGCAGCGCGCGGCTGTATTCGCGCGCTTCATAGTGCGCGGCGATCGCCGGAATCGCATCGCGCAGCGTCGCGACGAGCGGATGGTTCATCGCGCTGTCCTGCACGCGGCCGTCGAAACGCTTGAGCAGGAAGCCGGCCGCGCGGCTCGCGATGTTCACGTACTTGCCGACTAGGTCGCTGTTCACGCGCGCCTGGAAATCGTCGAGGTTCAGGTCGATGTCTTCCATCGTCGCGTTCAGCTTCGCGGCGAAGTAGTAGCGCAGCCATTCCGGATTCAGGCCCGTGTCGATGTAGCTCTGCGCGGTGATGAACGTGCCGCGCGACTTCGACATCTTCGCGCCGTCGACCGTCAGGAAGCCGTGCGCGAACACGTTGGTCGGCGTGCGATGGCCCGAGAACTCGAGCATCGCCGGCCAGAACAGCGTGTGGAAATACAGGATGTCCTTGCCGATGAAGTGGTACTGCTCGGCCTTCGTGCCCGGGCGGATCCACGCATCGAAGTCGATGCCGTTGCGGTCGCACAGGTTCTTGAAGCTCGCGTAGTAGCCGACCGGCGCGTCGAGCCACACGTAGAAGTACTTGCCGGGCGCGCCCGGGATCTCGAAGCCGAAGTACGGCGCGTCGCGCGAGATGTCCCAGTCGGCGAGCTTGGCCTCGCCGGCGTCGCCGAGCCATTCGCGCATCTTGTTGGTGGCTTCGGGCTGCGCGAGGCCGCTGACCCATTCGCGCAGGAACGACTCGCAGCGCGGGTCCGACAGGCGGAAGAAGTAGTGCGTCGAGGTCTTGCGCACCGGCGTCGCACCGGACACGACCGAGTACGGGTTCAGCAGTTCGGTCGGCAGGTAGGTCGAACCGCACACTTCGCAGTTGTCGCCGTACTGGTCCTTCGCGTGGCACTTCGGGCATTCGCCCTTGATGAAGCGGTCCGGCAGGAACATTTCCTTGACCGGGTCGTACGCCTGCTCGATCTCGCGCTCGGCGATCAGGTCGTTTTCCTTCAGCGCGAGGTAGATCTTCTCGCTCAGCACGCGGTTCTCGTCCGAGTCGGTCGAGTAGAAGTTGTCGAACGACACGCCGAAGCTGTCGAAGTCGCGCTTGTGCTCGGTCCACACGCGCTCGATCAGCTGCTTCGGCGTCAGGCCTTCCTTCTCCGCGCGCAGCATGACCGGCGTGCCGTGCGTGTCGTCGGCGCCGATGTAGTAGACCTCGTGACCGTGCATTCGCAGCGTCCGCACCCAGATGTCGGTCTGGATGTACTCGACCAGGTGGCCGATGTGGATCTGGCCGTTGGCATAGGGCAGTGCGGACGTAACGAGGATCTGGCGGCTGCCTTGCGGCGCCGCAGCCTGCACGGAAGTGAGGTCGGATGCGGACATAGGGTCTGTAGAAGAACGGCGGAAACGACGGAAACTGCGATTCTATCAGGGGCGCGGGCAGGTCAGCCGGCGCGGGCGCCGTGGATCGGGCGCCGGAAGGGGCGGGGCCGCGGCGGCGGCGTGCCAGGCGGTGCGATGCTGCGATGCAGCAGGCGAATTCCGGGCAAAAAAACCGGGGCGAATTCGGCCCCGGAGCAACAACGACAAGAGGAGAATGGTGACGCGCCGGCAGCGCCAGCCGCGTACCGTAAAGACAGACCGCGGGTCGCGACAGAAGTTCGAAATTTTTTTCGATTTGTTACGGAGCCCGCTGAAAGCCTTGTGCGGCGGGGCCGCGCGCCCGGCGCGCGACCCCGTTTCCTCTCGCGACGATGCTTACTGCTGGGCTGCGCGCAGGTAGATCTCGACGCGGCGGTTTTGTGCGCGGCCGGCTTCGGTCGCGTTGTCCGCGATCGGGTTCGACGGGCCCATGCCCTGTGCCGCCAGGCGGCCGCCGGCGACGCCACGCTGCACCAGCGCGTTGACGACGCTCTGCGCACGGTTCTGCGACAGCGTCTGGTTCAACTGCTGCGAACCCGTGCTGTCCGTGTAGCCGACGACCGATGCCGTCACTTGCGGGTTCTGGTTCAGCGTCGTCGCCAGGTCGTTCAGCAGCGGCGTGAAGGCCGGCGTGATCGCGTACTGGTTGGTCGCGAACGTCACCGAGCTCGGCACGTTCAGCTTCAGCGAGCCGTCCGGCTGCTCGGTCACCTGCGTGCCCGTCTTGGCTGCCGACGGCGCGAGCTTGTTCTTGATCGCCTGCCAGTTGTAACCCGTCACGCCGCCGACCAGTGCGCCGACGCCCGCGCCGATCGCCGCGCCCTTGCCGCCGCCGGCCAGCGCGCCGATGCCTGCGCCGAGCGCTGCGCCCGTGCCGGTCCCGACGGCCGTGTTGTTGCCTTGCTGCGTGGCGCAGCCTGCCAGCAGTGCGCCGGCCAAGGCGAAGACGGACAGGCGAGTCGCGATTTTCATGTTCATCTTGAATTCCTCTCTTGGTTGAACGAGTCGACAACGACGACAAACAACAGTTACGGCTCCCGGCACGGACGCCCGAAAAAGGTGGGCAGGCCCGTGCCCGCGGCAGCCGCCGAGGCGGCTGCATGCCCTGTTCGCCAGCGTGGCTGTTCCGGACAGGGTGATGCGTCAGCCTCTACAATATAGGCGGTTCGTGGCCGATTTGGCCCCATAGCATGCCGCACGCGAAGATTGCTCCGCCGCGCGCGTTCGCGCAATGGCGTGCAACAGATTCTTTCACTTTTCCCGATTTTCGCAGCGTTATTTGATATTTCTTGACGTTTGCGCGAGAGAAAAACGTTTTCACGGAGTTTCGATGAGCATTGACCGGGCACAAGTCGACGCCGCATTGGCGGCTGTCGTCGACCCCAATACGGGCCGTCCTTACGCGGCGAACAAGGGCGTGCGCAACGTCGCGATCGACGGCGACGCCGTGGCGGTCGACGTGGTGCTCGGCTATCCCGCGCGCAGCCAGCACGACGACGTGCGCGCGCGCATCGCCGCTGCGCTGAAGGCCGTGCCGGGCGTGCGCGACGCACGCGTCGCCGTGTCGCAGGAGATCGTCGCGCACACGGTGCAGCGCGGCGTGAAGCTGCTGCCGAACGTGAAGAACATCGTCGCGGTCGCGTCGGGCAAGGGCGGCGTCGGCAAGAGCACGACGGCCGTCAACCTCGCGCTCGCGCTCGCCGCGGAAGGCGCGTCGGTCGGCATTCTCGACGCCGACATCTACGGTCCGTCGCTGCCGACCATGCTCGGCATTCACGGCCAGCGGCCCGAGTCGCCCGACAACCAGTCGATGAACCCGCTGGTCGGCCACGGGCTGCAGGCGAACTCGATCGGCTTCCTGATCGAGGAAGACAACCCGATGGTGTGGCGCGGCCCGATGGCGACGTCGGCGCTCGAGCAGCTGCTGCGACAGACCAACTGGCGCGAGCTCGACTACCTGATCGTCGACATGCCGCCGGGCACGGGCGACATCCAGCTCACGCTCGCGCAGCGCGTGCCGGTGACCGGCGCCGTGATCGTCACGACCCCGCAGGACATCGCGCTGCTCGACGCGAAGAAGGGCCTGAAGATGTTCGAGAAGGTCGGGATTCCGATCCTCGGTATCGTCGAGAACATGAGCATCCACGTGTGCTCGAACTGCGGCCACGAAGAGCACATCTTCGGCGCGGGCGGTGCCGAGCGGATGGCGCAGGACTACGGCGTGACCGTGCTCGGCAGCCTGCCGCTCGACATCGCGATCCGCGAGCGCGCCGACAGCGGCACGCCGACGGTCGCGGCCGAACCGGACGGCGCGCTGGCGCGGCGCTATCGCGACATCGCGCGCGGGGTCGCGCTGGCGATCGCCGAGCGCGCACGCGACATGACGTCGAAGTTCCCGTCGATCGTTGTTCAAAATACGTAAAACCCTTGCGGGGCGGGGCCTCACGCTGTTTACGGCGCCGCGAGGCGCGGTATCATGGCGACTTTTCCCGGGTCCCTTTACCCGCCCGGCATGGCCGCCGTGTCGAACGGCCGCCAGCCGGCATGAGGATCGAATGAACCAACGACATCACGGCGTGCGCGCCGGCCGCGCGCGGCGCGCGCTGCTGGCCGCCGCCGCGCTGGGCCTGCTGGCCGGCTGTACCTCTTTTTCCTCGTCGCACGAAAAGCGTGCCGATGCGCAGTTGCAGCCGACCGTCGGCTCGCAGGCGCGCGGCGCGGTGACGTTCGTCGAACGCCCGGACGGCGTCCAGGTCACGTACAACCTGGCCGGCCTGCCGCCGAACAGCGATCACGCGCTGCAGGTGCACGAGCGCGGCGACTGCAACGCGGGCGACGGCTCGAGCGCCGGCCAGGTGTTCGCGCCGGCCGCCGACCGGCTGCGCGCGGGCGCGCGCGTCGCCGGCGATCTCGGCAACATCCATGCGGATGCGAACGGCGTCGCCGCCGGTTTCATCGTCGCGCCCGATCTGGCCCTCGATGGCGTGCGCTCCGCGCTGAACCGCGCGGCGCTGGTGCACCGCGAGCCGAGCGATCCGGCGTTTCCGCAGCATGGCGCGGGGCCCGCGCTCGCCTGTGGCGTGATCCGTTGACGGCCGCTGCGTACGCGAGCCGATGATCGCGTAAAATGTGCGCCTTTCCGGGTCGCCGCGTCGCGAGCGACCCTTCCTGACTGTCACGCAGCGTTTCCTGGCGCCCCGATATGAAACGACCCCAACGCTCACTTCGTTCGCTGTCCCCCGAGGGGACGGCCAGACTTCTTGGGACGGCCCGGCGGAGGCTGGCATGAGCATCAAGTCCGACAAGTGGATTCGGCGCATGGCCGAAGAACACAAGATGATCGAGCCGTTCGTGCCCGATCAGGTCCGCGCGTCCGAGGACGGCCGCCGGATCGTCAGCTACGGCACGTCGAGCTACGGCTACGACATCCGCTGCGCGGACGAATTCAAGATCTTCACGAACATCAACTCGACGATCGTCGATCCGAAGAACTTCGACGAGGGTTCGTTTGTCGATTTCAAGGGCGACGTGTGCATCATCCCGCCGAACTCGTTCGCGCTGGCCCGCACCGTCGAATATTTCCGCATCCCGCGCACCGTGCTCACCGTCTGCCTCGGCAAGTCGACCTACGCGCGCTGCGGGATCATCGTCAACGTGACGCCGTTCGAACCCGAGTGGGAAGGCTACGTCACGCTGGAATTCTCGAATACCACGCCGCTGCCAGCGAAGATCTACGCGAACGAAGGTGTCGCGCAGGTGCTGTTCTTCGAAAGCGACGAAGTGTGCGACGTGTCGTACGCCGATCGCGGCGGCAAGTATCAGGGTCAGCGCGGTGTCACGCTGCCGAAAACCTGATCTGGTTGCATAACGTCTCACCAGTTTCCGGGTGACCGCTGCGCGTGACGCGCCGCGGTCGTTCTTTTTGGAGAATCGCCCATGAAGTTTCGTTTCCCCGTCGTCATCATCGACGAAGATTTCCGCTCCGAGAACATCTCGGGCTCCGGCATCCGGGCGTTGGCCGAAGCGATCGAGAAGGAGGGCGTCGAAGTCCTCGGCCTCACGAGCTACGGCGATCTGACGTCGTTCGCGCAGCAATCGAGCCGCGCGTCGTGCTTCATCCTGTCGATCGACGACGACGAACTCATGCTCGGCGAAACGGGCCCGGACGGCGAACTGCCCGAGCTCGCGACCGCGATCATCGAGCTGCGCGCGTTCGTCACCGAAGTGCGCCGCCGCAACGCGGACATCCCGATCTTCCTGTACGGCGAGACGCGCACGTCGCGGCATCTGCCGAACGACATCCTGCGCGAACTGCACGGCTTCATCCACATGTTCGAGGACACGCCGGAGTTCGTCGCGCGCCACATCATCCGCGAGGCGAAGGTCTATCTCGACTCGCTCGCGCCGCCGTTCTTCAAGGAACTGGTGAAGTACGCGGACGAAGGCTCGTACTCGTGGCACTGCCCGGGCCACTCGGGCGGCGTCGCGTTCCTGAAGAACCCGCTCGGCCAGATGTTCCACCAGTTCTTCGGCGAGAACATGCTGCGCGCCGACGTCTGCAACGCGGTCGACGAACTCGGCCAGCTGCTCGATCACACGGGCCCGGTCGCGGCGTCCGAGCGCAATGCGGCGCGCATCTTCAGCGCGGACCACCTGTTCTTCGTGACCAACGGCACGTCGACGTCGAACAAGATCGTCTGGCACGCGACGGTCGCACCCGGCGACATCGTGCTGGTCGACCGCAACTGCCACAAGTCGATCCTGCACGCGATCACGATGACGGGCGCGATCCCCGTGTTCCTCACGCCGACGCGCAACCACTTCGGCATCATCGGGCCGATCCCGCGCGACGAATTCAAGCCGGAGAACATCCGCCGGAAGATCGAGGCGAACCCGTTCGCGCGCGAGGCGATGCGCCAGAACCCGGACATGAAGCCGCGCATCCTGACGATCACGCAGAGCACGTACGACGGTGTCGTCTACAACGTCGAGATGATCAAGGACCTGCTCGGCGACCTGCTCGACACGCTGCACTTCGACGAAGCGTGGCTGCCGCACGCGACGTTCCACGACTTCTACCGCGACATGCACGCGATCGGCGACGGCCGCCCGCGCACGGGCGCGCTCGTGTTCGCGACGCACTCGACGCACAAGCTGCTCGCCGGCATCTCGCAGGCGTCGCAGATCGTCGTGCAGGATTCGGAGAACCGCACGTTCGACAAGCATCGCTTCAACGAGGCGTACCTGATGCACACGTCGACGAGCCCGCAGTACGCGATCATCGCGTCGTGCGACGTCGCGGCCGCGATGATGGAGCCGCCGGGCGGCACCGCGCTCGTCGAGGAATCGATCGCCGAGGCGATCGACTTCCGCCGCGCGATGCGCAAGGTCGACGCCGAATACGGCGACGACTGGTTCTTCAGCGTGTGGGGTCCCGACGACCTGTCGGAAGAAGGCATCGGCTCGCGCGACGACTGGATGCTGAAGCCGAACGACCACTGGCACGGCTTCGGCCCGCTGGCGGAAGGCTTCAACATGCTCGACCCGATCAAGGCGACGATCATCACGCCGGGGCTCGACGTCGACGGCGAGTTCGGCGAGACGGGCATTCCGGCCGCGATCGTCACGAAGTACCTGGCCGAGCACGGCATCATCGTCGAGAAGACGGGCCTGTACTCGTTCTTCATCATGTTCACGATCGGCATCACGAAGGGCCGCTGGAACTCGATGGTGACCGAGCTGCAGCAGTTCAAGGACGACTACGACAACAACCAGCCGCTGTGGCGCGTGCTGCCGGAATTCGTCGCGCAGCATCCGCGCTACGAGCGCGTCGGCCTGCGCGACCTGTGCACGCAGATCCACGACGTGTACCGTGCGAACGACATCGCGCGCCTGACGACGGAGATGTACCTGTCGGACATGGAGCCGGCGATGAAGCCGTCGGACGCGTTCGCGAAGCTCGCGCACCGCAAGATCGACCGCGTGCCGCTCGACGAGCTCGAAGGCCGCGTGACGAGCATCCTGCTCACGCCGTACCCGCCGGGCATTCCGCTCCTGATCCCGGGCGAGCGCTTCAACAAGACGATCGTGAACTACCTGCGGTTCGCGCGCGACTTCAACGAACGCTTCCCGGGCTTCCACACCGACATCCACGGCCTCGTCGCGGAAGAGGTGAACGGGCGCGTCGAGTACTTCGTCGACTGCGTGCGCGACTGATGGGGACGCAGGGACGAATCCGGACGATGCGCGCGGCGCTGGCCGCGCTCGTCGCCTGGGCGAGCTGGTCGGCAGGGCCGGCGGGGCTGAACGTCGCGCACGCGGAAGTGGCGGCGGCCGACCCGATCGACGTCGCGATGCGGCAGTGTCTCGCGCGGCGCGACCGGTCGTCGACGGCCGGCCAGATCCAGTGCATGGGCGAAGCGCAGCAGCAGTGGCAGACGGTGATGGACGGCGCGTACCAGCGCCTGTCGAACGACGCGCCGGCCGACGCGAAGCGCGGCTGGCAGGACAGCCAGCGCCGCTGGGTCACGTGGCGCAAGGATGAAATTCATCTGCTGAAGGCCGTGTACGACACGACGCGCGGTACGTCGTACGCGATGTCGAGCGCCGACATGCAGCTGCAGCCGGTGCGCGATCGCGCGTTGGCGCTGCGCGCGGCGGCCGACCGTTATGCACCGCCGCCTGCCGCCGTGCCGGTGGCGGCTACGAGCGGTGCGCAGGGCGGCACCCGCGGCGGTGCGGTCGCGGCGCCAAGCGCCGCCGCGGCAGCCGGCGGCAAGCCGGCGAACGCGCCGCGCGATCCGGCGATCCGCCGCGTGCGGCCGTGCGTGCAGGATGCCGCATGCGAGCACGCGCTGTTCGACTTGAATCGCTATTACCAGAAGCTGCGTCGCAAGATGCCCGCGCATTCGGCCGCGACGCTCGTGCGCGCGCAACGCGCGTGGGAGGCGTTCCGCGATTCGACTGCGCCGCTCGTCGGCGAGGACGGCCGCGTCGACCTGATCGGCGCGCGCATCGCGACGATGAAGCGTCTGTCGGAGACGGCCGGCAACGACTGAGGATCGCCGCGATGCCGGTCATCCGGCGCGGCAACGCAAAACGGGCACCCGCGGGTGCCCGTTTGCATGTGGCGCGCCGCGTGGCGCTTACGCGGGCTGCTGCGTGTCCAGACGGCCGAACCACGACGGCACGAGCGCAACCGCATCGTCGAGCGACGCGAGCACGTGCAGGCTCAGCGCGACGATCTCGGGCGTCGGCGCCTTCAGGTCGGGCACGGTGACGACCGATGCACCGGCGCCGGCGGCCGATTGCGCGCCGAAGTCGCTGTCCTCGAACGCGACGCACGCGTGCGCCGGCACGCCGAGGCGTTCGGCCGCGAGCCGGTACACGGCCGGGTCGGGCTTGCCGCGCGCGACTTCGTCGCCACCCGCGATCGCGCGGAAGAACGGCAGTATGCCGACCGCGTCGAGCCGCGCACGGATCACGTCGCGCGCGGACGACGATGCGACCGCGCACGGAATGCCGGCCTGCGCGAGCGTCTCGAGCAACGCCAGCGCGCCGGACTTCAGCGGAAACTTCGGATGGGGTTCGGGCGCGGCGAGTTGCTCGCGCACGCGGATGCGCACGGCGTCGAACGTGTCGGCGTGGCCGATCAGCCGCGCGAGAATCACCTGGCCTTCGGCGAACGAGCGGCCGACGATCTGCAGGTAGTCGATCTCGGTCAGCACGACGCCGTGCGCGTTCGACACGTCGATCCACGTGTTCATGATGGTCCGCTCGGAATCGACGAGCAGGCCGTCCATGTCGAAGAGCGCGGCGGAGAAGGTCATCGGCGGTGTCCGGAAAGCGGGAAAACGGAACAGCGGGGAAGGCGTCGGGCGGCGCGACGGCCGCCCGAATGAAGAACGGACGCCGAAGGCGCCCGTCCGCGACGGCAGGCTTACTTGCCGAGCGCGGCGCGCGCGGCCTTGACCGCCGCACGCACCTGATCGGGTGCGGTGCCGCCCGGGTGGTTGCGGCTCGCGACCGACCCTTCGAGCGTCAGGTAGCCGAACACGTCGTCGCCGATCAGGTGCGCGACGTTCGGCAGTTCCTGCTTCATTTCGTCGAGCGTCAGGTCGGCGAGATCGATCCCGCGGTCGTCGCAGATCTTCACCGCGTGCGCGACGGCTTCGTGCGCATCGCGGAACGGCAGGCCGCGCTTCACCAGGTAGTCGGCGAGGTCGGTGGCGGTCGAGAAACCCTGCAGCGCGGCCGCGCGCATCGCGTCCGGCTTCACGGTGATGCCCGCGACCATCTCGGCGAAGATCCGCAGCGTGTCGGCGACGGTGTCGACCGTGTCGAACAGCGGTTCCTTGTCTTCCTGGTTGTCCTTGTTGTACGCGAGCGGCTGGCCCTTCATCAGCGTGAGGAGCGCCATCAGGTGGCCGTTCACGCGGCCCGTCTTGCCGCGCGCGAGCTCGGGCACGTCCGGGTTCTTCTTCTGCGGCATGATCGAGCTGCCGGTGCAGAAGCGGTCGGCGATGTCGATGAAGCCGACGCGCGGGCTCATCCACAGCACGAGTTCCTCGGAGAAGCGCGACACGTGCGTCATCACGAGCGCGGATGCCGCCGTGAATTCGATCGCGAAATCGCGATCCGACACCGCGTCGAGCGAGTTCGCGCAGATGCCGTCGAAGCCGAGCGTCTTCGCGACCGCGTGACGGTCGATCGGATAGCTGGTGCCGGCGAGCGCGGCCGCGCCGAGCGGCAGGCGGTTCACGCGGGTGCGGCAGTCGCGCATGCGCTCGGCGTCGCGCGTGAACATCTCGACGTACGCGAGCAGGTGGTGGCCGAACGTGACCGGCTGCGCGACCTGCAGGTGCGTGAAGCCCGGCATGATCGTGTCCGCGTTCTGCTCCGCGAGGTCGATCAGCGCGCCGCGCAGGTCGTTCAGGAGGCCGCCGATGCGGTCGATCTCGCCGCGCAGCCACAGGCGGATGTCGGTCGCGACCTGGTCGTTGCGCGAGCGGCCCGTGTGCAGGCGCTTGCCGGCGTCGCCGATCAGCGCGGTCAGGCGCGCCTCGATGTTCAGGTGGACGTCCTCGAGATCCAGCTGCCATTCGAATTCGCCGCGCTCGATCTCGCCCTTGATCTGCGTCATCCCGCGTTCGATCGCGGCGAGGTCGTCGGCGCTGATGATCTTCTGCGCCGCGAGCATGCTCGCGTGTGCGAGCGAGCCGGCGATGTCGACGAGCGCGAGGCGCTTGTCGAAAAACACCGACGACGTGTAGCGCTTGACCAGCTCCGACATCGGTTCCGAGAAGCGGGCCGACCAGGCCTCGCCCTTTTTGTGCAGTTGGGACGTCATGGCGATTCTTCGAAGGGGAGTTGGGCGGCGTGCGCCGCCGAGGGAATCCCGCAATTCTAGCATTCGCGGGGCGGGCGGCCGACGCGTGCGCCGGCCGCGAACCGGCGCGGCTCACGGGGGGCTGCACGTCAGCGGTCCGATCCGCGGCAGCGTGCCGTCGTCCGGGCGCCGATACGCGAATGCGACGGCGCAGCCGCGGCCGTCGCCGGAGATTTCGAGGTGATTGTTCGCGACGAGGCCGTCGACGAAGGTCAGGCCGTCATAGCCGACGATCGTGCGCTGGCCGCTTTCGACGTGGCGAACCTCGAGCCCGGGCGGCAGCGGCGTGCCGTCCGGCGCGCGCAGCGCGATCGACGCGGCGCTGTAGCGGGTCACTGCGAAGTGCGCGAGCACGCCGGAGCGCGCCTGCGGCACGACGTCGAGCGTCGTGTCGGCGATCCGTGCGTCGGCGGGCAGCGCGGTGCCGTCGATCGCGACGCGATTGCTCTGATAGGCATTCAGGTCGGGCACGAGCAGGTAGCCGGCCCGGTCCGTCTCGCCGATCAGCCGGTTCTGGTGCAGCACGGGGACGCGCCCGGTGTCGGTCGAGACGAGCGCGAAACCGTCGTCGACGCGGCGCGCCGTCATCAGCCGGCCGTCCATCAGCACGAGCGCGCCCGTGACGTCGACCGACGCGTTGCCGCGCCCGTCGAACGATTGCGCGAGCAGCGCGACCTGGCCGGCGCGGCCGAGATACTGCAGTTGCCCCTGCGCGTAGCGGACGCCCGCGTTGGCGCCCGCCTGCACGTTCCAGCCGACGCCGCCGCCGTAGTCGGGAGGCCGTGTCGCGTTCAGCGTGTAGGTGGAGTCGCCGTTCTGCCGTCCGGCGTTCGCCGAGACCGACGTGTTGCCGCCGAGCCCGACGCTCAGGCTCACGAAGAAGCCGCGTGCGTCGTGCTGCCGGAAGTCCTGGAAGCCGCTGAACGTGATCGACGTCAGCCCGCCGAGATTGACCAGGTATGCGATCGAGCCGATGCGCGACGCGGCGACGCCCGGATACTTGAGGGCGAGATAGCTGAACGACAGGGTCTGCGCGCGCAGGAACGGGAACGAGATCGTGACGCGGTCGGTGGCGCGCGAGACCGGCACGCCTTCGCGGCTGCCGAGGTCGCTGTAGTCGCCGAAGGCGCGCAGCGTCTGCGCATCGATCGAGAAGCGCGGCGTCACGTACTGGTAGCCGACGCCGGCCTGCACGCCCGCGCGGCCCGGGGCGCTGACCGCGAGCGACGCATTCGCCACGCCGCGTTCGCCGAGGCGCGCGAGCGCGCCGGCACCTGCGTTGTAGACGCCGGCCGTCGCTTCCGCATGCGCCTCGACGGTCAGCCGCTCGCTGATGCCGTAGCGCAGCGAGCCGCTCGCCGCCGGTGTGCGCGCATAGTCGAACGAATCGTCGCCATAGGCGCGGCGCAGGAACCCGGCTTCCGCCGAATAGCTGGCGAGGCCGGGCGCGAGCAGGCGCGTATCGACGTACAGCGGAATGGACGTCGCGATCGAGCGGCCGAGCGCGTCGCGCGTGACGACCGTCGCGTTGCCTGCGCCGGTGATCCCGGGCACGCTGTTGATCACGAACGGCCCGCTCGGCACGTCGCCGCTGAACTGGCGCACGTTGTTCACGTACAGGTCGACCGAGGTCGGCACGACCGCGCTGCCGGACAGCGCGGGCACCGGAAACGTGACCAGGTCGGGGCGCAGGCCGAAGTTGCTGCGCCACTGCACGCCGCCGAGGCGCAGCGAGCGTGTCCATGACAACGACGACGAAATCGTGTCGCCGATCTGGGTCGTCGTGAGCGTGCCGGGGTTCGAGTGGCTCCACGACGTGTCGTAGCGCACGTAGCGCCGGCGGTCGTCGTACAGGTACGCGATGCCGGTGCTGCTGAATACGCCGGCCGGATCGAAATAGCGCGCCTCGCTCCAGACCGCGAGCGGCGCATGGGCGACGGTCTGCGCGTAGGCGTCGTAGTTCAGCACGAAGCCGCGGCCGGAAGTGGCGGGCGGCGCGGCCGCGAGCGCGCGCGTATCGAACGTGTGCGGGATGCGCAGCGCGTCGGGCACGCGCAGGTCGAGCGTCTGCCGGCCCGCGTCGTAGTCGTAGCGCAGCCCCGCGAGCGTGTCGAGCGCGACGGGCGTGTTCGACGGCGCGGTCGCCCGGTCGCCGGTCGCGATGCCCAGGTCGTTCAGGTCGGCGGACGCCGCGTACAGCCGGCCGTCGATTTGCTGGAAGCGTGCGATCCGGTGCGTCGGTTCACCGTTGAGCGACACGTCGAGAAACAGTGTGTCCTGAGCAGGCGCGGGCGCGGCTGCCGCTGCCGCCTGCGGCGCCGTCTGTGCGCATCCGGCGCCTGCGTGCACGGCCAGCGCGAGTGCCAGTGAAAACGCCAGCGAAAGCGCAGCAGCGGCGGGCCGGGCATGTCGCGCGGGGCAGGCAGCCCGGAGGGCCGTGCTCGTCGTCGGAACGGGCAACGTCGTGCGATCCTCCGGCGTGGATCAGGGCGATGTCAGCCGGGCCTCGACCGGCTGCGCGTTGACGGTCGCCTGGATCCTGACGAATCCCGCCGCGCCCGCATCCAGCTTGAGCGGCCAGCGTCGCGTGCTGCCCGCGAGCGCGTAGCCGAGCAGGCCGCGCGTGACGTCGTGCACGGTGCCGCGCGCGTCGACGAGCCGAACCGCGGCGATCTGCGCACGGCGTTCGCCGCGGTTGGCGACCGCGAGCCGCGTGCCGGACCCGTCGCGCTCGACGCGCCAGTCGAGGCGCGGCGCTGCCCGGGTGCCTTCGGGCTCGACGAATACGGGCACCGAATAGCGCAGCCGGATCGTGATGCCGTTCTCGACCGGCGTACCGGGCGACGGCAGTTCGTCGATCAATACGCGATAGCTTTCCTCGGCGGCCGGCGCGCCGCGCCCCGTGCGCACGAGCCGGATCAACTGCTCGGCGTTCGCGCCGATCTGCAGCAGCGGCGGCGAGGCGGCGAGCGCATCGGTCGGCGTCATCACGTCGTCGCCGTTTTCCTGCGTCCAGCGATAGGCGCGGACCTGGCCGTAGATCGGCTGTCCGCCCGGATTGCTGAGCGTCATGCTCGCGGCGGCGGCCGACGGCGGCAGCTCGATCGTCACGGGCATGATCTGCAGCGTGGCGGCGGATGCGGCCGCGCACGCCGACGCGACGCACAGCGCGACCAGGGCGCGCGGGAACGATGCCACGGCGCGTCAGAAGTAGACGGTGGCGGTGACGGCGGCCTGATAGGTGTCCGGCTTCGGCGTCGCTTGCGTCGGTACCTGGCCGTACACGTTCAGCAGTTGCGCGGAACCGTTGCCGGTGCCGCCGACCGTGTCGGTGCCTTGCGTGTTGCCCCAGATCGTCGTGTGGCCTGAGTCCTGGTAGAGCTGGTAGCCGACCGTCGTGCCGGTATTGCCGCTCGTCGTCCCGCCCATCAGCCGGCTGGCGACCGTCGAGCCGCTGACCGAGCCGGCGTCGAGTCCGATGTTGTATGGCGTCGAGTTCGAGCAGGTGACGGAGACCGTGGTCTGCTGGTTGAGTGCCGACGTGAGCACGCCGGACGTGCCGAATGCAAGCGGGTTCGCGGAGATCGCGCAGTTGGCCTGGATCGTGAGCGTGACGTTGAACTGGGCGGTGGCGGTGCCGTTCGAATAGACTGCGGCAACGGTGACGGGCTGCAGCGCGGGCGCGAATGCGAAGGTGGCCGCGAGCATGGCTGAAAGAACACGACGTCGGGAATCGTTCATTATGATTGTCTCCTGCCGTTTAATGGGGTCGCCCGGCCGCGGAGTGCCTGCCGCGTGGTCTGTCGCCGGTCGCCGTTACCGCTCTGTCGTTGGTGCAAGACTACTCCACGGACTCGGTCGCGCGCATTGGAGAAAACGCCGATCCGGAGCGCATTGTCCGTGGTTCCTCGCGGAATGCCATCGGCGCTTTTGACATGGATCAAGCAACAATGCGAATGATCGCTGCGCGGACGGATACCATGGGGGCGCTGCCCGGGCTGGAAGCCGGGTCGAACGGGCGGGCAATTTCGGGGGAATGCATGGCGGATCAAGGAGTCGACACGACGCGCCGCTGGATGCGCGCGCTATCGTGCCTGTTGCTGGCCGTGCTGCTCGGCATGCCGTGGCTGCCGGCCCGCGCGGACACGTGTTCGGTGACGCCGCCGGTGCCGAGCTTCGGCTCGGTCAGCCCGATCACGCAGCAGGCCTATACGACCAACAGCACGATGACCGTGAGCTGCACGTGGGACGCGCTGAGCGTGAACACCGGCGTGCTCGTTTGCGTGAACCTCGGCGGCACGAGCCCGCGCTACCTGAGCAACGGGGCGAACCAGATGCAGTACGACCTGTATCAGGACTCGGGTTACGCGCAGCCCTGGGGCGCCGTCAGCACCGGCACGACGCCGATATCCGTCTCGTTGACGAAGCCGCTGCTCGGCACGTCCGCGAGTACGAACGTGACCATCTACGGCCGCATTGCGGCGAACCAGCCCACCGTGCCGACCGTGAACAATGCCAGCACGGTCTATTCGCAGAGTTTCAGCGGCAACCAGGCCGCTTATAGCTACAGTTTTTCGCTGCTCGGCGTCGTGTCGCCGACGCCGTGCGCGTCGCAATCGACGGCCGGCACGATGACCGTTACGGTCACGGCCACCGTCATCAACAACTGCATCATCAGCGCGACCGGCGTTGCGTTTCCGGCGTCGGGCGTGCTGGCGTCGGCGCTGACCGCGAGCGGCTCGATCAGTGCGCGGTGCACGAACGGCGATGCATTCCAGATCGCGTTGAACGGCGGCGCCAGCGGCAGTGTCGCCGCTCGCACGATGCAGCGCACGGGCGGCGGCTCGATCGCCTATCAGCTCTATCAGGACAGCGGCCACACGCAGCCGTGGGGCGACGGCACCGGCGGCACGACGATGGCGACCGGAACCGGCAGCGGATTCGCGCAGGCGATCGCGATATACGGCCGCGTACCTGCACAGGCGACACCGGCACCCGGCAACTACAGCGACACCATCACCGCGACGATCAGCTTCTGAGCCGCGTCAATCGCGCACGAGCACGACCAGCTTCAGGTCCTCGCGGTGCGCGGGTTTCAGCGTGATCTGCTGGTACACGAGGCGGCCGTCGGCCGGATGGTCGAATTCGCGCAGGCCGCCTTCGCGCTCGAACACGTCCTGCGACGCCCAGTACTGCGCGAAGGCATCGCTGCCGGCCATCAGCGCGTCGATCAGCGCGCGGGTCGGCGCATCGGCGAGGTGGCGGATCGAGTCGGCGCGGAATTCGGCCGCGAGCCGGCGCGCGCGGGTTTCCCAGTCGACGATCAGCGTGCGCGCGGCCGGCGCCATGAACGTGAAGCGCAGCAGGTTGCGGTCGTGCTCGTCGTCGAGCCAGCCCGTGAACAGCGCGGCGGCCGGCGCGTTCCATGCGAGCGCGTTCCATTGCCGGTCGAGCACGTACGCCGGCGTGGCGATTGCGGCGACGGTGGCGGCGAGCGTCGGCGGCAAGTCGCCGGCCGCGACGTCGGGCTCGGCCGGATCGCGCTGTGCGGCCAGTTCGAACAGGTACGCGCGTTCGGCCTTCGACAATTGCAGCGCGACGGCGATCCGCGCGAGCGCATCGGCCGATGCCGACACCGGGCGGCCCTGCTCGATCCACGTGTACCAGGTCGGGCTGACGCCGCACAGCTGCGCGACTTCCTCGCGCCGCAGCCCCGGCGTGCGGCGGCGCGGGCCGGGCGGCAGGCCGACGGCCTGCGGCGACAGCCGCTCGCGGTGTGCGCGGATGAATTCGCCGAGCGCGCGGGCGGGCGTCGCATCGAGGGGCGGGGTGGGGGCGGACGACGGCTGGTTCATGCGGAAACGGCTGAAAAGGGGCGCTGAGTGCGCGGCAAGGATCAGGCAGGTGTAACAAATACCAGAATAACTGCTTAACTTGTACTGGTACAAGCGCGGCCCTATTGTAGCGATTCGCGCGCTGACAGGCAGCGAGCACCCCACCCAAGGAAGGAGCGAACGATGAAACACCACGACCAGGTCGCCGACGCATTCGGCACGACGGCCGCCGCCTACCTGACGAGCACGGTCCACGCGACGGGTGCCGATCTGCAGGCGCTGGCCGACGCCGTGCGCGCGACGCCCGAAGCCGCGGTGCTCGATCTCGGCTGCGGCGCCGGCCACGCGAGCTTCGCGGTTGCCCCGCACGTGCGCGACGTGGTCGCGTACGATCTCGCCGCGCCGATGCTCGCGACCGTCGATGCCGCCGCGCGCACGCGCGGGCTCGCGAACATTCGCACGCAGCAGGGCCCCGCCGAGCAACTGCCGTTCGACGCGGGCACCTTCGACTGGGTGGTCAGCCGGATGAGCGCGCACCACTGGCACGACGTGCGCGCGGCGCTTGCCGAGGTGCGCCGCGTGCTGAAGCCCGGCGGCCGCGTGCTGATGATCGACATCGCGGGCAACGACCATCCGCTGCTCGACACGTATCTGCAGGCCGCGGAAGTGCTGCGCGATGCGTCGCACGTGCGCGACTACCGTGCCGACGAATGGCTCGCGATGTTCCGCGACGCCGGGTTCGACGCGCACGTGCAGAGCCGCTGGCGCCTGCCGATCGATTTCGCTACGTGGGTCGAGCGGATTCGCACGCCGGCCGACAGCGTCGCGGGCATTCGTGCGCTGTGGGCGCATGCGCCCGACGAGGTGCGCGGCTACTACGCGGTGCAGCCGGACGGCTCGTTCGAGCACGACGCGTTGCTGATCGACGCGCAATGAGCGCGACGGACGGCACGGCGGCCGGTGCCGTCGCGCCGTTCGATGAAAAAAGCCGCGATACGCGGTCGCGTATCGCGGCTTTCGATTTGCGGCTTTCGTTTCGCGATGACGGCGCGGCGCGGGGCAGGCCCGCACCGCGCTCGGATCAGCCCGTGTTGCGCAGGCCGGCCGCGATCCCGTTGATGGTCAGGTGAATCCCGCGGCGCAGCCGCGCGTTCGAGTCGCCCGCGCGGTGACGCTTGATCAGCTCGACCTGCAGGTGGTTCAGCGGATCGAGATACGGGAAGCGGTTCTTGATCGAGCGCGCGAGCAGCGGGTTGGTCGCGAGGCGGCCTTCGTGCCCGGTGATTTCCGCGAGCGCCTGCGACGTGCGCTCCCATTCCGCGACGATCCGCTCGAACACGTGCTTGCGCAGCTTGCGGTCGGCGACCAGCTGCGCGTAGCGCGACGCGACCGCGAGATCGGTCTTCGCGAGCACCATGTCCATGTTCGACAGCAGGTTCGCGAAGAACGGCCAGGTCTTGTTCATCTTCCTGAGCAGCGCGACGCGCTTCGTGCGCTCGGCCGCGTCCTGCGCGCCGTCGAGATACGCGCTCACCGCGCTGCCGAAGCCGTACCAGCCCGTCAGCAGCAGCCGGCACTGGCCCCACGAGAAGCCCCACGGGATCGCGCGGAGATCCTCGATCCTGCGGTTCTTCGGATCCTGCAGCTTGCGCGAGGCCGGGCGGCTGCCGATGTTCAGCTCGGCGATCTCGGTGATCGGCGTCGACGAGAAGAAGTAGTCGGTGAAGCCGGGCGTTTCATAGACGAGCGCGCGATACGACGCCATCGCGGCGTCGGACAGCGTCTGCATCGCGGCTTCGAACGCGGGCAGTTGCGCGGGCGCGTTCGATTGCGGCAGCAGCGACGCCTCGAGCGTCGCGGCGACCACCGTCTCGAGGTTGCGCCGGCCGATCTCGGGATTCGCGAACTTGCTCGCGATCACCTCGCCCTGTTCGGTCAGGCGGATCTGGCCGTTCACGGTGCCCGGCGGCTGCGACAGGATCGCCTGGTAGGTCGGGCCGCCCCCGCGGCCGACCGTGCCGCCGCGGCCGTGGAACAGGCGCAGCGTGATCTTGCGTTCGCGGAACAGGTCGACGAGCGCGAGTTCCGCGCGATACAGCTCCCAGTTCGACGTGAGGAAGCCGCCGTCCTTGTTGCTGTCCGAGTAGCCGAGCATCACTTCCTGTTCGGCGCCCTGGTGCGCGATCAGCGCGTCGATGCCCGGCAGTGCGAAGTATTCGCGCATGATGCGCGCGGCGTCGCGCAGGTCGGGAATCGTCTCGAACAGCGGAATCACCATCAGGCCGTTCTTCGCATGGTGGCCGAGCGTGCCTTCGAGCAGGCCCGTTTCCTTCTGCAGCAGCAGCACCTCGACGAGGTCGCTGACGGTTTCCGTGTGCGAGATGATGTAGTTGCGCACCGCACGCGCGCCGAACTGCGCGCGGACCTCGCGGGCTTTCTCGAACACGCCGAGCTCGCTCTGCGCGAGCGCCGAGTATTCGAGGTACTGCGAGCGCAGCGGGCGGGGATCGGCAAGCGCGGCCAGCAGCACGCGCAGCTTGTCTTCCTCGGCGAGCGCCGCGTAGTCGGCTTCGACGCCGGCGCGCGCGAACAGCTCGGCGACCACGGCTTCGTGGATGTCGGAGCTCTGGCGCAGGTCGATGCTCGCGAGATGGAAGCCGAACACTTCGGCCGCGCGCACGAGCGGCGTAAGGCGCGGTGCGGCGAGCGACGCGCCGTGATGCTCGTCGAGCGAGGCGGTCAGCACCTTCAGGTCGGCGACGAAGGCCTCGGAATCGGCGTACGGCACCGCGCGCACCGGCGGCGCGCCGCGGCCGGCGCTGCGTACCGGCACCGTGCCTTCGCCGAGCCGCACGCGCGCGCTTGCGGCGAGCCGCGTGTAGATGCCGATCAGCGCACGGCGATACGGTTCGTCGACGCGATGCGGCGACTGGTCGGGCGACGCGGCCGCGAGCGCCTTCACCGCGTCGTTCGCGCCGACCAGCAGGTTCGATACCGACAGCTCGGCGCCGAGCTTGTGCACCTGTTCCAGATAGTGTTCGAGGATCACCGCGGATTGGCGGTTGATCGCTTCTTCGAGGGTCGGGGCGGTCACGTTCGGGTTGCCGTCGCGATCGCCGCCGATCCAGCTGCCCATCTGGAAGAACGCCGGTACACGCGCGGACAGGCCGTGCTCGGCGAGCGCGGCCTCGATGTCGCCGTACAGCGCGGGCAATTCGTCGAGGAACGTCGCGCGGTAGTACGACAGCGCGTTCTCGATCTCGTCGCCGACCGTCAGGCGCGCGTCGCGCAGCATGCGGGTCTGCCACAGCGCGGTCACGCGCGCGCGCAGCATCGATTCGTTGTACTGGCGCTCGCGCGCGGTCAGCTCCTGGTCGCGCTCGGCGAGCAGGCGCGCGATGTCGTGCTGCGCGTCGAGGATGCTCTTGCGCTGCACTTCGGTCGGGTGCGCGGTCAGCACCGGCACGATCAGCGCATCGTCGAAGAAGCGCTGCAGCAGGCGCTTCGACGCGTTGCCGGTCGTCTTCAGCTGCTCGAGCGCGTATGCGACGGTGCCGGGCTGCGGCGCGGAGCCGGCCAGCGCGTGGATGCGGCGGCGGCGGTTGTGGTGGCGGTCTTCCGCGATGTTCGCGAGGTGCGAGAAATAGCTGAACGCGCGCACGACGCTCACCGTCTGCTCAGGCGTCAGCTTGCGCAGCTTCTTCTCCAGCGTTTGCGCGGCCTCGCTGTCGTCCTCGCGGCGAAACTTCACCGCCGTCTGGCGAATGGTCTCGACGACGTCGAACACGGTGTCGCCTTCCTGTTCACGCACCACGTCGCCGAGCAGGCGGCCGAGGTAGCGGATGTCCTCGAACAGCGGACCGTCCTTGTCCTCGCGCGTGCGGGCGCCGGGCTTCGCCGCGCCGGCCTTGCGGGCGGCCGGGGCGGCGGATTTGATCGCGCGTTTTGTCTGACGTATCGGGTCTTTCGGTTTCGTTGCCGTTTTCGCACGGCCGTTCGCGGCGGTGGCGATGGTGCCCGTCGGGGCATCGGAGGAGGGCAGGGCAGCATTGCGGCGCGCCGTACGCGCCGATCCGGAAGACTTCACGATGGGTTTCCTTGGGAAAGCTCGAGTCAAAAGGGACTGCGGGGACTGCGGAAACTACGGGAACTGCGGTCAAGCAACCAGCTACGTGCGGCACATCCGCGCATCGGTGTCGCCGCCTGCGCCGAAGCGCGGCGGGCGCAGGCTCCGGGCCCGGGCGGGCCGGGGCGTGCGTGCTACCATTGTTCGATCTTCAATCCCGTCCTTCGATGTTCCAGCAATGAATTCCGAGACTCTTGCGGCACAAGCTCCCGCGACGCTGACGATCGCTTCGCGCGAGAGCCGCCTCGCGATGTGGCAAGCCGAACATGTGCGTGATGCGCTGCGCAAATTATATCCAGCTTGTGACGTGAAAATCCTCGGGATGACGACCCGTGGCGATCAGATTCTCGATCGCACGCTGTCGAAGGTCGGCGGCAAGGGCCTGTTCGTGAAGGAGCTGGAGAATGCGCTCGCCGACGGCCGTGCCGACCTCGCCGTGCATTCGCTGAAGGACGTGCCGATGGCGCTGCCCGACGGTTTCGCGCTGACCGCGATCATGGAGCGCGAGGATCCGCGCGACGCGTTCGTGTCGAACGACTACGCGTCGCTCGACGCGCTGCCGGCCGGCGCCGTCGTCGGTACGTCGAGCCTGCGCCGCGAGGCGATGCTGCGCGCGCGCTATCCGCACCTCGACGTGCTGCCGCTGCGCGGCAACCTCGACACGCGCCTGTCGAAGCTCGATCGCGGCGATTACGCGGCGATCATCCTCGCGGCCGCGGGCCTGAAGCGTCTCGGCCTCGAAGCGCGGATCCGCGCGCTGATCGACGTCGAGGACAGCCCGCCGGCCGCCGGCCAGGGCGCGCTCGGCATCGAAATCGCCGCGCACCGCACGGACGTCGCCGGATGGCTCGCGCCGCTGCACGACCCGCGGACCGCGCTCGCGGTCGAGGCCGAGCGGATGGTGTCGCGCGCGCTCGGCGGCAGCTGCGAGGTGCCGCTTGCCGCGCACGCGGTGTGGCGCGCGGGCGAGCTGTACCTGACGGGCCGCGTGTCGACGACCGACGGCCGGCGCGTGCTGACCGCCGAGGAGTGCGGTGCCGTGATGACCGTCGCCGATGCGCTCGCGCTCGGCCGCGCGGTGTCCGACGAGCTCGAGGCGCAGGGCGCGCTCGACATCGTCAACGCACTGCTCGCCGGCTCGCAGGCCGGCAAGGGCGACGCCTGATGGCGGGCGGCGCGCGCGCGTTCACCGCCGTCCTGACACGCCCGGACGGCCAGTCGGCCGCGCTGGCGGCCCAACTGGCCGAGGCCGGTTGCGACGTGCTTGAATTCCCGCTGATCGACATTGCGCCGGTCGACGATCCGGCGCCGCTCGACGCCGCGTTCGCGGCGCTCGCCGACTACGCGCTCGTGATCTTCGTATCGCCGAACGCGATCGACCGCGCACTCGCGCAGTACGGCGCGATCTGGCCGAATGCGCTGCCGGTCGGCGTCGTCGGGCCCGGCAGCGTCGCGGCGCTCGAGCGCCACGGCATCGCGGCGCCCGCGCATCGCGTGATCGCGCCGCAGGCGCCCGCCGACGGTGGCGTCCCGCATTACGATTCGGAAAGCCTGTTCGCGAGCATCGAGGCCGCGTTCGGCGGCGCGCAGGCGCTGGCGGGCAAGCGCGTGCTGATCGTGCGCGGCGACGGCGGGCGCGAATGGCTCGCCGAGCGGCTGCGCGAAGCCGGCGCGGACGTCACGCTGGTGGCTGCGTACCGGCGCGTCGTGCCCGAGCCGCGCGTCGGCGCGTGGGAGCGCGTGCATGCGCTGCTCGCCGGCGCGCCGCACGCGTGGCTCGTCACGAGCTCGGAGGGCGTGCGCAACCTGCACGAACTCGCGCGCACGCACCTGAACGACGCCGAGATCGAGGCGCTGAAGCACGCGCCGCTCGTGACGCCGCACCCGCGCATCGAGCAGACCGCGCGCGCACTGGGTTTTGATAGGATTACGCTGACCGGCGCGGGCGATGAGCGCATCGTCCGCGCGTTTCGAACGATGGCCGACGAGGCCGTCCAACCGGCGACAGCCGCACCGGTGACTAAACGCATGACAGATACCAACGATTCCAAAAGCGTCGCTTCCCAGCCGGCCGCTGCTTCCGCACCGCCGTCCCGTCCCGCCTATATGGCGTCCGAACCGCCTGCGCGCCGCGGCGGCAGCGCGGTGCTGTGGTTCGTCGTCGTCGTGCTCGGCTGCGCGGCGGGCGCCGGCGGCTATGCGCTGAACCGCAAGGTCGACCGGCTCGACGATTCGTTCGTCGCACGCCAGAAGGCGCTCGATGCGCAGACGGCCGAGATCCGCATGAAGACCGAGCAGGCGCTCGCGGGCACGCACCAGATCGACACGCAGCTCGCGCAGCTCGACGGCAAGCTCGCCGACGCGCAGAGCGCGCAGCAGGCGCTGCAGCAGCAATACCAGGACCTGTCGCGCAACCGCGACGCGTGGATGCTCGAGGAAGTCGACCAGATGCTGTCGAGCGCGAGCCAGCAACTGCAGCTCACCGGCAACACGCAGCTCGCGCTGATCGCGCTGCAGAATGCCGACGCGCGCCTCGCGACGTCGCAGAGCGCGCAGGCCGTCACGGTGCGCAAGGCGCTCGCGCAGGACATCGAGAAGCTGAAGGCCGCGCCGTCGGCCGACCTCACGGGCCTCGCGATCAAGCTCGACGACGCGATCGCGAAGATCGACGCGCTGCCGCTGTCGGGCGAGGCGATGGTCCCGCACGCGGCGCCGAAGGCCGAGCCGGCCGAGGCTGCGTCGCCGGTGGCAGCCGACACGCCGCGCTGGAAGGTGTGGTGGCATGACTTCTCGGCCGGGCTCGGCGAGCAGCTGAAGGGCCTCGTGCAGGTGCGCCGGATCGACAATGCCGACGCGATGCTCGCGTCGCCCGACCAGGGCTACTTCGTGCGCGAGAACGTGAAGCTGCGCCTGCTCACCGCGCGGCTGTCGCTGCTCGCGCGCAACGACGGCGCGATGAAGGCCGACCTGCACGCCGCGCAGGCGTCGCTCGGCAAGTATTTCGACCAGGCATCGAAGGACACGCAGACCGTCGAGGATCTGCTCAAGCAGGTCGACGGTGCATCGCTGACGGTTGCGGTGCCGAACCTGAACACGAGCCTGAACGCCGTTCAGCAGTTCAAGAGCCGGGGGTAACGATGACGCTTCGAGGAATCGTCTGGCTCGCGATCCTGTTCGCGATCGCCGCGGCACTCGCCACCGTCGGCCATTTCGACGCGGGGCAGGTGCTGCTCGTCTATCCGCCGTACCGGGTCGACGTGTCGCTGAACCTGTTCGTGATCTCCATCGTCGTGCTGTTCATCGTCGTGTACGCGCTGCTGCGCATCGTGCGCAACATCTGGCGCATGCCGCAGCGGGTCGCCGCGTATCGTGCGCGTTCGCGCAACGAGAAGGCGCAGGCGTCGCTGCGCGACGCGATCGCGAACCTGTACGCGGGCCGCTTCTCGCGCGCCGAAAAGGCCGCGCGCGACGCGCTCGCGGTCGATGCGAACCAGGGCGCCGCGAGTCTCGTCGGGGCCACCGCCGCGCACCGGATGCACGAGTACACGCGCCGCGACGACTGGCTGTCGAAGGTCGACGCGCCGGAATGGCAGGACGCACGGCTGCTCGCCGCGGCCGACATGCGCGCGGATGCGCGCGATGCCGACGGCGCGCTCGCCGCGCTGGCCGACCTGCAGGCGGGCGGCAAGCGCATCCATGCGCAGCAGGTCGCGCTGCGCGCGCAGCAGCAGTTGAAGAACTGGGCCGAGGTGCTGAAGCTCGCAAAGGCGCTCGAGAAGCGCGAGGCGCTGCATCCGGCCGCGGCCGTGCGGCTGCGCCAGCAGGCGGCTGAGAACCTGCTGCGCGAACGCCGGCACGACCCGGACGCGCTGCTCGAGGTGTGGCAATCGCTGTCGCCGCTCGAGCGCCAGTCGCCGCGCCTGGCCGATCTCGCGGCCGAGCTGCTGGTGACGCTCGAGCGCCGCACCGAAGCGCGCCGCATCGTCGAGGACGCGCTCGCGCACAACTGGGATGCGCGCCTGCTGCGCCGCTATCCGGACACGGCCGGCGGCGATGCGCTGCCGCTGATCCAGAAGGCCGAAGGCTGGAAGAAGGATCACCCGGACGATGCCGACCTGCTGTTCGCGCTCGGCCGTCTCTGCCAGCAGCAGCAGCTGTGGGGCAAGGCGCAGTCGTTCCTCGAAGCCGCGCTGAAGCAGGCCGACAACGAGGCGCTGAAGGTGCGTGCGCACCGTGCGCTCGCACGCCTGTTCGAGCACCTCGGCGAAACCGACAAGGCGGCGAAGCACTACCGCGAAAGCGCGCTCGCGATCACCGTGGTCTGACGCGGCGGCGCTCGCCCGCCGCGCGTAAAAAAGCCCCGAACGCCGGATGGCCTTCGGGGCTTTTCTTATGCGTTCCCGGCTCGCCGGACCGGACCGGACGCGCTATGCGCGGAGCCGGCGCGGCAAGTCGTCGTCGCTCGCGACGAACCGCATCGCGGCGCGCCGCGTCACGTCACTTGTCGACGAGCCGCTTCGGCACCGACAGCGCGAGCAGCCCGCCAAGCACGAGGAACCCGGCGAGCATGTACATGCCCGCGTCGTTGGCGCCCGTCGCCTGCTTGAGCCAGCCCATCATGTACGGGCTCAGGAAGCCCGCGAGGTTGCCGATCGAGTTGATCATCGCGATGCCCGCCGCGGCCGCCGCGCCGCCGAGGAACGCGGTCGGCAGGCTCCAGAACAGCGGCAGCGTCGTCAGGATGCCCATCGTCGCGAGCGTGAGGCCGAGCATCGCGAGCGCCGTCTGGTGCGCCCAGATCACCGACAGCACGAGCCCGAGCGCGCCGAATGCGGCCGGAATCGCGAGGTGCCAGCGTCGTTCGCGGCGCTTGTCCGCGCTGCGCGCGATCAGGATCATCGCGACCACCGCCGCCGCATACGGAACCGCCGACAGCAGCCCGATCATGAACGTGTCGGTCACGCCGGTCGCCTTGATGATCGTCGGCAGCCAGAAGCCGACGCCGTACAGCCCCATCACGAACGAGAAGTAGATGAGCGCCATCAGCCACACGCGCGGGCTCGCCATCACCGCGCCGAGCGGCAGGTCCTCCTTGGTCGCTTCCTCCGCGTCGACGTTGCGCGTGAGCAGCGCCTTTTCGTCGTCGGTGAGCCATTTGGCCTTCGCGATCCGGTCGTCGAGCGCGAAGAACACCAGCACGCCGGCCAGCACCGACGGGATCCCTTCGAGCAGGAACAGCCATTGCCAGCCGTGCCAGCCGCTCACGCCGTTGAACGCCTTCAGGATGAAGCCGGAGATCGGCCCGCCGATCACCCCGGACAAGGCGACTGCCGTCATGAAGAACGTCGTCATCCGGCCGCGCCGGTGCGCGGGATACCAGTAGGTGAGGTACAGGATCACGCCGGGGAAGAAGCCGGCCTCGGCGACGCCGAGCAGGAAGCGCATCACGTAGAACATCGCGGGCGTCGTGACGAACATCGTCAGGATCGAGATCACGCCCCACGTCGCCATGATGCGCGCGATCCAGACGCGCGCGCCGACCTTGTGCAGGATGATGTTGCTCGGCACTTCGAACAGGAAGTAGCCGAAGAAGAAGATCCCGGCGCCGAGCCCGTAGACGGTATCGCTGAGATTCAGGTCGCTCGCCATCTGCAGCTTCGCGAAGCCGACGTTCACGCGGTCGAGATACGCGACCACGTAGCACAGCAGCAGGAGCGGCGTGAGCCGCCACGACACCTTGCGGTAGGTTGCTTCCTCGAATGCGCCGGACGAGCCCGGCAGCGACTGCGTCGATGTTGCCATGTTGTCTCCTGTCCTTTCTTGTGGTGGCCGGAGCCGGCGCGGCGGCGCCCGATCCGGTGTCGTGCGAAGCAATGACGATGCGTGGATGCGGCGCCGGCCGGCGCTGCCGGCGCGGCGCCATCACGGCCGTGCGGCTAGATGCAGCGCCCGCCGTCGACTTCGAGACAGACGCCGGTGATGAACTCGGCTTCGTCGGATGCGAGGTACAGGGCCGCGTTCGCGATGTCCTGCGGCGTCGAGAAGCGGCCGAGCGGAATCGTCGCGAGGAACCGGCGGCGATTCTCCGGCGTGTCCTCGCAGCCCATGAACTTGGTCATCAGGCCCGTCTCGCCGAGCACCGGGTTGATGCAGTTCACGCGGATCCGGTCGGCGCCGAGCTCGGCCGCGAGCGACTTGCTCGCGGTGATCATCGCGCCCTTCGTGCTGTTGTACCAGACGAGGCCCGGGCGCGGCCGCACGCCGGCCGTCGACGCGACGTTCACGAACACGCCGCCGCCCTGCGTGCGGAAATACGGAACGAAGGTCTGCACGCTCCAGAACAGGCTCTTCATGTTGACGGCGTACACGCGGTCGAACTCGGCTTCCGTCACGTCGAGCACCGGCTTGTTGCGATGGGTGGTGCCGGCGTTGTTCACGACGATCTGCACCGAATGGAAATCGTCGAGCGCGGCCTGCAGCAGCGCGCGCCAGTCGGCGTCCTTCGACACGTCGCCCGCGACCGCGATCGCCTTGCCGCCCGCCAGCGCGATCTCGCTCGCGACGCGCTCGGCCGCCGCGCCGTTCAGGTCGTTGACGACGACGTTCGCGCCTTCGCGCGCATAGGTCTTCGCGATGCCTTCGCCGAAGCCCGAACCGCCGCCCGTGACGAGGGCCGTCTTGCCGCTCAACCGCATGGTGTGTCTCCTGTGCTGGATGCGTGCAGGGTGCTGCGGGACACGGCCGGTCCGTTGCCGGCCGCGTTCGTCTGGTTCAGCCGTGCCGGATCGCGATCGTCTTCAGCGTCGTGAAACCGTACAGCGCCTCGAAGCCTTTCTCGCGGCCGTGGCCCGAGTGGCCGACGCCGCCGAACGGCAACTCGACGCCGCCGCCCGCGCCGTAGTTGTTGATGAACACCTGGCCGGCACGCAGGCGGCGCGCGAGACGCAGCTGGCGCGCACCGTCGCGGGTCCAGATGCCCGCGACGAGGCCATACGGCGTGCCGTTCGCGAGCGCGACCGCTTCGTCTTCGTCGACGAAGCGCATCGCGGCGAGCACCGGGCCGAACACTTCCTCCTGCGCGAGCCGGTGCGACGCCGGCACGTCGCGCAGCAGCGCGGGCGCCTGGTAGAAGCCGCTTTCGGGCGCGTCGGCGACGACCTGGCCGTGCCCGGCCATCGGGATGCCGTCGTGCTGCGCGTCGGACAGGAAGTCCCACACGCGCTGCTGCTGTTTCGCGTTGATCAGCGGGCCACAGTCGAGATCCGCGCGGCTCGGGCCGACCCGCAGCCCGTTGAACGCGGTGGCGAGCCGTTCGACGAGCGGCTCGTACACCGCGCGCTCGATCAGCACGCGGCTGCCGGCCGAGCAGGTCTGCCCGCCGTTCTGTACGATCGCCGACACGAGCACGGGCAGCGCCGCTTCGAGATCGGCGTCGGCGAACACGATCTGCGGCGACTTGCCGCCGAGTTCGAGCGTGACGGGCACGTGGTTTTCGGCGGCCATCTGCGTGACCAGCTTGCCGGTCGCGGGCGAGCCGGTGAACGAGATGTGATCGATGCCGGGATGGCGCGCGAGTGCCGCGCCCGCTTCATGGCCGTAGCCGGTGACCACGTTCAGCGCACCGGCCGGCAGCCCGGCTTCGGCGGCGAGTTCGGCCACGCGCAGCACCGACAGGCACGCATCCTCGGCCGGTTTCACGACGCATGCGTTGCCGGCCGCGAGCGCCGCGCCGACGCTGCGCCCGAAGATCTGCATCGGGTAGTTCCACGGCACGATGTGGCCGGTGACGCCGTGCGGCTCGCGCACCGTCAGTACCGTGTAGCCGGCCTGATAGGGGAGGGTTTCGCCGTGCAGCTTGTCGGCGGCGCCCGCGTAGAACTCGAAGTAGCGGGCGAGCGCGGCGGCGTCGGCACGCGCCTGCTTCAGCGGCTTGCCGGTGTCGCGTGCCTCGATCGCGGCGAGTTCCTCGAGATGGTCGGCGACGCGCGCGGACAGCCGCATCAGCACCCGGCCGCGCTCTGCGGCGCTCGCCGCGCCCCACGGGCCCGCGAATGCGTCGCGGGCGGCGGCGACCGCGCGTTCGATGTCGGGCGCCGTGCCGCGCGCGATCGTCGCGAACGGCTGGCCGTCGGACGGGTCGACGACCGGAATCGTCTCCAGTTGCGCGGGCAACGTCCATTCGCCTGCGATGAAGTGCTTCGCTTCTTCCATGCGTGCTCCTGTCGACCCGAGTTGGCGCTTTAGCGCCTACTCGGGTCCCATGCTTCGCGGTCGACCCGGGTTGGCGCTTTAGCGCTTGCTCGGGTCCCATGCTTCGCGGTCGGCCCGGGTTGACGCTTTAGCGCTTGCTCGGGTCCCATGCTTCGCGGTCGACCTGAGTTGGCGCTTTAGCGCCTACTCGGGTCTCATGCTTCGCGGTCGACCCGGGTTGACGCTATAGCGCTTGCTCGGGTCCCATGCTTCGTGGTCGACCCGGGTTGGTGCTTCAGCGCCTACTCGAGTCCCATGCTTCGCGGTCGACCCGGGTTGGTGCTTCAGCGCCTACTTGAGTCTCATGCTTCGCGGTCGACCCGGGTTGACGCTATAGCGCTTGCTCGGGTTCCATGCTTCGCGGTCGATCCGAGTTGGCGCTTCAACGCTCACTCGGGTTCCATGCAACATCACCCGGGGTTCGATGGCCGGACATCAGGAACGATTATCGCGCCGATCGTCATCCGGACGCCACCGGTCGATTGGCTATAATGGCGCATTCCCTGCGGGGACGCCCGCGGCGGTGCAACGGCCGCGGCGCCCCTGTCCCGAATTCCATCGACCAACAGAGAGCGCTATGAGCTTCAATCATGTTCCGGCCGGCAAGGACCTGCCGCACGATTTCAACGTGATCATCGAGATCCCCGCGCAAAGCGATCCGGTGAAGTACGAGGCGGACAAGGAGCTGGGCCTCCTCGTCGTCGACCGCTTCATCGGTACCGGCATGCGCTATCCGGTGAACTACGGCTACATCCCGCAGACGCTGTCGGGCGACGGCGATCCGGTTGACGTGCTGGTGATCACGCCGTTCCCGCTGCTGGCCGGCTCGATCGTGCGTTCGCGCGTGCTCGGCATGCTGCAGATGACCGACGAGTCGGGCGTCGACGCGAAGCTCGTCGCCGTGCCGCACGACAAGGTCTGCCCGATGACGGCGAACCTGAAGTCGATCGACGACGTGCCCGAGTACCTGAAGGACCAGATCAAGCACTTCTTCGAGCAATACAAGGCGCTCGAGAAGGGCAAGTGGGTGAAGGTCGAAGGCTGGGCCGGCATCGACGCCGCGCACAAGGAAATCGCCGACGGCGCCGCGAACTACAAGAAGTAAGCCGGCTGGCCGGCCTCGCGGCCGGCTCGTTCGGAACGCAAACCGCGCGTGTCTCCTCAGGAGGCCGCGCGGTTTTGTTTTGTGCGCGGTTTGGCGCCGATGGTGGTGTTCTTGCGTGTGCGGGTGGGCGCTGGCAGCGCGGCGGCGTTCGGCGAGGTTTTCGTACGCTTCGCTCGCGTTGCGCCGGTTGAGCGAGTGGCGCCCGTTGCGCCGCGCTCGGTGGTGGCCGGAGCAGCGGCTTCGACGGCTTCGGTTCTGGCCTTTCCGGCCGCCGACGTACCGCGGCGCGCCGGCGATGTCGAGCCGCTGCCGGCGCGTGCCTTCGCGACGGACTTGCCGCCGGCCGCCGGCGCTTTCCGTTTCGGCGTCGAGTTGACGGCGGGCTTGTCCTGCTTTGCCGCCGTGCTGCGCGACGCGGCCTTGCTTGCTTCGGCAGCGTCGCCGTTCGTCGCACGCTTGCTGGCTGGAGCTGCCTTCGTCTTCGCACGAGCCTGCGCGCTTTGCCCGGACTTCGAGGTCTTGCCGGACCGCGATGCTTTCCCGTCACTACCGGCCTTCGCGGCTTTCCGGACGGGTCGTTCCGTTTCGACCGCCTGCATCGCGATTTCGGCGGGCTGCGGCGCCTTCTTCGCTTTTTTTCGCCGCCGCGTGCCGGCCTTCAAACCGTCCGCGTCGACTTCCCCGCCGATCGTCACCACAGCCGGCAGCACCGATTCCAGCGTCCGCAATCCTGCCGCCAGTTCGCGCTTCTGCGCGGCGGTCAGCCGCTTCACCCAGTACTCGGCGCGCGACGCGATCGACCGGTCGGGCAGCGGGAACGACGCGAGCACCGCGCGCGGCTTGCGCGAGCGCGTATAGCGCGCGCCCTTGCCGGATGCGTGCTCGTCGAAGCGCGCGGCGACGTCGGTCGTGATGCCGGTGTAGACGCTGTCGTCGGCACACTCGATCAGATACAGAAACCAGGACATGGGGAGGCGGCGGGATGCGAAGCCGTCAGTGTCTCAGAATTGGCGCGTGCCGCCGCAAGCGACATGATTCGCGCCCGCCGTCACGGCCCCCGCCGGAACGGATCGTGCTCGCGCAGCTCGTCGACGTACGCGTGGATATGCTCGGTCTCGCGTTCGAGAAAGCGCGCGACCGCATCGGAGAACGCCGGGTGCGCGAGCCAGTGCGCGGAATGCGTGACGGTCGGCAGGAAGCCGCGCGCGAGCTTGTGCTCGCCTTGCGCACCGCCCTCGAACGTGTCGAGCCCGGCCTCGATGCAGAATTCGAGCAACTGATAGTAGGCCGTTTCGAAATGCAGGCAGGGCACGTGTTCGAGCGCGCCCCAGTAGCGGCCGTACAGCGTGCCGCCGCTGCCGTTCGCGCCGCGCCGGTAGACGGCGAGCGAGCTCGCGATCGGTTTGCCGTCGGCTTCGGCGATCACGAGCAGCAGGTTCTCCGGCATCGTCGCGCCGATCGCACGGAAGAAGTCGAGATTCAGGTACGGGCTCGAATAGTGCTCGCGATAGGTCTGCCGGTAGCAGCGCGAGAAGAAGCGCCAGTCGGCGTCGGTGATCTGCTCGCCGGCGAGTCGCCGGAACGTGACGCCGGCATCGCGCACCTTGCGACGTTCCGCGCGGATGTTCTTGCGCTTCTTCTGCTCGAGCGTGCCGAGGAAGTCGTCGAAGTCGCGGTAGCCGTCGTTGAGCCAGTGGAACTGCACGCCTTCGCGCAGCATCATCCCCATCGACTCGAGCAGCCGCGCCTCGTCGCCGGTCGGGAACAGCACGTGCAGCGACGACACGTCGCTTTGCTCGGCGAACGCGAGCAGCGTGGCCGCGAGCCGGCGGCGCGCGTCGTCGTCGGCCGCCAGCAGGCGCGTGCCCTGCACGGGCGTGAACGGCACCGCGCACAGCAGCTTCGGATAGTAGGACAGCCCGTTGCGCTGGTACGCGTCGGCCCACGCCCAGTCGAACACGTATTCGCCGTACGAATGCTGTTTCGCGTAGACGGGCGCGGCCGCCGCGAGCCGGCCGGTGCGCGCGTCGGTCAGCGTGACGAAGTGCGGCGACCAGCCGGTGTCGTCGACCGCGCAGCGCGCGACGTGCAGTGCGTCGAGGAATTCGTGGCGCAGGAACGGCGTCGGCTGCGCGTCGCGCTCGAGCAGCGCGTTCCATTCGTCGGCCGGCACCTCCGCGGGGGACGACAGGATGCCCGTGCGATAATCGATGCGTTCGTGTTTCAAGCGTGAATCCGTACAGTTGGATGCCGCCGGATGCGTGCCGCCGTGGCCCGCTTCCGAGGCGTTTTCGTCAGCCGTCCAGGGCGCGCCGCCGGGCTGCGCCGATCCCGTCATGAAGACCCGACTCGCTCTCGCCCAGATCAACGTCACCGTCGGCGATTTCGCCGGCAACGTCGCGCGGATCGTCGCGGCCGCCCGCGCCGCGCACAACGATGGTGCGCGCCTGATGATCGCGCCCGAACTCGCGCTGTCCGGCTATCCGCCGGAAGACCTGCTGCTGCGGCCCGCGTTCTACACGGCGGCGGCCGCCGCGCTCGACGCGCTCGCCGATGCGCTGCGTGCGTTCGACGGGCTCGCGGTGCTGGTCGGCCATCCGTTGCGCAGCGCGGGCGGCGATCCGTCGGGCGGCGCTCCGTCGGGCGGCGCTCCGCACGCGCCAGCCGTCGATGGTAATGCAAACCGCCCGATCGAGCGCGGCGTGCCGCCGGCCGACACCTACAACGCGGTGTCGCTGATCGTCGGCGGCGAGATCGTCGGCACCTACCGCAAGCAGGATCTGCCGAACGCCGACGTGTTCGACGAGAAGCGCTACTTCGCGACCGACACCGAGCCGCTCGTGTTCGAGCTCGACGGCGTCAGATACGGCGTGATCATCTGCGAGGACGCATGGCATGCGTCGGCCGCGCAGATCGCGAAGGCCGCCGGCGCGCAGGTGCTGCTGATCCCGAACGGTTCGCCGTACCACATGAACAAGGAAGCGCTGCGCATCGACATCCTGCGCGCGCGGATCCGCGAAACCGGGCTGCCGATGGTGTACGTGAACCTCGTCGGCGGCCAGGACGAGCTCGTGTTCGACGGCGGCTCGTTCGTGCTCGACGGCGAGGGCGCGCTCGTCGCGAAGATGCCGCAGTTCGACGAAGGGCACGCGATCGTCGAGTTCGACGGCGCGCGCCCGCTGCCGGGTGCGATCGCGCCCGAGCTGCCGGTCGACGCGCAGGTCTATCGCGCGCTCGTGACCGGCGTGCGCGACTACATCGGCAAAAACGGTTTCCCCGGCGTGCTGATCGGGCTGTCGGGCGGCGTCGATTCGGCGCTGGTGCTCGCGGTCGCCTGCGACGCGCTCGGGCCCGAGCGCGTGCGCGCGGTGATGATGCCGTCGCGCTACACGGCCGACATCTCGACCACCGACGCGGCGGAAATGGCGCGGCGCGTTGGCGTGCGCTACGACGAGATCGCGATTGCGCCGATGTTCGACGCGTTCCGCGCGGCGCTCGCGGGCGAATTCGCGGGCCGCGCGGAGGACGCGACGGAAGAGAACATCCAGGCGCGCATCCGCGGCACGCTGCTGATGGCGCTGTCGAACAAGTTCGGCTCGATCGTGCTGACGACCGGCAACAAGAGCGAGATGGCGGTCGGCTACTGCACGCTGTACGGTGACATGGCCGGCGGCTTCGCGGTGATCAAGGACATCGCGAAGACGCTGGTCTACCGGCTGTGCCGCTATCGCAACGCCACTGCGGACTACGGACTGCGCGACGTGATCCCCGAGCGGATCCTGACGCGCGCGCCGTCGGCCGAGTTGCGCGAGAACCAGACGGACCAGGACAGCCTGCCGCCGTACGACGTGCTCGACGCGATCATGCGGATGTACATGGAGGAGGACCGGCCGCTCGCGGAGATCGTCGCGGCCGGCTATGCGGAGGCCGACGTCGCGCGCGTGACGCGGCTCATCAAGATCAACGAATACAAGCGCCGCCAGGCGCCGATCGGCATTCGCGTCACGCATCGCGCGTTCGGACGCGACTGGCGCTATCCGATCACGTCACGCTTTACCGAACGTCTCGACTGAGCCGCGCCGTGCGCGGCCGGCCGGCTTACGGCTTACACTTACGGCTTAAAATCGGGATTGCGATTTTTCATCCAAACGAGCATTGAGGGACAACCATCATGAAACGCATCACCGCCATCATCAAGCCGTTCAAGCTGGACGAAGTCCGCGAAGCGCTCGCCGAAGTGGGCCTCACCGGCCTGACCGTGACGGAAGTGAAGGGCTTCGGCCGCCAGAAGGGGCACACCGAGCTGTATCGCGGCGCCGAATACGTGGTCGACTTCCTGCCGAAGATGAAGATCGAGGTGGTCGTCGCGGAAGCGCAGGTCGACCAGGTGATCGACGCGGTGATCGGCGCGGCGCGCACGGGCAAGATCGGCGACGGCAAGATCTTCGTGTCGGACGTCGAGCGCGTGATCCGCATCCGCACCGGCGAAGAGAACGAAGCGGCGGTCTGAGCGCCGCATCCGGCCCGTTCGGCAGGGCAGATCGGGCCGCGGATCGCACGATCCCGGGCCGCCAATAAAAAACGGTGCGGATACCCGGGAGGGTACCGCACCGATACGCGCCTCTCGCAGCAGCGTGGAAAGTGTTGTCGAATCGTTCTCTGGACGGCGCCTGATCAGAACAGGTGCTGGATGCCGGCGTAGACGCCGGTCTGGCTGCCGCCCGGATGCGGGTTGCCCGTCGACACGGCGGTGCC
The DNA here is from genome assembly GCF_905339895.1 of Burkholderia sp. BCC1988. Taxonomy (NCBI): domain Bacteria; kingdom Pseudomonadati; phylum Pseudomonadota; class Betaproteobacteria; order Burkholderiales; family Burkholderiaceae; genus Burkholderia; species Burkholderia sp. BCC1988. Next base: position 102,406 of record NZ_CAJPHA010000025.1, read on the forward strand.
TGCACCGTTCGCGTTCAGGCCGAAGTTGGCCGTCGAGCTGTTGCGCACCGTCGCGACCTGCACGTCGAACAGCGTGCGCTTCGAGATGTTGTACGAACCGCCGACCGTGTAGATGTTCGCGTTGCCGCCGCCGTGGTTGGCGTTCACGTGGTACACGGCCGCGATCAGCGCTGCCGCCGGCGTGGCCTGCCACGTCACGCCGCCCCAGACCTGCTGGGTGCCGGTGATGCCGTTGTTGACGGCCGGGCCGCCGCTGCCGTCCGCGTGCGACGACTGGTAAGCCGCCTGCAGCTTGAACTGGCCGAGGAACACGTTCAGGCCCGCGAAGTATTCACGCGAGTAGTTGAACACGTCCGAGAAGCGGCCGTTGCTGTCGCGCGTTTCGTCGTAGATGCCGCGCAACTGGAACAGCGAGTTCGTGTACGTGACCTGTGCGCCGGCTGCACGACCCGGCTGGCCGGCCGTCGTGTTGCCGTTGAAGCTGGTCGAGTTCGAGAACGCGAACTGGCCGTAGAAGTCGAGGCCGTAGAACTGCGGCGACTGGTACGACACGTTGTTGCTGGTCTTGTTCCAGTTGCGGCCGCGCACGAGCGATGCCGACGACCAGCTCGACTGGCCCAGCGGATCGAAGTCCCACACGCCGTTCGCGATCGCGAGTTCGCGACCCAGCAGCAGCGTACCGTAGCGGTCGTTGGAGATGCCGACGGTCGCGAAACGATCCCAGATCGAGCCGCTGAAGCCGCCCGTCATCGTGTTGAACGCGCCTTCGAGGTGGAACAGGACCTTGTTGCCACCGCCGATGTCCTCGCTGCCCTTCAAGCCCCACAGGCTCGTGCCCCAGTCGCCGCTTTCCGCGCGCACTTGGTGGCCGTTCTGCAGGCCGTTCAGGTACTCGAGGCCGGCATCCAGGCGACCATACAGCGTGACGCTGCTCTGCGCGTGCGCCGTAACCACCCCAGCAGCCATCAGCGCGGCCGCGACCAAAGCTTTCTTCATCATCTCCTCCATACCCTGTCAAAAAGTCAACCCAGACTGCACGAGATGCCCGGAGCAGCGAGCGCCGGGCAAAAGCGAAAAGCGGGATAACCAGGGAGACCTCGTGCAGGGCCGGTAAGCGCGGCACGCGGGCAAGCGGACGGAAAACCGTTGAGCGGTCCCGCGCGGCCGGGTCGGCTTGCGGGGTCTCCTTGTTGTGTCGTGAAGCTAAACTACATTTCACGAACTTCGTTTTGCTACTTTGGTTACTAATTTAGCAAAAATACAATTTTGTGGCGATGGAAATCGTTGTTTGACTAACACGTGTCGCCAATTTGCCATGCAACACAGTGCGCAGCGGGTGCCCAAGGGGCCGTCGATTCCCGGAAAACCCTTGTGAGACAAGGGAGACACGGATTCGGCGCCGATGGGTCAAGGATTGTCACTATTGACGTTGCCGGAGCGCGAGCGTAAGCGCGGGACGCGCGGAATTGGTAAGTATTTCGTAATGAATTGGCAGTGGTCCGCCGCCGCCCGGGCGCCGGAAACGCTGGCGCGGCGGGCGCTCCGCGCGCCGCACCGCAGCGTCGAACTCAACCGCCTGTCGGCCGGACGTCGAGCAGTTGCGCGCGCAGCCACCGGTGCGCGTCGGTGCGCGCATGCTTCGCGTGCGAGTAGACCTTCACCGTGTAGCGCGGGATCTCGAACGGCGCGGGGAAGATGCGGATCGGCGCCGCGTGGCGCAGCGCCTGTGCGGCACGGTTCGGCACCGTCATCAGGAGTGCCGATTCCGCGATCACGAACGGTGCGGCCAGCACGCTCGGCAACTGCACGGCGACCTGCCGCGCGAGACCGAGCCGGTCGAGCACGTAGTCGACGACGCCGCGCGACTCGTTCCACGGCGTGACGACGACGTGGCGTGCCGCGAGGTACTGGTCGAGCGTCAGCCGGCGGCGGATGTCCGGATGCGTGGCGCTCGCGATCACCACGTAGTCGTCCGAGAACCAGTCGAAATCCTCGATGCCCGGCGCGTCGGCGGCCGACTCCTCGTGATAGCCGAGCGCGAAGTCGATGCGGCCGGCCGCGAGTTCGTCGATCGAGATCTTCCGGTCGGAGTGGACGACGCGGATCCGCAGCCGCGGCGCGACCTGCTCGATACGCGCGAGCAACGCCGGCAGCACGGCGAACGCCGTGTAGTCGCTCGCGGCGAACACGAACGTGCGGTCGCTTTGCGCGGGATCGAAGCGGCGTGCGCGGGCGAGCCCCTTCGACATCGTGTCGAGCGCGTCGCCGGCCCAGGTGGCGATGTCGTCGGCACGCACGGTCGGCTGCATCTCGTTGCCGAGGCGCACAAACAACGCATCGCCGATCGCTTCGCGCAGCCGGGCGAGCGCGTGGCTGAGCGCGGACGGGCTCATCGCCAGCTCGTGCGCGGCCGCGGCGACCGAGCGGTGGCGGTACAGCGCGTCGAACGCGAGCAGCAGGTTCAGGTCGAGACGGCGCAGCTCTGGATGCATCATGTTCATGTCAGGATGAAGAAACTGCACTTCCTGCAGTTGTCTCGTGAACGTAGCATGTCGATCCGGGCGGCGTCACGCGCGATTGCGCGAGCGAGCGCCGCCGCATTCCGTTTTCAGTCCGGGCCGAAGGAGGGCTCCCCACCGTGCAAATCGACATCCGTTCGGCCACCGTCGCCGACGTGCCGCAGATCCTGCGTTTCATCACCGAGCTGGCCATCTACGAGAAGGCGGAGCATGAAGTGGTCGCGACGCCTGCATCGCTCGAGCGCAGCCTGTTCGGCGAAGGTTCGCCCGCGCGTGCGCTGATCTGCGAGGTCGACGGCGAGCCGGCCGGCTTCGCCGTGTATTTCTTCTCGTATTCGACGTGGCTCGGCCGCCAGGGCCTGTATCTCGAGGATCTGTACGTGTCGCCGCGCTTTCGCGGCGCGGGCGCCGGGCTGCGGCTGCTGAAGGCGCTCGCGCGCGTCGCGGTCGATACCGGCTGTGGGCGTTTCGAATGGAGCGTGCTCGACTGGAACGAGCCGGCGATCCGCTTCTACGAAAGCGTCGGCGCCGCGCCGCAGAGCGAATGGGTGCGCTACCGGCTCGCGGGCGACGCGTTGCGCGCGTTCGCCGACGGCGCGCCGGTGGACGCCGCGTAAACGCAAGACGGGCGCCGCATGGCGCCCGTTCGTGCAGTGCGGCGCGGAGGAGCGCGCGTTACTTGAGGCTGCCCGACAGGAACCCGCGCAAGCGTTCGCTCTTCGGGTTCGCGAACACCTCGGACGGCACGCCTTCTTCCTCGACGCGCCCCTGGTGCAGGAACATCACGTGGTTCGACACGTTGCGCGCGAAGCCCATCTCGTGCGTGACGACGATCATCGTGCGGCCTTCCTCGGCCAGCTTCTGCATCACCTTCAGCACTTCGCCGACCAGTTCCGGGTCGAGCGCCGACGTCGGCTCGTCGAACAGCATCACGTCCGGATGCATCGCCAGCGCCCGCGCGATCGCGACACGTTGCTGCTGGCCGCCCGACAGGTGCGACGGATACTGCTTCTCGACGCGCGGCGCGAGACCAACCTTCTCGAGATACTCGCGCGCGCGGTCTTCGGCTTCCTTCTTCGGGATGCCGAGCACGTTGACGGGCGCTTCCATCACGTTCTCGATCACGTTCATGTGCGACCAGAGATTGAAGTGCTGGAACACCATCGACAGCTTGGTGCGCACGCGCTGCAGCTGCTTCGAATCCGCGGCGCGCAGCGCGCCCGTCTTGTCGAGCGCGGTGCGCACTTCCTCGCCGTCGACGAAGATGCGGCCGGAGTTGGGCTGTTCGAGGAAGTTGATGCAGCGGAGCATCGTGCTCTTGCCGGAACCGGACGAGCCGATCACGCTGATCACGTCGCCCGAGTTCGCCTTCAGCGATACGCCCTTGAGCACCTCGTTGTCGCCGTACCGCTTGTGCAGATCGTCGACGAAAAGCTTCTGAGTCTGGGAATTCATGAATAGTCCTGCGGAAACTTACTTGCCTTGCGGGCGCAGATACGCGAGCCAGCGACGCTCGGCCTGGCGGAACAGCCACACGAGCGCGAACGAGATCACGAGATAGAGCAGGGCGGCGATGCCGAACGCGTGGAACGACATGTAGGTCGCCGAGTTCACGTCGCGCGCGATCTTCAGGATGTCCGGCACGGTCGCGGTGAACGCGACGGTGGTCGCGTGCAGCATCAGGATCACTTCGTTGCTGTAGAGCGGCAGCGCGCGGCGCAGCGCGGACGGCAGGATCACGCGGCGATACATCGTGAAGGTGGACATCCCGTACGCGCGCGCGGCCTCGATCTCGCCGTACGACGTCGCCTTGATCGCGCCCGCGAAGATCTCGGTGGTGTACGCGCAGGTGTTCAGCGTGAACGCGAGCAGCGTGCAGTGCATGCCGTCGCGGAAGAACGCGTCGAGCAGCGGCGTGCCGCGCACGACCTGCAGGCTGTAGAGGCCGGTGTAGCAGAGCAGCAGCTGCACGTAGAGCGGCGTGCCGCGGAACACGTACGTATAGAGCCACACGGCGCTCGACAGCCACTTCCTCTTCGACACGCGGGCCACCGCGAGCGGCACCGACAGGCAGAAGCCGAGGCCGATCGACACGACCAGCAGCCACAGCGTGATCGCGACGCCGGTGATCCGGAAGCCGTCGGTGTAGAGGTAGTTGCGCCAGTATTCTTGGATGAGTTCGATCATAGGTCAGCCTTGCGGACACCGGTCGAGTAGCGCTTTTCGAGCCACATCAGCACGAAGTTCGAGATCGTCGTGATGGCGAGGTAGACCGCACCGGCGATCAGCGTGAAGAAGAAGAACCGCAGCGTGCCCTTGCCGGCGTCCTGCGACGCCTTCACGACGTCCGCGAGGCCGATGATCGACACCAGCGCGGTCGACTTCACGAGCACCTGCCAGTTGTTGCCGATGCCGGGCAGCGCGAAGCGCATCATCTGCGGGAACATGATCCGCGTGAACACCTGCCAGTTGGTCATCCCGTACGCGCTGCCGGCCTCGAGCTGGCCGCGCGGCACCGACAGGAACGCACCGCGGAAGGTCTCGGTGAAGTACGCGCCGTAGATGAAGCCGAGCACGAGCACGCCGGCGAGGAACGGGTCGATGTCGATCTGGTCCCAGCCGAGCGCGTCGGTCGCCATGTTCAGCCAGATCTGCAGGCTGTAGAACAGCAGCAGCATCAGCACGAGGTCGGGCACGCCGCGGATCAGCGTCGTGTAGACGGTGCCGGCGCCGTTCGTGAAGCGGTTGCGCGACAGCTTCGCGCCCGCGCCGAGCAGGCCCAGCAGGAACGACAGCGCGAGCGAAAGCACCGCCAGCTTGACGGTTTGCCAGGTGCCGGCGAGGATCAGCGGGCCGTAGCCTTGTAGAAACATATGTGGTCCCTGGTGTGGTCCCGGACGGCGCACGCGGTGCGCCGCGAAAGACGCGCCCGCCAAGCTGCGCGGAACGCCCCGTACGTATCATGACCGTCCGCCCCGGCAACGGTGCCGGGCCAGCCCGTCGCGCGAGCGGCGGGCGAGGGGGCGGGCGGCGCGTGGTTGACTGCCTGTCGTGCCGGACGCGGGGCCGCCCCCGCATCCGCTTCCCGGTATTGTCGGCGCTCAGCGCGCCGAGTAGACGCTGAACGAGAAATACTTGTGCGACAGCCGGTCGTACGTGCCGTCCTTGTGCATGTCGGCCAGCGCCTTGTTGATCTTGAGCTTCAGGTCCGTGTCGTCCTTGCGCAGGCCGATCGCGGTGCCGTCGCCGATCGTCTTCGGATCCTTCACCTCCGGGCCGGCGAACGCGAAGCCCTTGCCGCGCGGCGTGCGCAGGAAGCCGTAGTCGGCCTGCAATTCATCCTGCAGCGTCGCGTCGAGGCGGCCCGAGCCGAGATCGGCGTAGACCTGGTCCTGGTTCTGGTAAGGAACGATCGTCACGCCCTGCGGTTCCCAGTACGCCTTGGCGTAGGATTCCTGCGTCGAGCCCTGTTCGACGCCGACGTGCTTGCCCTTGAGCGACGCGACCGTCGGCAGCAGCGGCGAGCCGGCCTTCGCGATCATCCGCGCGGGCGCGTCGTACACCTTGTCGGAGAAGTCGATCTGCTCGCGACGCTTGTCCGTGACGGTCAGCGACGACACGATGACGTCGTACTTCTTCGCCTTCAGTGCGGGAATGATTCCGTCGAGATCCTGCGCGACCCACACGCATTTCACGTTGATCCGCTTGCAGATTTCCTTGGTGAGATCGACGTCGAAACCGACGATCTCGCCGCTCGGCGCGGTCGACTCGAACGGCGGGTAGCTGGCATCGACACCGATCCGCACGGTCTTCCACTCTTTCGCGAAGGCGCTGCCCGCCACGAGGGCGAGGGCGGCGCACAGGGCGGCCTTCTTCATTTCCATCCTTTTGTCGCTCACTTCCGGGGAGGCGCTCGCGGCCGGTCGGGCCGGGCGCCGCGGCGTATTCTAGACGGCCAAAATTCGTGTTTCGGCGCGCAGGCAACGGCGCTCGCCGGACGGGCGAACGCCAAAAGGGCGGTATTTTACCCGAACGCGATACCCGGAAAACGGCAATCCGGCGCGACCGATCGATTCTTCGATTCGGGCGTTGCGGCAATCGCGGTATTCGCGACGGGCATCACGCCGATTGGGTTCGCGGGTGCAACGATGCGGTGCGCGGGCGGCGGATTGTGGCGCGCCCGGCACGTCCCTACAGTGCAGGTAAACCCGAAGAAAGAATATCTGCCTGCCGGAGTGCCCGCCCCATGTTCCAGATCCGCCGCGCCGCCGACCGCTGCCACACGCGCCAAGGCTGGCTCGAATCGAGCCACAGCTTTGCGCTTGCCGGCGCCGCCGGGGCCGCGCATCCGCCGTTCGGCGCGCTGCGCGCGCTGAGCGAGGACCGGATCGCGCCGACGCGCGGCTTCGGGATGCAGCCGCGCCGCGACCTCGAAATCGTCACCTGCGTGCTCGACGGCGCGCTCGCGCATCGCGACAGCCTCGGCCACGGCGCCATCGTGCGGGCCGGCGGCGTCCAGCGGATGAGCGCCGGCACGGGGCTGATGCACAGCGAAACCAATGCGTCGCGCGACCGGGTGCTGCATCTGCTGCAGATCTGGCTGCAGCCGGCGGAGCGGGGCGGACGGCCCGGCTACGCGGAGCGGCATTTCGCCGACGACGAGAAGCGCGGGCGCCTGCGGCTCGTCGCGTCGCCGGACGGCGACGACGGTGCGCTGTCGATCCGTGCGGATGCGCGGATCTTCGCGGGGCTGATCGATGGCGACGAGGCGGCGGCATTCGCCGTGCCGGCCGGGCGCAGCACCTATGTGCACGTGGTGCGCGGCGACGTGGAGGTCAACGGCCACGCGCTGGCCGCGGGCGACGGCGCGCGGATCGCCGGGGTAGAAGCGGTCGCGTTCGCACGCGGCCGGGCGGCCGAGGTGCTGCTGTTCGACGTCGCCTGAAATGAAACGGGGGACGCGGGCCGGGTGCCCGCGTCCCCCCGCGATGCCGCCCGGGGAGGCGGCCCGCCGGCTTACTGCGCCGGAGCCGACGCGCCCTTGGCCGCGCGGTGCTGCTCCCAGCGTTCCTTCATCTTCTCGTGACGCTGCTCCATCCGCGCGAACTGCTGCTTCAGCGCGGTGCTGACCGTCGTCTTCTGCTGGTCGTTCAGCCCGTTGTAGAACGCAAGCCACGCGGCCGAGCTCTGCTCGCGCAGCTGCGCGTTCTGCTGCTCGGCCTGCTGGCGCGCGGTGTGCATCGCGTTCAGGTCGAGGATCGGCTGGTTCTGCTGCGCCTTGAGCTGCTCGCGCATCTGCTCGTGGCTCTTGCGCATCGCTTCATGGTTCTGCTTCATCGTGTTGACGGCCGTCTGCCACTGCTGTTCCTGCGACGCGTTGAGCTTGAGCTGGTCGTGCAGCTTCATGATCGCGCCGAACGGGCCGCCGTCATGGCCGCCGTGCATCTCGTGCATGCCGGGGCCGCCCGGCGGCGGCATGTCGTTGGGCTGCGCGGCATGCGCGGTGCCGAATGCGAGAGCGAGCACGGTGGCGGCCGCAATGGCCACGCGGGAAGTGTTCTTATACATTTCAGAAACTCCTTGTATCCAAAGGGTCCGGCGATGCGGCGCGCGGGGTGACCCGGGTGCCGCATCCGGTAAGACGCAGGTTAGCGGCGCGTGCTCGGGCCGGTGTTACGCGGGATGGCTGCCGGGTTACGGCGCATTACAGTTCCCTTGCGTCGTAACCCGCAGTAACCCTTTCGCCCCTTTGTTTCGTTCTTCGACTCCGCGCTCGCGCGCTAAACTTCGAGCCATGACTACCCAGATCCTCATCGTCGACGACGACCAAGAACTCCGAGACCTGCTGCGCGACTATCTCGTGCGCCAGGGGATGGAAGTGTCCGTGCTGCACGACGCGGCGACGCTCGAGAAGCGCCTCGAGCGCGAGCGGCCCGACCTGATCGTGCTGGACCTGATGATGCCGGGCGTGGACGGCCTGACCGCGCTGCGCCAGCTGCGCGCGGCCGGCGACGACATCCCCGTGATCATGCTGACCGCGCGCGCGGACGACGTCGATCGCATCGTCGGGCTCGAGCTCGGCGCGGACGACTACCTCGGCAAGCCGTTCAACCCGCGCGAGCTGCTCGCGCGCGTGCAGGCCGTGCTGCGCCGCCGCCGCGCGACGCCGTCGGCGGCGGCGCCCGAGCAGCGCGAGCCGTTCGCGTTCGGCCGTTTCGTGCTCGATTTCCAGGCGCGCACGCTGTCGGTCGACGGCAAGCCGGCGACGCTGTCGAGCAGCGAATTCGCGCTGCTGAAGATCTTCGTGAATCACGCGCTGCGCACGCTCACGCGCGAACGGCTGCTCGAGCTGCTGCACGGGCCCGAGTACGACGGCACCGACCGCGGCATCGACGTCCAGGTATGGCGCCTGCGCCGCATCCTGGAAACGGATCCGTCGACGCCGCGCTTCATCCAGACGGTCCGCGGGCGCGGCTACGTGTTCGTGCCCGACGGCGAGGCCCATGCGCAAGCCCATTGATTCGCTGTTCGGGCGGCTGGCGCTGCTGGTCGTCGGCGTGTTGCTCCTGTCGCACTTCGCGTGGTTCTTCGCGATGCGCCTCGAGCGCAACCAGATGCAGACGCGTTATGCTGTCGAGGAGGCCGCGTTCCTCGTCGACGCCGTGCGCCAGCACGTCGAGCGCACGCCCGACCAGCCGCTGCCGTCGCGGGTGCGGCTGGTGTCGCCGGACAGTCCCGATGTGCCGAAAGACGCCGATTCGAACCTGGCGGCGCCGCTCAAGCGTTTCCGTGACGACGTGAGCGAGCGGATGCCGCCCGGCACGCTGGTCGAGATCGGCGCGCCGGGCCATCCGCCGGTGCTGTGGGTCAAGGAGCCGAGCGACCGCAACTGGATCGTGGTGCCGGTGCAGCCGCTGCGCCCGCCGCGCTCGCTCGACCGGATGCTGTTGTGGCTCGGCACGATTTTCTCGGCCGGCGTGATCGCCGCGCTGTTCGCGGCCTGGCAGCTGCAGCAGCCGCTGCGCTCGCTGGCGCGCGCGGTCGCGCGCTTCGGCCGCGGCCAGCCGGTGCCGCCGTTGCGCGAGCGCGGCCCGCGCGAGCTGCGCCAGCTCACGCACGGCTTCAACCAGATGGTGGAACAGGTGTCGCAGGCCGAGAGCGACCGCGCGGTGATGCTGGCCGGCGTCGCGCACGACCTGCGCACGCCGCTCGCCCGGATGCGCCTGCGCGCGGAAATGATGGACGACGCGCGGCTGCGCGACGGCGTGGTGCGCGATGTCGACTCGATGTCGCACATCGTCGACCAGTTCCTCGTGTTCGCGCACGGCGGGGCGGACCGCAGCGAGCCCGTGCCGGTCGACCAGACCTGCGAGCGGATCGCCCGCAGCTATCGCGCGGTCGCACCGAACGCGCCGGCGGTCCAGACGCATCTGGCCGCCGACGAAGGCTTCCGCCTGCCGACCGCGACGCTCGACCGGATCCTGTCGAACCTGCTGGACAATGCGCATGCGTACGGCGCGCCGCCCGTGCTCATCGAGACGGCGCGTACGCCGGCGGGTTACGTGCTGTCGGTCAGCGACAGCGGCGGCGGGATTGCGCCGCGCGATCTGGCGGCCGCGACGCGTCCGTTCGTGCGGCTCGACCCCGCGCGCGGCGGGAACGGCCACAGCGGGCTCGGGCTGGCGATCGTCGAGCGGCTGGTGCTGCGGCTGGGCGGGGCGTGCGAGATCGGCAATCGTCCCGAGGGCGGCCTGCGCGTGGCGATGACGTTCCCGTTCGACGTGGTGCCGAAGGACGAACTTCACGCCCAGGCCGCGTAAGCGGCGCCTGCCGGGCAGGCGCCGCGCGGCATCATTCGCCGAACAGCGTGCCGAGCGTCTCGGCGGCGTTGCTGTCGATGGTGTTGTAGGTCACGCTCGTGGCCTCGAAGATATAGACGGTCGTATAGCGGCCGAGGCGCTCCAGGATCTCCTCCTGCAGCGATTCCGGCACGACGTTCATGTTCAGGTACCACGCCGTCGACGACAGCCGGGTCTGGAACGACCCGTACTCCTGCATCAGCTCGTAGAACGCATCGGCGTCCTGATCGCGGCAGACGATCACCAAGTTTCCTGCCATTCGCTTCCTCCCGCTGGTCGGTCGATCCCTGGCGGCTATGGGGCTAGCGACGCCAGGGGCTAGCCCCGATCATACCTGCTTCGCCGCAATCGTCCGCTGACGTCCTGCATGGTTTGTGTCCGTGTGCGGCGGGCGGGTTCCCGGCCGGCCCGGATCACGGCATAATTCGGGGCCTGCATGCCGGCCGCACGACCGCGGCCGGGCTGCTCCGCACCGCACGCCTGCCGTTCGCCCGCGTGCCGGGCACGATCCGTGCGCCGCCCGCGCGCCGCGCCGAGCCGGCCCCGGACGGTTGAACCTGAAATACAGGTTGGTGTAGTGTCGTGCCGTCGCGGCCCGACTCGCCGCGCCCGGAGGGCGCAGCTTGCACGCACGGCGCCTCGCGCCGGCGTGAAATCGTGAATCAATCGAATTACCGCGTCGAATTACCGCGCCCGTGCGCTTTGCCATGAATCAACATCGTCTGCCGGCTTCGTTCGGCCTTACCGGGGAGGGCGCCTGATGGACGTCGGATTCTTCAATCCGAACCGGACCGCCAACGCGTCCGCGTGGCGCGTCCTGCCGAACCGGTGGGACTTCATCGCGTTTCCGCTGATCATCTGCCTGATCGCGATGGCGGTCGTCGGCTTTCATGAAACGATGGCGCCGATCGGGACCCTTCAGACCCAGAAGATCTCGCTCGACCCGTCGAACCTGCCCGAATACGCGTTGCGCACCACGCTGCGGATGCTCGCCGCGATGGTCGCGTCGCTCGCGTTCACGCTGGTGTACGGCACGCTCGCCGCGAAAAGCCGCCGGGCCGGCATGGTGCTGATCCCGATCCTCGACATCCTGCAGTCGGTGCCGGTGCTCGGCTTCATCTCGTTTACGGTCACGTTCTTCCTCGCGCTGTTCCCGAGCCGCGTGCTCGGCGCCGAGCTTGCGGCGATCTTCGCGATCTTCACGAGCCAGGCGTGGAACATGACGTTCAGCTTCTACCAGTCGCTGCGCACGGTGCCGCGCGACCTGGACGAAGTGTCGCGCGGCTTCCACCTGACGTCGTGGCAGCGCTTCTGGAAGCTCGAGGTGCCGTTCTCGATGCCGGGGCTGATCTGGAACATGATGATGTCGATGTCGGGCGGCTGGTTCTTCGTCGTCGCGTCGGAGGCGATCACCGTCGGCAACCAGACCATTACGCTGCCGGGCATCGGCGCGTATCTCGCGCAGGCGATCTCGGACAAGAACCTTGGCGCGATCGGCTGGGTGATCCTGACGATGACGGTCGTGATCCTCGCGTACGACCAGTTCCTGTTCCGCCCGCTGATCGCATGGGCCGACAAGTTCCGGATGGAGAACACCGCATCGGGCGATGCGCCGCAATCCTGGCTGCTCGACCTCGTGCGCCGCACGCGCCTGATTCACCAGCTGCTCGTGCCGGCCGGCTGGTTCTTCGCGAAGGCGGCGCGGATTCCGCTGCGCCTGCCGCTGTCGGGCGCAATGCGCTTCTCGCTGCCGAAGGTCGAGAAGAAGGCATCGCGCACGGTCGACATCGCATGGGCGGCGCTCTTGCTGCTCGGCACGGCCTATATCGTGTGGCGCGTCGTCAGCTTCGTGTCGACCGGCGTGACGATGGGGGAGGTCGGGCACGTCGTCGCGCTCGGGCTCATCACGCTGCTGCGCGTGGTCGTGCTGATCTCGATCGCGTCGGTGATCTGGGTGCCGATCGGCGTGTGGGTCGGGCTGCGCCCGAAGCTGGCCGAGAAGCTGCAGCCGCTCGCGCAGTTCCTTGCCGCGTTCCCGGCGAACCTGCTGTTCCCGGTGTTCGTGATCGTGATCGCGCGCTTCCACCTGAACCCCGACATCTGGCTGTCGCCGCTGATCGTGCTCGGCACGCAGTGGTATATCCTGTTCAACGTGATCGCGGGCGCCACGTCCTATCCGAACGACTATCGCGAAGCCGCGACGAACTTCCGGATCCGCGGCTGGCAGTGGTGGCGCCAGGCGATCCTGCCCGGCATCTTCCCGTACTACGTGACCGGCGCGATCACCGCCTCGGGCGGCGCATGGAACGCGAGCATCGTGTCGGAAGCGGTGCAGTGGGGCTCGACCAAGATCGAGGCGCACGGCCTCGGCGCGTATATCGCGCAGACCACCGCCGCCGGCGACTTTCCGAAGATCATCCTGGGCATCGCCGTGATGTCCCTGTTCGTCACCCTGTTCAACCGCCTGCTGTGGCGCCCGCTGTATGCCTTCGCCGAAGCGAAGCTGCGGCTCGACTGAGACCGATTGAGAGCGAAACGCGATGCACAATCCGAATGCTGTAAACGCCCCCGTCCAGACGTCCCAGCCGCCGCGACTCGGTGAGGAAATCCTGCGCGTCGATCATGTCTGCCGCGGCTTCAACAAGACGCAGGGCGAGTTGCTCGTGCTCGACGACGCGAACCTGTCGCTGCGCCAAGGCGAGATCGTCGGGCTGCTCGGCCGTTCGGGTTCGGGCAAGTCG
>NZ_CAJPHA010000026.1:0-112160 GCF_905339895.1 Burkholderia sp. BCC1988
AAGCGACCTCTTGCGTATCCAGGCCTGCACCGCGCAGGATGCCGGAGCGTGGTGAGAAGTTGAAGAACATCGGCAGCGTCGCGGCGCCGATCGCGCCAGCGTCCGCGCCGAACGTGCCGCGCACGAGTTCCGGCGCGCTGCGGGCTTCCGGCGTGATGTCGGCGAGCGCCACGCCCAGGCGTTGCATGAGCGTGTCGAGCAGGCCGGCGTCAACGTCCGAATCAAGGACGACGACCGGCAAATCGAGTACGGATAGCGCCCCGCGCAGCGCGAACGCGAGCGCATCGACGCAATCGTCGATCCATTCGTCGACGGCCGGCACGTTGCGTGCGATGCAGTCGTTGAGATCCGCGCGGTTCTCGACCCGCTCGCCGCAATGGCGCAGATGACGAATCAGCGCGCTCAACGACGCACGCGTCAGGAGGATGTCCCACGCGCCGTGCGGCGCGGGCGCCGAGGGCAGGCGGCTCGGGTGTACGGGCATGACGGCGAAATCGCCGGCGTTGCCGGTGCGGCCGTGCAGGCAGTCGCCGTCGATCGCGATGCCGCCGCCGATCACCGGTCCGAGGAACAGATAGACGAAATTGTCGCGTTGCCGGCCGCAGCCGTAAAAGAGCTCGGCGATGGCGGCCGCGTTGCCGTCGTTTTCGCTGAACACCGGCAGCGGAATGACATTGGCGAGTTCCCGGGCCAGGTCGATCTCGGCCCACGCGCGGAAGGCTTCGGCCGGCAGGCCGAGTTCGCGCAGCCAACTTCCCAGGTTGAACGGATGGGCCACGCCGACGCCCGCCAGCCGGTCGCGATCCTTCGCGGGCAGCAGCCGTTGCATCTCTTCGATGTCGCTGCGAACCAGTTCGAGCACGGTCGCGGGCGGAGGGAGCAGGGTGTCGTGGGAGCGGCAGCCGATGATCTCGCCCGCGAAGTTGACCAGCGCCGTTTCGATGCGCATGCGGTCGATGCGGACGCCGATGCCGAATGCCCCATTGGGATCGAGACGAATCAGCGACGCCGGCTGGCCGCGCTGGCCTTCGGTGCGGCCGGCGAATTCGATCAGTTTCGCGTCGGCGAGCGACGCGATGATGCCGCCGACAGCCGCACTCGTCATGTTCGCGTGGCGGGCGAGGTCGGCCTTCGACGCGCTGCCGGTACGGCGCAGCGTCTTCAGCAAAAGGCGCTCGTTGTAACGGCGCACGTTGACCGAGTTGCTGCCCTGGCCGATGTGCGGGCTTCGCATGGCGTCTCCCTCCATGTGGCGCCGCTTTCGGCGCATTAAATAAATCAAGTTGATTTATTTAAGCATGCGTTCGGCGTCCAGTCAGTTAGGTAAACCCCGGAAAGACGTGCTTGCGAAAGATGGCGGGTGCCAGGTCTCGATCGGTCAGGTGTTGACCGGCACAAATTCTGATTTATGGGGCCGGATTTGAATGCCTTGCGGGCATTGGCTCGCGGTGCAGGCGCGATGCAAAGCCCCAGTGCTGGCCAGTGCGATCTCCGGTCCGTCGGCGTCGACTGATTTCGTCGACGCCGATCGGTTCCGGCGCCCGTGATCGGGCCGGCACCCAGGTGAAGGGCCGCGCGGCGTGGGCGACAGGCGTGCCGAAGTCGCGATTCATCCCGTGCCCGCAACGATCGCCGACCCACACGCTGTTCCTTACACGGCCGGATCCCACTGCGGCGCGAACGCCGGACTCACGAGCCGCTGATTCTTCGGCAGGCCGGCGATCAGCGCACGGTCCGCGTCGTCCAGGTTCACGTCGAGCGATGCCAGATTGGCGAGCTGATTGCGTTGCCCGGCCGCCTTCGGCACGGCGGCCACGTTCGGCTGGTCGAGCAGCCATTTCAGCGCCACCTGGCTCGGCAGCACGCGATGCTTGTCGGCGATCCGCTGCAGTTCCGGGATCTCCGACACGCGGTTGCGCGCGAGCGGGCTGTACGCGATCAGCGCCATGTCATGTCGGCGCGCGAATTGCAGCAGCCGCGCCTGACCGAGCAGCACGTGATACTCGACCTGTATCGCGGCCAGTGGCGCCTGCATCTGTTCGACGACGTCGCGCAACAGCGCAAGCGGAAAGTTCGCGACGCCGATCGCGCGGGCGCGTCCCTGCTCCTTGAACGAAACGAGCGTGTCGATCGTCTCGGCAAGATTCCAGTCGGGCGCCGGCCAGTGGATCAGGAACAGGTCCACGTAGTCGCAGCGCAGCGCGCGCAAGGTGTTGTCGAGCGATTGCCGCATGCGTTCGGGGTTCAACTGGTCCCACCATACCTTGCTGGTCACGTGAATCTGCTCGCGCGGGACGTTCGAAGCGGCGATGGCGCTACCGACCGCCGCTTCGTTCTCGTACGCGGCTGCGGTATCGATATGGCGATAACCCGACTCCAGTGCGAGCGTGACCGCGCGCGTGCATTCGTCGCCGAGCATGGGCCAGGTGCCGAGCCCCAGTTTCGGCATGTTCAATCGATGGCGGTTGACGATGCGTTGCATGAACGACTCCTTCTCGATGGGGTGAGCCGGCGCGGCCTGCGCGTGCCGTGCCGGCGCGTTCGTCAGCGTTGCGCGCTGTCGCAGGTCGGGCGGTGCACCGCGTCCGCGGATGAGGTGCCCGTCGATGCCGCTTCGCGTCGCGCGACGAACTTCGCGATGCGCCAGCCGAATACGATGGCCGGGCCGAGCGTCGTGCCGGGGCCGGGGTACGTGCCGCGGAAGATCGACGCGAGATCGTTGCCGCACGCGAACAGGCCGGGGATCACGCGCCCGTCGACATCGATCACCTCGCCGTTCGCCGTGCCGCTCAACCCCGCGCTGCACGCGAGATCGGCCGGCCATACGGTCAGCGCATAGTAGGGGCCGGCGCCGATGGGGCGGATGCACGGATTCGGCTGTTGCGCCGGATCGCCGTTGAAGCGGCTCATCGGGCTGCTGCCGCGCTGGAATGCCGGATCCTCGCCATTGGCGGCGTCGCGATTGTAGGTCGCGACGGTGCGCGCCAGGCCGTTCGCATCCACCTGCAACTTCGCCGCCAGCTCGGCCAGCGTCGCACCTTTCACCAGATAGCCGGCGCGTTCGAATTCGGCGATGCGGGCCGCGCTGCGCGCCGGCATCAGCAGGCCGAGGCCATAGGTGCGAATGAACGCAGCATCGACGATCAGATGGGCCGGCACGCTCGGCCCGTTGCCGCTGTCGCGCAGCATGCCCATCACGAAGTCGTGGTATGAGTTCGATTCGTTGACGAAGCGCTCGCCGCGGCTGTTGACCGCGATGAGGCCGGGCTTCGCGCGATCGAGAATGATGTGCGGCCAGACGCTGTCGCCGTCGCCGCCCGGGGGAGCGCCCGGTGCGCGGCGGATCGAACACGGCATCCACAGCCCCGGGCTGTCGCCGCCGTTTTCGACCCGCGCATTGACGCGCTGTGCGCGGTCGACGCCGTCGCCGGTATGCGTATTCGGCGACAGCGACAGCGGCTGGGCCGCGGCAGGGAAGAACTGCCGGCGCAGCGACGGATGGCGCGCGATGCCGCCGGTCGCGAGCACCACGCCGCGCCGCGCGCCGATTCGCTTGCGACCGCCATCCGGTGTCGTGACGATGGCGCCGGTGACGCGACCGTTCTCGCGTACCAGTTCGAGCAGCGGCGTGTCGAAGCGAATCTCGACCTGGCGTTTGAGCAGGCTGTAATAGAGCCGGGCGGCGAGCGCGTTGCCCATCACCAGCTGCGTGCCGCGCGGAAAACGCAGGCGATCCATCGCATAGCGCCCGACGACCGCGATCGTGCGCTTGAAGTTCGCGACCGACGCGAACGGCGCGAGCAGCGCATTGAGGTCGGCACGCGCGACCATCATGCCGCCGAGGCCCATGAATTCCTTGCGCGGCGGGCGCACGCGCGCGAACGCGCGGCCGAGCACGCGCGCATCGAACGGCGCGGGCACGAGCGCCCGGCCGCCGTAGGCCGCGCCCGGGCCGTTGACGTAATCGGGATGTGCGGTGGCGGCGACGAACTTCACGTCGCTGATGCGCGCGAGTTCGTCGATCGCGTCGGGGCCGCTTTGCAGAAATGCTTCGCGCGCGTCGTCGCCGCCGCGCGCGCCGACCACCGACTGCAGGAAGCGGCGCGCATCGTCGACGCTGTCGGGCACGCCCGCGGCGACGCTCAAGCGTGTGCCCGGCACCCAGGTCGTGCCGCCCGACGTGGACGTGATGCCGCCCACCGCGGCGGTTTTTTCGCATATCAGGACGGCGAGCCCCTCGTGATGCGCGACGAGCGCGGCGGTCATGCCCGCCGCACCTGCGCCGAACACCAGCAGGTCCACCTCTTCGTCCCAACCCTGTTGTACTGCAGCCATGTCCATGTCTCCTTCGTTTCGTTCCGCCGCACGTCCGGATTCGGCGCGCGGCGGAAGAGGCTTCGATCGTTTTGGAATGTTATTCCAATAAACAACAAAGTGGAATAGTGTTCCGAAATATAGCCGAGAGACGAAGCGCGACTTCGTTCAGAACCGGTGCACGCTGCCCACACCGGCCGCGAACTGGCTGCGCGTCGACGCCGGTGCGGCGGCGAGCCGGGCGGCGCTGCGCGCCAGGCGCCCGGGCGAGGTACGCCCGGGATGCATGGGTTGTCGTCGGATGGTCGTGATGAGGCAGGCAGGAACGGCGGCGCGGCACGCCGCGTCACCGTCGTGCGGCGGAAACGATTCGGCAGGCCGCGCCGCGCATGACGATCGCGACCTGCCCACACGCACTCAGGCGGCGGTATCGGTATCGACCAGGAATGCGACCATTCGATCGCAGACCCGCGCGAACATCTGCGTGCCCGTGACGGTTCGGCAACCGCGGGCACGCGCTGCCTCGATGAACGGCGTGAGCGGCGGCTTCGTGACGACGTCGCCGACGAACGCGGTGGCCGGCACGCGCGAGACGTCGACGGGCAGCGGATCGTCCGGCCGCATGCCCATCGGCGACGCATTGACGATCACGTCGAACGATTCGGCTGTGACCTCCGCGCCGGCGACGCGCACCGTGCCGCGTTGCAGCGTGGCCAGCCGCTCGACCAGCGACGCGGTGCGGGCGGCATCGTTGTCGCGCACGTCGAGCGACGTGACACCCGCCATCACCAGCGCATGGCCGATCGCCGAGCCTGCGCCGCCCGCGCCGACCAGCAGCGCGCGCTTGCCGCGCAGGTCGCAGCCTTCGTCGCCGAGCGCGGCGACGAAACCCGTGCCGTCGAACATGCCGCCGTGCCAGCCGCCTTCGGCGGTGCGTCGTAGCGTATTCGCCGCGCCGAGGAATGCCGCTTCATCGGACAGGCGCGAGCAGAACCCGGCGGCGCTGAATTTGTGCGGCACGGTGATGATCACGCCGTCGACGTTGCGCATCGGTGTGATGCCCGCGAAGAACGCCGCAAGATCGGCCGGTGCGACATGAGCGGGAACGACCAGCGCGTCGAGTCCGGCCTCGCGCAGCGCGGCCGTCACGCCTTTCGGCGAACGGACCTGCGCGATCGGATCGCCGACGATGAAATGAATGCGGGTCGCACCGCTCAGGCCTTCGTCGAGCGAAACCGGGGCGGTCGGGGTCAAGGGGGCTGTCATGCTGTTTTCATCTCCTGGGTTGAACCGGCCTCGTCGTGTACGATGCCGAGCAATTTCGCCTGGGTGGCGGTGTCCTGTTCGAGCGCGACCGCGCTGCTTTCGTGCGCGACGCGACCGTTGACGAGCACGTACGCGCGATCCGCGATCGGCAGCACCATGTCGGCCTGGTGCTCGACGATCACGACGCTCGCGCGCTCGCGCAGCTTGACTACCGCGTCGAGCACTTCCTGTACGACGGCGGGCGCGAGCCCCTCGAACGGTTCGTCGAGCAGGATCGCCTTCGCCGGCGCCATCAGCGCGCGCGCGATCGCCACCATCTGTCGTTCGCCGCCGGACAGATGTTCGGCGCGCGCATCCTTGCGCGTCGCGAGTCGCGGGAACAGCGCGAACATCTCGTCGACGCTCGCGCCGCCCTTGCGTGCGGCGAGCCGCAAGTTCTCGGCGACCGTGAGGTTGGGGAACAGGCGGCGGCCCTCGGGCACCATCGCGAGGCCGAGACGATTGATCTCGTGCGCGGGGCGCCCGGTGATGTCGTGGCCGTCGAACACGATGCGCCCGGCCGTCACGTCGGCGACGCCGGTCGCGGCGCGCAACGTCGTCGTCTTGCCGACGCCGTTGCGTCCGAGGATCGCAATCACTTCGCCTTCGTGGAGCGTGAGGTCGATGCCGTCGAGGATCGTGTTGCCGGTATAACCGGCCTTCACGCCTTCGAGGCGCAGCAGCGGGCGGCGTGCCGGTGCGGCATCTTCGTGCTGTGCGCCGCGTCGGGCGGCCAGCCTCGCATCGACCGGCCGCTCGCCCTTCGCGTGGCCCAGGTAGGCTTCGATCACCTCGGGATGGCGCGCGACTTCGGCCGGCGAGCCGTCGGCGATCAGCCGGCCGCGATGGAGCACGCTGACGCGATCGGAAATCGTCAGCACGCGATCGATGTCGTGCTCGATCAGCAGCACCGCGTGATGGTTCGCCAGCTCGCGGATGATCGCCGCCACGCGCACGCGGTCGGCTTCGGCAAGCCCGGCGAGCGGCTCGTCGAGCAGCAGCAGGCGTGCGCGAGTCGCGAGCGACAGCGCGATTTCGAGCAGGCGCTGCTCGCCGTGCGACAGGCTTTCGCAACCATGCGCCGCGCGCTCGGCCAGCCCGACCGCCGCGAGCAGCGACCAGGTCATCTCGTTCTGTTCGCCGAGCGTGTGCGCGTCGCGCCACAGGCCGAGGCGATCGTGCTGCGCGGCCTGCACCGCGACGCGCACGTTCTCGAACACGGTGAGATTGCGAAATACGCTGAGGATCTGGAACGAGCGGCTCATGCCGAGCCGCACGCGGCGGAACATGGCGAGCTTCGTCACGTCCTTGCCGTCGAACGTGATCGTGCCGGCCGTCGGCGACAGCACGCCCGTCAGCATGTTGAAGAACGTGGTCTTGCCCGCGCCGTTCGGGCCGATGAAGCTGTGCAGCCGGCACGGATGGACGTCGAGGTCGATCCGTTCGGCGGTCACGAGCGAGCCGAAACGCTTCGTCAATCCGCGCACGCTCAGCACGGGCGTGGCGGGATCGGTCTCGACGCCGCCCGCGCGATACGGCGCGATCGTGGCGGGGCGCGCGGGAATCGTGTCGCGCACGAGGGTCCAGCGCGGACGTCGCAACAGCCGCTGCGCGATGCCGTGGATGCCCTCGGGCGAAAAGAACGCGAACGCGATGACGATCGGCGCGAAGATCAGCCACCAGTGCTCGGTCAGGCTGCTGAGCTTGTCTTCGAGCAGGATGAACGCAATCGCGCCCCACAGCGGCCCGAGAAACTGGTGGACACCGCCGAGCACGGTCATCAGCAGGCTGTCGCCCGCGTGCTCCCAGCTCAGGTTGTTCGCGTACGCGCCCTGCAGCATCAGGCACAGCAGGCCGCCCGCATAGCCGATCACGGCAGCCGAGATCACGAACGCGCGCAGCTTGAGCCGATACGTGTCGTAGCCGAGGCTCGCCGCGCGCTGCTCGTTGTCGCGCAGTGCCTGCAGCGCCCGTCCGAACGGCGCGTGCACGAGGCGCCATAGCAGACAGGCGATGGCGATCACCGTCACGCATGCGAATACGTGGAAGCCGACGGTCGTCGGGAAGGTTGGGCGCGGCACGTTCTGCAGGCCGTTTTCGCCGCCGGTCACATCGGTCCACTTGAACGCGATCTCGAACGCGATCTGCGAACAGGCGAGGGTGAGCAGCGAGAAGTAGAGCCCACGCCGGCGCAACACAACCGCGCCGATCAGCGCGGCGAGCACGGTCGTCACGATCACGGTGGCCGCCAGCGCGAGCAGCTCGTTGCCCAGCACGCGCAGCAGCGACACGGCGACCAGGTACGTGGCCGTGCCGAAGAACACCGATGCGCCGAACGGGACGAGCCCCGTATACGCGACCAGCAGGTTCACGCCCATCCCGTAGAGCGTGTAGATCGCGATCTGGGTTGCGCGCTCGAGCGGCGTGCCGGTCGCGGTGAGGGCAAGCGACACGAGGACGAGCGCGGTGGTCAGCACTGCAACCGGATGGCGGGTCAGATAGTCGAATTTCATTCGAAGCGCTCCCAGCGTTCACCAAACAGCCCGCGAGGGCGCACGAGAAGGACGAGTGCCATCAGCGCGTACATCGCGACCGACGAGGCTGCCGGAAAGAACTGGACGGCCAGCGCGGTTGCGATGCCGACCAGCAGGCCCGCGACCACCGCACCGGCGAAGGAGCCGAGCCCGCCGATCGTGACGATCACGAACGCGGGCATCACGGCGGTCGTCGCCATCCCCGGCGTGACCGTGACGAGCGGCGCCGCGAGCACGCCGGCGGCACCCGCGAGCAGCGCGCCGAGCGCGAACGCGCCGGTCAGCACGCGCGGCAGGTTGATGCCGAGCAGGCCGACCATTTCAGGATCGCGGCTGCCGGCGCGCAGGATCCGCCCGTATGGCGTGTAGTTCATGAACCACCACAGCACGACGAGGATCGCGATCGTCGCGGCGAGCACGAACAGTCGATACTTCGTGATCAGCAGCGGCCCGTATACGAGAAACCCGTTGAGCATCCCGGGCGGACTGAACGGCAGCCCGCCCGCGCCCCACACGAGGCGAACCAGTGCGGTGAGCAGCAGCGACAGCGCGAACGTGACGATCAGGCCGAGGAGCGGCTCCTTGCCGTACAGGCGCCGGATGAACACCACTTCGATCAGCACGCCCACCGCCGCGACGAGCACCGGTGCGAGCACGACGGCGGCCCATCCGAACTGCGTCGACAGTGCGATCGCGAAATACGCGCCGAGCGCGAAGAGCGCGCCATGCGCGAAATTCACGATGCCCAGCAGCCCGCAGATGATCGACAGTCCGATCGCGAGCAATACATAGAGGAATCCCAGCACCAGTCCGTTGGCGACCTGGGACAACAACATTTCAGCCATGCCCTTACTCCAGAGTGCGGCTCGCCGCCGCCGCGCCGCGGCCCGTCGTGACGGGCGAGCGGCGGGCCGCGACGCGCGCGGGATACGCTTGGGGCGGCGGCGCGCGGGCTCAGCGCGCGGCCATCTTGCAGCCGATCTCCTCGCGTGTGCCGAAGAGACGGTCGAGGTCGCCGGGGTTCTGCGGCACGACGGAGATCGGGTCGAGCCAGTCCCATTTGTCGCCGATCCGGTCCTTCACCTTGAACACGCTCCAGCGCCGCAACAACTGGTGGTCCCACGGGCGGAAGTAGGCGGCGCCGCTGCCGTCGGCGAGCTGAATGGTCTCCAGGCTCTGCACGATGTCCGCGCCGGACGTGCTCTTCGCGTGGTTGATCGCCTGCAGCAGTGCGCGCGCCGTGAACCAGCCGATCCAGGCCTTGTCGGCCGGCGGCTTGCCGTACTTCGCCGTGTACTTCCTGATGAACGCAACTTCTTCCGGCGCATGGCCCGGCGAGCTGAAATGCCACGGCTTGCCGTAGTAGCCGGTGGCGGCGTCGGCGTTGATCGACCAGAGATCCGAGTCGCCGATGATCGGACACGCCACCGGGATGCGGCCTTTCATGCCCATTTCCGCGTATTGCTTCAGGAACGTCGACAGGTCGCCGCCCGGCAGCCCGAGCAGCACGACATCGGGTTTCGACTGGCGGATCTTCAGGATGAACGAGCTGAAGTCGGTGGTGTTGAGCGGCGTGACGTCGGCGCCGGTGATGACGCCACCGGCCTGCTTCAGCAAGTCGGACATCGCGCGCTGAATGTCCTGCCCGTACGCATAGTTCGCGACGAGGAAGTGCCATTTCTTGCCGATCGCGAGCATCGACGGTGCGAGTGCGCGGCATGCGACGGGCGTCGGGCTCAGCACGCGGAACGTGTACGGGTTGCAACTGCTGCCGGTCAGCTCGCGCGCGGCGGCGTTCGGCGCGATGTAAGGCGTCCTGGTGCGCCATGCGACCGACGACATCGCGAGCGACGTGCCGCTGTTCGTGCCGCCGATCACCGCGATCGCGTGGTCCTGCTCGACGAGCTTCTGCATGTTCTGCTGCGCCGACTGCGGGTTCGGTTCGTCGTACCAGACGAGATCGACGCGCCGGCCGCGCGCCTGGTTGCCCGCCTCGTCGAGCGCGAGCTTGACGCCGTTCGCGATCACTTCGCCCTGTTCGGTCCACACGCCCTGCTTGGCCATCAGCAGGCCCAGCTTCAGCGGTTGCTCGCCCTGCGCGCGCACGATCGCCGGCGCGGCGAGCGCCGCGGCCCCGCCCGCGAGCGCCTTGCCCGCGGTGACGAGCCACGCGCGGCGCGACGCCGCCGGGTTGGCGGTCGCGTCCGCCGCGGAGCTGGAAAGAGTGTCGTTCTGCGCGTGCTGGTCAGTCATGTGTCTGGCCTCCTGTTTCCTGGTCAAGGTTCGATTCCGTGCGGTCCGTGGGCGGGCCGCGCGACACGTGTCGAAATTTTTCGTGAATTATGGTTTGAAGTGGAATAGCATTCAACAATCAAAGATGGTTTCAATAAATCGGGGTATTCACCCGGTCGGTCCGGAAGACGAACGGCTCGACGCGACACGTACGCCCCGCACAACGGAGATGAAGCGATGGCAAGAAGACGGCTGGCAGTGATCGGTGCAGGCGCAATCGGGCGGATGCACGTGGAGCGCGCGCGCACGCATGCGCAGGTGGAAGTCGTGGCGATCGCCGATCCGTCGCCGGCGGCCGAGCAGTTCGCGCGTGCCGAGGGGCTGCGCTGGTTCGCCGACTACGCGACGATGCTCGACGCGATGCGCCCGGACGGCGCGATCGTCGCGACGCCGAATGCGACGCATGTCGAGGTCGGCCTTGCCTGCATCGCGCGCGGCGTGCCGGCGCTGATCGAGAAGCCGGTGTCGGACAGCGTCGCGGCGGCGGCGGGCCTCGGTCGCGCCGCACGCGAAGCCGGCGTGCCGCTGCTGGTCGGCCACCATCGCCGCCACAATCCGGTCTTGCGGCGCGCGCGAGAGATCGTGCAGTCGGGGCGGCTCGGCAAACCCGTCGCGGCCAATGCGCTCGCGACGTTCTACAAGCCCGACGCGTATTTCGACGTCGAATGGCGTCGTCGCGCGGGCGGCGGCCCGGTGTTGATCAACCTGATTCACGACATCGACATCATGCGGTACCTGTTCGGCGAGATCGTCGAGGTGCAGGCCCAGGCGTCCAATCGCGTGCGCGGCTTCGACGTGGAAGACACGGCCGCCGTGCTGCTGCGCTTCGACAGCGGCGCGCTCGGCACGCTGGCCGTGTCCGACTGCGCGACCTCGCCGTGGAACTGGGATCTCGCGGCGGGCGAGGCCGCGCACTATCCGCGCCAGCAGGTGAACACGCATTTCCTGATCGGCACCGATGCGTCGCTCACGCTGCCGCAGCTCGATCTGTGGGAATACCGCAGCGGGAAGGGCTGGCACGATCCGTTGACGGTCGAGCGCTGCACGCCGCATGGCGCCGATCCGTATCACGAGCAGTTGCGCCACTTCGCGGCGGTGATCGCGGGCGCCGAGGCGCCGCTGTGTCCGGCCGACGACGCCGCGCGCACGCTCGCGGCGACGCTCGCCGTGCATCGCGCGGCTGCGACGCGCACGGGCGTTGCACCCGCGGACGTCGTCGCGTAGCCGCGGGGAGCGGGCGCCGGCCTAGCGCTGGCGCCGGTAGAACGCCACCGTCTGCCGCAGTCCGTCGTCGAGCGCGGTCCGCGGCAGGCCGGGCAGCAGGCGGTCGAGCGCGGGGTCGTCGGGGAACGCCGTCGCGATCGGCAGCGGCGGGCCGCCGGCATCGATGTGCGCACCCGGCACGAGGGCCGCGATCCGCTCGATCAGCGTGTTCACCGGGGTGATCTCGCCCGCCAGCGTGAAGGCGTGTGCGCCTTCGATGTCGGCCAGCAGCGCGGCCTCGTAAGCGGCGGCGACGTCGTCGGCGAACACGAGGCCCGTCGCGCCGGTAAACGGAATCGTGTAGCGCTCGCCGCGCGCGGCCGCCCGACAGGCCAGGCTCGGCCCCGCGCTCGATCCGGTCTCGCGTCCGGCCCCATAGACCACGAGCGGACGGAAGCCCACGCTCGCGATCCCGTGGTCGTGCCAGTACGCGCGTGCCGATCCTTCGCACGCCAGCTTGAACGCGCCGTAGTGGGTTTGCGGCAACGGCACGGCGCCGTCGTCGGGGCCGAATACGCCGGCGCTGCTCGCATAGAGCACGCGTCGCAGCCCGGCCGAGCGTGCGGCCTCGAATACGTTCAGCGTGCCGATCAGGTTGACCCGCGCGCCGCGCACGGGATCGGCCGCGCAGTCGGGCGTGAGGATGCCTGCGAGATGGATCGCCGCGTCGCAGCCGTCGAAGGCCTGCGCCGTGGCGGCCGCGTCGGCGATGTCGCCGGTGCGCCAGCGTACGGCCGCAGCCCGTTCGGGCGCGAGCGCCTCGACGAGGCGCGGGTTCGTGCGCACGTCGAAGCTCACGCATTCCATGCCGCGCGCCAGCAGCCTCCTGATGATCCATGCGCCGAGAAAACCGCTGCCGCCCGTTACCAGTACTCGCATTGCGTTGCCTCCCTGTCGTCACAAAGTCTTTGCGAAATCCGATTGAGTGGAATAGTATTCCACTTCGCAATGATATTCCATAGACGTCGCGATCGTGTCGCATCCGGCGTTGGAGACACTGAACGGGCAGGACTGAACATGAAGCGTGAACCGATACTCGATTGCGACGTGCTGGTACTGGGCTCCGGCGCGGGCGGCCTCGCGGCGGCCGTCACGGCGGCGGCGCGGGGCCTGGGCGTGATCGTCGCCGAGAAGGAGGCCGTGTTCGGCGGCACCACCGCGTGGTCGGGCGGATGGATGTGGATTCCGCGCAATCCGCTCGCGACGCGTGCCGGCATTCGCGAGGACATCGATGCGCCGCGCACGTACCTGAAGAACGAGCTGGGCGCGCAGTTCGATGCGGCGAAGGCCGATGCGCTGCTCGAACGCGGCCCGGAGATGATCGAATTCTTCGAGCGGAACACGGCGCTGCGCTTCGTCGACGGCAACCGCATTCCCGATTTCCACACCACGCCGGGCGCCGGCACGGGCGGGCGCTCGGTCTGCGCGATGCCGTACGACGGCCGTGAACTGGGCCCGCTGCTCGACAAGCTGCGCACACCGCTGTCGGTGACGACGCTCAAGGGGATGGCACTCGCGTCCGGCCAGGATCTCGCGCATTTCTATCGCGCGACGCGCTCGCTGAGCTCCGCGCTGCATGTCGGCCGCCGGCTGGCCGCGTTCGCGTGGCACAAGCTGCGTTACGGGCGCTCGATGCATCTCGTCAACGGCAATGCGCTCGTCGCGCGCCTGTTGAAGTCGGCCGCCGATCGCGGGGTCGACCTGCGCACCCATGCGAAGGCGATCGGCCTGCTGCGCGACGACGTGCGCGTGACCGGCGCCCGCGTGGCGATCGACGGCATCGTGCACGAGGTGCGCGCGGCGCGCGGCGTCGTGCTGGCTTGCGGCGGCTTCCCTCACGATCAGGCGCGGCGTGCGCAGACGTTCGCGTATACGCCGTCGGGCCGCGAACACTGGTCGGCGGCGCCGCTCTGCAATACCGGCGACGGGATCCGGCTCGGCGAATCGATCGGCGCGCATTTCGACCGGTCGCTCGATGCGCCGGCCGCGTGGGCGCCCGTCTCGCTGGTGCCGCAACCGGGCGGCGACGCCGTCGCGTTTCCGCATCTGATCGAACGCGCGAAGCCGGGCGTGATCGCGGTGACACGCGCGGGCAAGCGCTTCGTGAACGAGGCATCGTCGTATCACGACTTCATTGCCGCGCTGCTCGACACGACGCCGGCCGGCGAGGAAGTGTGCGCGTGGCTCGTCTGCGACCATCGCTTTCAGCGGCGCTACGGGCTCGGTTTCTCGAAGCCGTTTCCGTTCCCGACCGGCCCGTACCGGCGCTCGGGCTATCTGAAGCGCGGCGCGACGCTCGACGCGCTCGCGCGCGAATGCGGAATCGACGCCGCTTCGCTGGTGGACACGGTATCGGCCTACAACCAGTACGCGAAGCAGGGTTGCGATCCGGCGTTTCACAAGGGCTCGACGCCGTACAACCGCGTGCAGGGCGATGCCGACCGGCAGCCGAACCCGTGTCTCGCGCCGATCGACGCGGGGCCGTTCTATGCGGTGAAGCTGCTGCCGGGCAGCCTCGGCACGTTCGCGGGCCTGGCCACCGACCGCGACGCGCGCGTGCTCGACCACGCCGGCCATGCGATCGCCGGCCTCTACGCGGTCGGCAACGATTCCGCCAGCATGATGGGCGGCTGCTATCCCAGCGGCGGCATCACACTCGGCCCGGCGATGACGTTCGGTTATCTCGCCGGCCTTTCTCTCGCCGACGCCGCGCCCGAATCCGCGCGTGCCGGCATCGATTCATCCTCGAGGACAACGCAATGAGACTGTATGACGTAGTGACGCTCACGGTGAAGATCGGCGCGAACGCGCAGGTCTTCGAAGGGATTCAGGCCAGCGGCGATCCGCACGGCGGCAGGCTGCTCGGCGCGTGGTACTCGGACATCGGCACGCTCGGTCAGGTGCTGGTGCTGCGGGGTTATGAATCGGAGGCCGCGCTCGTCGCCGAGCGCAAACGGATGCTGCTCGAAGGCAACCCGTTCGGCTGCGGCGAATCGATCATCGACGTGAAGACGGCCAGCTATGCGCTGTTCCCGTTCCTGCCGCCGATCGAACCGGCCGTGCACGGCGGCATCTACGAGATGCGCGTGTACGGCACGAAGCTCGGCAGCCTGCAGCACACGATCGACGTGTGGGAGCAGGCGGTGCCGGAGCGCACCCGCCGCTCGCCGCTGGTCGGCGCGATGTATGCGCTCGACGGCGACACGCCGCGGTTCCTGAACATCTGGCCGTATGCGAGCGTGGACGAGCGTTCGCGCATTCGCGCCGAAGCGGTCAAGGACGGCATCTGGCCGCCGAAGGGCGGCCCGGCCCACCTCACGACCATGGAATCGACGATCTGCGTGCCCGCGCCGTTTTCGCCGTTGCGCTGAACGTGCCGCGTATTGCGCCATGACGCTCAAGGAGACGATATGACCCAGCCTCAATTCCGCGCGCTGTCGCTGTCGGCGCTGACCGTGCTCGAACTGAGCCCGCCGCAGATGGTGCGATGCGCCGTCGACGCCGGCTACGACTACGTCGGCCTGCGACTGCTGCCGGCCACCGACACCGAGGTTCGCCACGAGATCGTCGGCGATACGCCGCTCAGGCGCGAAACGCTGGCGGTCCTGCGCGATACGGGCATGCGTGTGCTCGACGTCGAGATCGCGCGCCTGAAGCCCGATACCGACGTGACGCACTACCTGCCGATGCTCGAAACGGCGGCGGAGCTCGGCGCGCGCTACGTCCTCGTGGCCGGCAACGATCCCGACGAGGCGCGCACCGTCGACCGGCTCGGGCGGCTGTGCGACCTGGCCGCGCCGCTCGGCCTGTCGCCGTCGCTGGAGCCGATGCCGTGGACCGACGTGAAGGACATCGGCGCCGGCGCGCGCATCGTCGACGCGTGCGGCCGGCGCAACACCGGATTGATCGTCGATCCGATCCACTTCGATCGTGCCGGCTCGTCGCTCGACGCGTTGCGCGCGTTGCCGCACGCGTACTTCGGCTACGTCCAGTTCTGCGATGCGCCGGCCGAACGACCGACCGACGTCGACACGCTGCTGTTCCAGGCACGCTGCGCGCGGATGGTGCCGGGCGAGGGCGGTCTCGACCTCGCGGGCATCCTGCGCGCGCTGCCCGCTCACCTGCCGGTGAGCGTCGAGGTGCCGAACGAGGCGTGGGCGAAGACGACGCCTGCCGTCGAGCGCGCGCGCCGCCTGCGTGAAGCCACCGTTGCCGTGATCGATGCGGCGGCCGTGCCGGCCTGATCGCGCGGCGGCCGCCTTCTCGACGCAACGGGCCCGATCGGCGCCAGGCATCGCGCCGGCGCGCGGATCGGGCATTCGATACGACAACAAGAACAGCATCTCCGGAGACATCAGCATGACTTCCTCGCAGACGGCCCGACAGCCGAAGCATTTCATTCAGGATCACGAATCGAACGACGCGCGCTCGCTCGACGTTCAGCAATTTCTCGATACGCGGCCGGTGGGCCGGTTCCAGTGGCTCGTGCTGGTGTTGTGCATGCTGATCGTGATGCTCGACGGGCTCGACACGGTAATGATCGGCTTCATCGCGCCGTCGATTTCCGGCGCGTGGTCGATTCCGCGTGACGCGCTGGGCCCGGTGATGAGCGGTGGCCTGCTCGGCCTCGCGTTCGGCGCGCTCACGGCCGGCCCGATGTCCGACCGCTTCGGCCGCAAGACGGTGATGGTCAGCGCGGTGATGTTCTTCGGCCTGTGGAGCATTGCATCGGCGTTTGCGACCGGCGTGGTGTCGCTGACGGTGCTGCGCTTTCTGACCGGCATCGGCCTGGGCGCGTCGATGCCGAACGCGGCCACGCTGATGGCCGAATATGCGCCGCCGCGGCGGCGCGCGCTGATGGTGACGGCCGTGTTCTGCGGCTTCACCTTCGGCGCGGCGGGCGGCGGCTTCGTGAGCGCGTGGATGATCGAGACGTGGGGCTGGCATTCGGTCCTGCTGCTCGGCGGCGTGCTGCCGATCGCGTACGTGCCCATCCTCGTCAAATGGCTGCCGGAATCGGCACGGTATCTCGCGCTGTCGGAGCGGCGCCGCGCACGGCTCATCGGCGTGCTGAATCGCATACAGCCGGCGATCGCCGACGCACGGACGCGGTTCGTGTCCGCCGAACCGGCGCGCGACGTGCGCAGTCCCGTTCGCGCGATTCTGTCGCGCGAACATGCGTTCGGCACGGTGATGCTGTGGATCTGCTACTTCGCGGGATTGCTGACCGTCTATCTGCTCGGCAACTGGCTGCCGACGCTGATTCGCGGCCTGGGTTTTTCGCTGGCCGAGGCGGCGATCGTCGGCGCGCTGTTCCAGGCGGGCGGAACGGTCGGTTCGCTGCTGATCGGCTGGCAGATGGACCGCTTCAATCCGCATGCCGCGCTCGGCGCGACCGTGCTCGCCGGCGGCGCGCTGGCCTGGTACATGGGTGTGTCGGCCCATCCGTTCGGCGTGATCTGCGTGCTCGCGTTCGGCATCGGGTACTGCATGAACGGTTCGAATACGGGCTTCTGCGCGCTGGCGGCCGGCTCCTATCCGACCGAGATGCGGGCCACCGGGACGAGCTGGATGCTCGGAGTCGGCCGTTTCGGCGGCATCGCGGGCGCGATGCTGGGCGCGGCCATGCTCCAAGCGAACTGGAGCTTCGGCCAGGTCTTCGCGGCGCTTGCGGTGCCGGCGGCCGTGGGCGGTGCGGCGGTGCTGCTCAAGGGCGCGCGCCATCGCGGAAGGTTCGTGGCCGTGAGCGGGGCTGCCGGCCACTGACGGCGAGCGCGGCGCTACGGCGGGGGCGGCGTCGCGCAAATTCTCTTGAATTCCAGTATGGAATTGTGTTCTTATTTGACATTCACCATACGGACGAGAAGGCGCCATGGCAGGAAATCTCGAGCGTGCGCTCGCAGTGCTGGAATTGCTGGCAAAGAACGGCGGCCGCATGCCGCTGGCCACCATTGCCGATACGCTGAACATTCCCCGCAGCGGCACGCATCGCCTGCTGTCGATGCTGATCGACGAGGGGTTCGTCCGTCAGGACGAGGAGCACGGCGAATACATGCTGGCGCTGAAGCTGGTGTCGCTCGCGCTGATCTATCTGTCGACGAGCGGGGTATTCGACATTTCCCAGCCGGTGCTCGATCGCCTGGCCGAGTCGTCGGGCGAACTGGCACGGCTGGGCGTGGTCGAGGATGATCACATCACGTTCGTCGGCAAGGCGCAGGGTGCGAAGTCCGGGCTGCGTTACGACCCGGACATGGGCAGCCAGCCGCCGCTGCATTGCACCGCGAGCGGCCAGGCGTGGCTCGCGACGCTGCCTGACGAGCGCGCGATCGAACTGGTGTCGAGGCAGGGCGGGCTCAGCGCGAAGGTGCAGAATGTACCGCGCGCACCGAAGACGATCCAGCAGTTCCTGAAGGATCTGAACGGCGCGCGCGCGCGTGGCTACGGGATGGCGATCGAGACGTACGAGGTCGGCATGACGTCGATCGCGGCAGCCGTGCGCAATCCGGTCACGAACGAAGTGGTCGGTATCGTGAGCCTCGCCGGGCCGACGAGCCGCCTGCCGGAGTCGCGCCTGAAGGAACTCGCGCCGCTATTGCTCGCGGCTGCGTCGGACATGAGCGCGGCCACGCTGGGTTCGCCGTGGTTCAAGCGGACGGGCACGGCGGCTGCCCCGGCGGAAGTGGCGCCGGTTGCGGCAGCAAAGGCGACGACGCGCGGGCGTGCTTCAAAGCGCTAGTGTGTCGCGCCGGGAGGTTGGCGCGACGCGTCTCATGTGCATCGTCGGTCAGTGAATTGCTGGCGATGACCGGCGCGAACGGCAATTTGCGGTTTGCAGCCGGTACGAATCCACGGGCAGATCGAATACTCGGGGCCCTTACTGATGATCTCCAGCGCCCTCGGCGCGCCACAGGAAATCACATCGTCGAATCGCACGGGCCCCTCTCTTCTCAAGGCGAGCAGACACTGAACATTCCGCCATCCAGGTAAGCCAGGACGATATCGACGCCTCTGGCGCTTTCAATCGCGGGACACCTGCCCGGCCTCCTGTCGATGCTTGCTAGCAACGCCGTCTGCCGACCCGAGCGTGATGTTATCCGGGGCCACAACAAAAAAACTTGACGATGAGAGCATATGCTCCTAATCTTCGTCTCAAGGGAGCATATGCTCTCATTTTCGAACGGAGCGAAGCGATGAACGAGCCTGAAATTCTTGTGAGCGGTGCAACCGGACGCACCGGCGGTATTGCCATTGACGAGCTGCTCAAGATGCACAAACGCGTGCGGGCCTATGTGCGCACGGATGACGATCGGGCGGCAGTCCTGAGGCAGCGCGGCGTCGATGTCGCGGTCGGCGACTTCACCGACATCGACGCCATTCGGGCAGCGATGGAAGGCATCCGCTCGGCGTATTTCCTTCATCCGATCGCGCCGGGAATCATCGGGGCCGCGGCGTATTTCGCGCAGGCAGCAAAGGAAGCGGGCGTCACGGCGATCGTCAACATGTCGCAGATTTCCGCGCGCCGGGAGTCGCTGAGCCACGCGGCACAGGATCACTGGGTCTCCGAGCAGGTCTTCGATTGGTCGGGTGTCGCGACGACGCATTTGCGCCCGACCTTCTTCGCCGATTGGCTCGTCTATCCGCATTTTGCGCGGGAGATATGGGCCACGAAGAAGATCGAATTTCCGTTTGGCGACGGCCGTCACGCGCCGATTGCCAGCGACGATCAGGGCCGCGTGATTGCCCACATCCTCGCCAGCCCCGAAGGCCACGAGGGCAAGACCTACACGCTCCACGGCCCCGTCGAGATGAACCACGTCGAGATCGCAGCCGCGATGAGCGAGGTTCTCGGCGCCCGGATCGAATACGCGCCGACTTCCATCGAGGCATTCCGGAACAAGATGGAAACCCTTTACAAGTTTCCGCCGTTCCTCACGCAGCATCTGGTCGAAGTCGCGCAGAACTACCACGACGGCATCTTCTCGGGCACCAACGACGTCGTCGAGAAGGTCACCGGAACGCCGCCGCTGTCGGTTCAGCAGTTCGTCGAGAAGTATCGGGCCGCATTCGTGTGAACACGTGCTTGAAACGAATCGGGAGGTTTGAACATGTCACCCGTCCAACCTGATCGTCATCCGTTTCTCGATGATCTGACGGCCGACGCCGAGCTGGTCAGCTCGGTGTTGCGCGCTCCCGTGATCGGGCGCGACGAAATCCGGCTCGCCGTCGACGTCGTCGGGACCTTTTACGTGTCGCAGACGCCAACGTTCGTTCAAGCCGTCGGCTCGCGGCTTTTTCTCGAATACGAGGCCGTTCTGACGAGCGGCGAGACGTTGAGCGCGGTCGTGGTCGCGGATCGCAACGCCGATGGCTCGGTGCCGCGAGTCAGCGTGCGGATGAGCCCGCTTGGCGCCGTACTGACTCTCGCGACCCGTCTGCGGGAGTCGCTTTCGAAGCAGTTGCCGGAACACGTCTTTCTTTGAACGAGGCACCCGCGCGCTCGTGGATGGAGTCGACACTCTCCCGGCACGCGGCTTTTGAAACAGGAGCTTGTCATGGATATCAAGAACGCTACCGTCTTCATCACCGGTGCCAATCGCGGCCTGGGCCTCGCTTTTGCGCGCGAGGCGCTTCGGCGCGGGGCGGCGAAGGTGTACGCGGGTATGCGCAACACGAGCGGTTTCGACGAGCCGGGCATCGTGCCGCTCAGGATCGATGTCACGGATCCGGCGTCGATCGCCGAGGCGGCGAAACAGGCGGCCGACACGACGCTGCTGATCAACAACGCGGGCATTGCCGCGCTGATCGACGGGCCTCTGTCGGCCGACGTGGAAGCGCAGTCGGCTCGCTTGTTCGATACCAACTACCACGGCGTGGTGCGCGTCACACAGGCCTTCGAACAGATCCTGGCGGCCCGGCCGCATGCCGCGATCATCAACGTGCTTTCCGACATCGTGTGGCTCCCGCGGCCCTATCTGACACCGTATGCCGCGTCGAAAGCCGCCGCCTGGAGCTACACGAACCAGCTTCGTTTTCACCTGCGCGAGCGTGGCATCCAGGTTCTCGGCCTGCACGTCGGGTTCGTGGATACCGATCTGACCAACGGCATCGACGTGCCCAAAGCCAGCCCCGAGGACGTCGTGCGACGGACCTACGACGCGCTCGCCGCCGGCAAGAGCGAGGTCATGGCCGACGAGGGGACAGCGGTGCTGAAGAGTACGCTCGCGGCCGAGATACCCGGCTACATCACGCCGCCGGCAGGATTTTGAACACGGCGGTCGACACGGGCCGGATTCGGCGGCGAGCCGCGAGGCGTGCGGATCGTAGGCCAGCGCCGTCGCTCCCGGCTATCATCGATAGCTGCCACCGTAGCTTCGCGCGACGCGCGCGTAGCGTTCGCGCAATCAACCGAAATCAGGAGTGCAACCGATGTTGCCCGTGAACCAGCCGCTCGGCATCGATCAATGCAACTGCTTCGCCGTCAGGAAGGCGAGCAGGCAGATCTCCCGACTCTACGATAGCCATCTCGAGCCGTCGGGTCTGCGCATCACGCAATTCCTCACCCTGGCCGCCCTGCACGAAGTGGGAAGTACCCCCGTCAACGCCCTTGCCGAACGGCTCGATATCGAACGAACGGCGATGGGGAAAATGGTCGGCTTCCTGGAGCGCGACGGCTTCGTCACGATCAGGCCCTCGCCCACCGACGGCCGAAGCCGCCTCGTCGAACTCACCGAGGAGGGCCGGCGCCTGCACGATAGAGCATCGCCACTCTGGCAGGCAGCGCAACGGGAGTTCGAGCGACTGAACGGTGCGGAGAATGTCACGGCGTGGCGAGAGCAGTTGAGAGGGGTGCTCGTCGGCGACGTGTCGATGGGATCGTCGCAAGATTGAGGTTTCCAATCCGTCGCGCTCATGTCCATGTGTCACCCGCATCGGGCATCCGGCTGTACGCAGTCGATCCCGGCTTTTCAGCGAAGGGCCTTCAAAGGCAGGGCACGTGGTTTGCAAGCCCGCTCGCCGTTCGTCCGCCGGCCGAGACGGCGGCGGCCGGCCAGCCCAGGCAAGCCGTCGCGTTGCGGAACGCGTGCGTTCGCGGCGCCAAGCTGCCGTTTCCGGCCGGTCTGGCGCCTCGACGACGATCCCGCTACTTCACCGGCGTGAGAACCGGCGCGTCCTTGTTCTTGATCAGGAACACGACGAATTTCGCCGGCTTCGTGCCGCTGGCGTTTCGTCCGACCGTGTGCACGTCGTCGGGGCCTTCGTGGAACGTGTCGCCCGCGTGCAGCGTGACCGTCTTGCCGCCGTTCAGGCCCATCACGATGCTGCCGTCGAGCACATAGACGAACGCGTGCGCGTCGTGGCGATGGACGGGGTCGACGCTGCCGGGCGGATAGTCGACGACGATCATCTCCACTTCCTTGCCCGGATACTCGGGCAGCGGCTCCGTGGTCAGTTGCGTCACCTTGGCCTGCGGCGCGGCGGCAGCCGGCGGGACGGGCATCAGCAGCGACAGCGCAAGCGGTGCAAGCGCGAGCACGATGCGTTTCATGTCGTTACTCCAGGTTGGCCTTGTCGAGACCGAACATCTTGTCGAACGAGCCGGGCACCATCCGGAACGCGACGTTCAGCCGGTTCCAGCAGTTGATCGCACCGACGAGGACGGTGAGATCCGACAGCTCCTGCTCGGCGTAGTGGGCGCGCACGCGATCGTAGAGATCGTCCGACACGCCGTGCGGCGAAAGCTGCGTCAGCGCTTCGGTCCATTCGAGCGCGGCGCGCTCGCGCGGCGAGAACAGCGGCGACTCGCGCCAGATCGCGACGTGATGCACGCGCAGTTCGCGCTCGCCGTGGATCCTGGCCATCTTGATATGCATGTCGACGCAGAACGCGCAGCCGTTGAGCTGCGACGCGCGAATCTCGACGAGCTCGCGAACCGGCACTTCGATCGAAGTCTTCTGAAGCAGCCCGTCGAGCTCGACGAGCTTCTTCGTCAGCTCCGGCGATTGCTGAAAGTAGTTGATACGTTGCGTCATGATATGTTCTCCTGATTGCTGAAGCAGGGCTATCGGCGCTGCGCATGACCATTCATTGCGCGACCTGCCTGGCAACCATCGTAATTGCAGGTCCCACGGGCCAGTAGTGCCGGGAAGGTGCGCACTCTATTGCCGCTTCGGAACCAATCGCGCGCCGTGGAAGCACGCGGCGAAGGCCGCCGCGAACAGCTGTTCCGGATGGGTCCCGGTGCCGGGACCGCCGAACTCGGCGGGCAGGCGCAGATCGACGGCGAGATTGCCGTCGTCCGAGCGGGCCACGCCGGAGGCACGGCCGCACGCCGCGCTTCAGCCGTCGAGGCACGCAAGGAGCGTCCGTGCATGACGGTGCGCTTCGTCCGCGTCGGCGACGTTCGCGAACCCGATGACGAGGCCGCGCGGCGTTTGCTGCGTATGGCTGTTCGTGTACCAGATCGACAGCGGCACGACCGCGAGCCCCGCGTCGCGCGCGCGTGCGGCGACGGCGACGTCGTCGACCGGCCCGTCGGGGCCGTCGGTGAACCGCACCGCGAACTGGATGCCGCCCACCGGCAGTTCGACGATCATCCGCTTGCCGAACACCTGTCGCAACGCGTTCACGATCAGCGTGCGGCGCTCGCCGTACAGCGTGCGCATGCGCTTCAGGTGCCGGGCGAAGTGCCCCTGTTCGATGAAATCCGCGAGGGCCGCCTGCAGGAGCGTCGGCGAGCCGGCGTTCATGCTGCAGGCCACGCGTTCGACGCGTTCCACCGCACGTTCCGGCACGACCGCATACGCGAGCCGCAAACCGGGATACATCGCCTTGCTGAAGGTGCTGCAATAAATCACGTGATCGCGCCGGTCGAGACTCTTCAGCGCCGGCAGCGGGCGGCCGAGATAGCGAAACTCGCTGTCGTAGTCGTCCTCGACGATCCAGCCCGACGTCTTTTCGGCCCAGTCCAGCAGCGCGATGCGCCGCGACAGCGACAGCGTATGGCCGAGCGGGCTTTGCCGCGACGGCGTCACGAGCGCGAAGCGCGCGTGCGCGTCCAGCTGCAGGCCGCGCTCGACGTCGATTCCGTCGGCGTCCACCGGCACCGGGACGAGTTCCACGCCGGTCTCGGACAGGAAGCTGCGTGCGAGCAGATAGCCGGGGTCCTCGAACCACACACGGTCGTTCGGGCGCGCGAGGCTGCGCAGCACGAGTTCCAGCGTCGCGCGATAGCCGCTGGTGACGAACACCTGTTCGGGCACGCAGGTGACGCCGCGCGACAGCCCCAGATAGGTCGCGATGTGTTCGCGCAGCGGCCGGTAGCCGGCCGGATTCGGGTAGCCCAGCAGCGCGCGGTCGGCGCTGCGCGCGCGCAGCGACACGAGCCGGTGCCATACCTTGCGCGGAAACGCGTCGAGCGCGGGCAGCCCGGGCTGCAGCGGGCGCGGCTCGCCGCTCAGCGCGACGGCGATCGGTTGCGCGCGCGGCGGCGGCGGGCTGTCGCGTGACATGCCCGGCGGCTGGCGCAGGCCGGCATCCTCGGCGTGCCGGGCCGGATCGTCGGCACGCGAGGGCGCCGCCCGCGTCACCGATTTCGGCAGCGACGGCGAGACGAACGTGCCGGCCGCGCCGCGCATCTGCAGATAGCCTTCGTCGACCAGGATCGTGTACGCCTGTTCGACGGTGCCGCGCGCGGTGTTCAGCTGCGTCGCGAGGCCGCGCAGCGCGGGCACGCGATCGCCGGGACGCAGGTGGCCCGCGGCGATCGCGGTTCTGAACCGCTCGCAGATCTGCAGATAGATCGGCAACCGATGCTGCCGGTCGATTTCGATGGTCAGGGTGGAGGGTTGCTCAGACATGACGGTCTCGCGGATGACGGGGACAGGCACGGCATGGATCAGTCCGATCGACGATTCTTGGCACTGCTGGATAGGACATGATTCTTCCACAATTGCGCCAAGCGATGGACGGTCATCGCCGCGTTCACCCGATCCGGCAGCCGTCACGCCCGTCACATTCCACTGCAGTTCATTCGTCAGGAGATTTTGCGATGAAGATCGTCGTCATCGGCGGTTCGGGCCTGATCGGCTCGCGTGTCGTCACGCTGCTCGAGGAAGCCGGCCATCAGGCGCTCGCCGCATCGCCGCGCACCGGCGTCAATACCATCACGGGCGAAGGCCTGACCGACGCATTGACGGACGCGGACGTCGTCGTGGACGTCGCGAATGCGCCGTCATGGGAACCGCAGGCGGTGCTCGATTTCTTCCGCACGTCGGCGCGCAATCTCGGCAAGGCCGAAGTGGCCGCGGGCGTGCGCCATCACGTCGCGCTGTCGATCGTCGGCTGCGACCGCATGCCGGAGAACGGCTATTTCCTGGCCAAGGTCGCGCAGGAGCAGGCGATCGAGGCGGCGGGCGTGCCGTACACGATCGTGCGCGCGACGCAGTTCATGGAATTCATCGGCGGCATCGCGGATGCCGGCACGGAAGACGGCACCGTGCGCATCGGTGATGGACTGTTCCAGCCGATCGCCGCGGAGGACGTGTCGGCCCTCGTCGCGCAGGCCGCGCTCGCCGGGCCGCAGAACGGCACGATAGAGATCGCGGGCCCGGATCGCGCGCCGTTTGCGGATATCGTCGCGCGCTATCTGAAGTCGGTCGGCGACACGCGCGCGGTGGTGACCGATCGCGACGCCCGCTACTACGGCGGCCGCGTCGAGGCAACGTCGCTGGTGCCGCTCGGCGTGGCACGGCTCGGGCGCATCGGCCTCGACGCGTGGCTGGCAGGGCGCTGAATCACGTTCGCACGCAGGCGCTTGGCCGGCGCATGCCGGCGACGCGTCAATCCGTATGAGCAGCATGCTTGGGGGCAGCGGAAATGAATCATTCGGAAACATCGGAGCCCGACGTTCGTCGCGACCTGGCCGGTCGCGCCGATGCGCTGTCGGCGAGCTTCGGTGCGAGCTATGCGGGCATCCTCGCGTTCGTTGCGGTGGCGAGCGAGGGGAGCTTCACGAAGGCCGCCGAACTGCTCGGCGTCGGGCGGCCGGCCGTGAGCCGCAACGTGCAGAAGCTGGAGGCGCAACTGAGTACGCGGCTGTTCCAGCGGACCACGCGCACGACCAAGCTGACGTGCGAGGGCCGGCGCTTCTTCGAGAACTGCCATCAGGGCGTGGCGCAGATCGTCGAAGCGATGAACGACATGCTCGAGTTGCGGCAGGGGCCGCCGCGCGGCCTCATCCGCATCAGCTCGGCCGCGGGGTTCGGCAGGAAGATCGTGGCGCCGCTGCTGGAAAAATTCGCGGACGCCTATCCGGACATCATCGTCGATCTGCTGCTCGACGACCGGCCCGTCGACCTGGTGTCCGAGCGGATCGACGTGTCGTTCCGCAACGGGCGCATCGAGGACTCCAGCATCATCGCCCGGCAACTGATTCCGATGCAGATGGCGCTCTGCGCGGCGCCGTCGTATGTGGCGGCGCACGGGCTCCCGCAACGCATCGAGGACCTCGACCGCCATGAGTGCATCAATTTCCGGTTCGCGAGCGGGCGCCTGTTCGAATGGGAATTCAACGTGGACGGCCGCGTGCAGAAGTACCTGCCGACGGCGCGCCGCACGTTCAACGACGCCGATCTCGTGTTGCGCGCGGTGCTGAACGGATCGGGCATCGCGCAGATGGCCGGCTACCAGATCCGCGACCATCTCGCGTCGAACGAACTCGTCGTCGCGCTGGCGCAGCATGTGCCGCAGGATCGCGGCCACTACATCTGCTATCTGAGCCGGCAACACCTGCCGACACGCATCCGGATCTTCGTCGACTTCATGACCGAGCAGATCCGCGCGCTCGACCTGAACTGCATGACGCGGTTCAATCCGGAGATTCCGGTGGATGCGGCGCAGTGGCTGGCTGCCTGACGATTCGAGATGGCCGGATGCGCGCCCCGGCACGTCGACGCATCGCCGAATCGCCGAATCCCGCCCCACACCCGCCCGTCGACGCGCCGCGCCGGCCTAGAACGAATACGCCAATGACGCGAACAGGCTGCGCGGCGCGCCAGGCGTGACCCACAGGCTGTTGTACGAGCTGACGTAGTACGTGCGGTTGAACAGGTTGTTCAGCACGACCGACGC
Organism: Burkholderia sp. BCC1988; assembly: GCF_905339895.1. Lineage (NCBI taxonomy): Bacteria > Pseudomonadati > Pseudomonadota > Betaproteobacteria > Burkholderiales > Burkholderiaceae > Burkholderia > Burkholderia sp. BCC1988. Next base: position 26,838 of record NZ_CAJPHA010000026.1, read on the forward strand.
GCGCAGATGCTTGTTGACCTGCACGTAGCCGTTGAGCTGCGCGGTCGCGTAGGCGGGCAGGTCGAAGCCGTCCTGCGTGTTCGCGGTGTTGCCCGCGCGGCGCCCGACGTAGATCATGCCCGCGCCCGCGCCGGCCTTGTCGACGAGCGGCAGCGCGGTTTCGTACATCAGCAGCGCGCTGCCGCTCAGGCGCGGAATGTCGACGAGGCGCGCGCCCGGCGTCAGGACGGTGTCGCGCGTGACCTGCGCGTCGACGTAGGCGAGGTTGACGATGCCGCGCAAGCCGTGGCCCAGTTCGCCGTTCCATTCGAATTCGACGCCGCGGCTGCGCACTTCGCCGGCCGCACGCGAGAACCCGGCATTCGCCGGATCGGCGGTCAGCACGTTGCGCTTGTTTACGTAGAACGCGGCGACGGTCGCGAGCCAGCGCGTGCCGGCCCACTTCACGCCGGCTTCGTAGCCGTGCCCCTTCTCGGGATCGAACGCGCGGCCGTTCGCGTCGGCGCCGTTGTTCGGCCGGAACGAGTACGCGGTGTTCGTATACAGCGACAGCGCGGGGCTGGCCTCGTACACGATGCCGAGCCGCGGGCTCAGCGCCGTTTGCAGCTGGCTCGTCGTCACGCCCTTCAGGCGATTCTCGACCGACTGGTGAAAGCGGTCCCAGCGCAGCCCGGCGAGCACTTTCCAGTGCGGCCCGAACGCGAGCGTGTCCTGCGCGTACAGGCCCTGGCCGTCGTCGCGCTCGAGCAGGTTCGTCGCGGTGCGCGGCACGGGCGCCGGCTGGCCGTACACCGGATCGAAGATGTCGATCGCATACGGCGCCGCGGCCGTCGGCGTCGAGCGCGCGACGAACTGGTCGTAGTTGAAGCGATACGCATCGACGCCCATCACGAACGCATGGTCGATGGCGCCCGTGCGGGCCTTGCCGGCCACTTCGACGCGCCCCTGCACGTCGTTCGAGTGAAACGCGACCTGCCGGTAGCGGCGCCACAGCGTGCGGCCGTCCGGCTGCAGCGCGAACGCTTCGGACGAGCGGCCGGACAGGTCGGTGTCGCGCTGCGCGAAGCCGGCGTTGACCGACCAGTCGGCATCGAAGCGATGTTCGAGCGTGAACTGGTGCCCCGAGTTGCGCACGTCGTAGTCGCCGTCGCGCGGCTCGCCCAGGAACCGCGACGCCGGCACCGCGCCGAGCTGGCCGCCGACCGCGACCACGCCGCGATCGAGCGGCGCGCGCTGGCGCGCGGTCTCGAATTCGTAGTGGAGCGTCGTGTCCGCGCCGATATCCCAGGTGAACGACGGCGCGAACAGGTAGCGCTTGCTCGACACCGTGTCGCGGAAGCTGCCGTTGTCCTCGTTCATCGCGATGAAGCGGTACGCGAGCGACTGCGTGACGGGGCCGGTCGAATCGAGCGTCTCGCGCAGCGCGCCGTAGCTGCCGGCCGACACGCCGATCGTGTTCGAGCGCTTGAACTGCGGCTGCTTCGTCGTGTAGCTGATGAGCCCGCCGGGGTCGCCGCGGCCGTACAGCGCGGACGCGGGGCCCTTGAGGACTTCCATGCGCTCGAGCGTCGCGGTGTCGCGCGGCACGCTGATGCCGCGATTCCACGAGAAGCCGTTGACGAGGTAGTCGGTGCCGGACGTGTTGCCGTCGCCGGCAAAGCCGCGCACCGCATAGTTGTCCCACAGCCCGCCGAAGTTGTTCTGCCGCGCGACGCCAGCGACCCAGTCGTACAGGTCTTCGCCGCGGGTGGCGGCCACGGTCTGGATCAGTTTCGTATCGACGCTGCTGACCGCGAACGGAATCTCCATCACGTCCGCCTCGGTGCGCGTCGCGCTCGTCGAGTCGGGCGCGCGAAACGGTGCCTTCGTGCGCTGCGCCGAGATCTCGACGGCCGGCAGCACCAGCTCCTGCGCATTGGCGACGTTCAGCCCGACCGCGCCGACGGCGATGGCCATCGGTGCGGCCGCCCAGTTCTTTCTGCTCATACCCGTCCCTGAGAAATTGGTTCGCGTTCGGGCACCACGAGCCGCGTTGCGCGGGCATCCGTGTTCCAAACGGTACATTTGCGCGCCGGAATTTAATGCAAATGAGAGTTATTTTCAATCGTAAGTTTGCGGTTGTTGTGTCCGGGTTGAATCGCGCGGGGACGCCCATCGGCATGACTGGCGGATCGGTGCGCGGCGCAGCACCGTGCCGGCCTCGCGGCTGACGGCCGGCCTGCGATGGGGCGGGTCCGACGGCTAGTCGGGGACGACCGCGGAATTCCGCGCTCGGCGCGGCCGTCGATCTGCTGAAACGCATCGGCGGCACGGCGCTCCTGTCCGAGACGCCGGAAATCCGCGGCGCGGAGCATCGGCTGATCGCGCGCGCGGCTTCGCGCGACGTGGCCGGCGGTCTGGTCGACAGGTTTCAGGTGGGAGCGCTACGTCGCCGACGATGGCGGAGAAAGGAACGACAACCGTTTCCCTCACTGCGGGATTCGTCGACCGCATGACCGGGCAGGTCCGCGTACGCGAGCGGCGCTCGCATGACGCGGTTCAGTCCGGAAGTTCCGGCGATGGCGATGACGATCGCGGAGACGGCGGCTCGGCCGGCGTGTCGACGCTGCGCCACGCACGTTCGTCCGCGATCCAGTCGCCGAACAGCTGGATCTTCTGCTGCTGTTCGGTTCCGCGCGGATACACGAAGTAATAGCCCATCCCCGTTGGCAACGATACGTCGAACGGCATCACGAGCCGGTGCGCGGCCACGCTCTCGTCCACCAGCGTCCTGTCGCCGATCGCGATGCCGTAACCGTCGATCGCCGCGTGTGTGGCGAGATCCAGCGTCTCGAAGCTCAACCCGCGCGTCGAGTCGACGTGCGGCGCGTCCGCATGGTCGAGCCACCGCTTCCAGTCGCGGTGATCGCGTGTCGGATGCAGCAACGTGTGACGGAGCAGGTCGTCGAGGCTCGCGAGCGGTTGCCGCTCCAGCAGGCTCGGCGCACAGACAGGCGTGAGCCGTTCCTCGAACAACGGGATCGCATGCATGTCGGGGCCGGCGCCGGGCGCGTAGATCACCGCGGCGTCGAACGGCTCCATGCGGAAATCGACGTGATGCTCCCAGGTGGTCGTGATCTGCACCTGGAGTTCGGGATGCTCGGCCTGGAACCGCATGATGCGCGGCAGCATCCACTGCATCATGCAGGTCGGCACCTTCAGCGCGAGTTCGGTGCGCCTGCGCGACAGGCGCATCGACACTTCCTCGATGCGCGCGAAGCTTTCGCGCACCGTCGGCAACAGGAGCTCGCCCTCGGCCGTCAGCGTCAGCCCCTTGGGCGTGCGCTTGAACAGCGGAAACTGATAGAAGCTTTCGAGCGCGAGGATTTGCCGGCTCACGGCGCCCTGGGTCAGGCACAGGTGCCCGGCGGCGCGCGTGAAGCTGCCGTGTCGCGCGACGACGTCGAAGACCTGCAGCGCATTGAGGGAAGGCAGTCGTTTCATCGGGAGCATCGGCGTGGAACGGGCGGCGGCGCGGGATCGCTCAGTGCAGGATTTTCGCGAGGAAGTCCTTCGCGCGATCCGACTTCGGATTCGAGAAGAAATCGTCCTTGCGGTCGTCCTCGACGATTGCGCCTTGGTCCATGAAGATCACGCGATGGGCGACCTTCTTCGCGAAGCCCATTTCGTGCGTGACGACCATCATCGTCATCCCTTCCTGCGCGAGTTCGACCATCACGTCGAGCACTTCGTTGATCATCTCGGGATCGAGCGCGGACGTCGGCTCGTCGAACAGCATCGCGATCGGGTCCATCGACAGCGCGCGCGCGATCGCGACCCGCTGCTGCTGGCCGCCCGACAGCTGGCCCGGAAACTTGTGCGCATGCGCCTTCAGGCCGACGCGATCGAGCAGCTTCATGCCCTTCTCGGCCGCTTCGTCCTTGCCGCGGCCGAGCACCTTGACCTGCGCGAGCGTGAGGTTCCCGGCGATCGACAGATGCGGGAACAGCTCGAAATGCTGGAACACCATCCCGACCTTCGAGCGCAGCGTCGACAGGTTCGTCTTCCTGTCGCCGACCGACTGGCCGTTCACGAGGATCTCGCCCTGCTGGAACGGCTCGAGGCCGTTCACGGTCTTGATCAGCGTCGACTTGCCCGAGCCGGACGGGCCGCAGACGACCACCACCTCGCCTTTCTTCACCTCGGTCGTGCACTCGGCGAGGACCTGAAACTGGCCGTACCACTTGGAAACGTTGCTGATGGAAATCATGAAAGTTCCTGCATCGTAATGAGGCGCGCGCGGCGCCGGTTCAGCGCGCCTTCGCGACGCGATAGCGGCGCTCGAGCGTGCGCGCATACCACGTCAGTGGGAAGCACATCGCGAAGTACAGCAGCGCGACCATCGCATAGATCGGAAACGGCTTGAATACCGCGTTGGTGATGATGTTGCCGGTCTTGGTCAGTTCGGTCAGCCCGATGATCGACGTGAGCGCGGTGCTCTTCACTGCCTGCACGAGGAAACCGACGGTCGGGGCGAGCGCGATCTTCCACGCCTGCGGCCACACCACGTAGCGCAGCCGCTGGGTCCACGTCATGCCGAGGCTGGCCGCCGCGTGCCACTGGCCGTGCGGGACCGCGTCGACGCAGCCGCGCCAGATGTCGGCCAGACAGGCGCTGGCGTTCAGCGTCAGCACGACCGACGCCGCGACCCACGGCGTCACGTCGATGCCGACGAGCGGCAATCCGAAAAAGCCGAGGAACAGTTGCATCAGCAACGGCGTGCCCTGGAAGAGTTCGATGTACAGGATCACGAAGCGGCGCAGCGCCGGCACGGGCGAGATGCGCATCGCCAGCAGCGCGAACCCGGCGAGGCCGCCGCCGGCGAACGTGATCAGCGACAGCAGCACGGTCCAGCGTGCGGCGAGCAGCAGGTTCCATGCAATGTCCTGGAAGGTGAATTCGATCATCGCGCACGTTCCGTCGGCAGGTGGGTTTCAGGGGAGCGGGCGCGCCACGTGAAGCGGGCAACCCGCGTGCGCCGCGGTGCGGCAGCCGCGCCGTGGCGCGTGCGACCGGCGAACAGCCGCCGGCCGACGCGATTGAGCAGCATGCGCAGCGCGATCGACAGCAGCAGGTAGATCGCGGTCACGACGATGTAGATCTCGAACGCGCGGAAATTGCGCGACTGGATGAAGTTGGCCGCGTAGGTCAGGTCGGGCACCGAGATCTGCGACACGACCGCCGAGCCGAGCATCACGATCAGGACCTGCCCGAGCAGCGCGGGGTACACGTTCGCGAGCGCCTGCGGCAGCACGACGTGGCCGAACACCTGCCGGCCGTGCAGCCCGAGCGCCCGCGCGGCCTGCACTTGCCCGTGGGGCACCGATTCGATCCCGGCGCGCAGGATCTCGACCGCATAGGCACCCAGGTTGACCGTCATCGCGAGCACGGCCGCCTGCGCTTCGTCGAGGTGTACGCCGAGCGCGGGCAGCCCGAAGAAGATGAAGAACAACTGGACCAGGAATGGCGTATTGCGGATCAGCTCGACGTAGGACGCGACGAGCGCGCGCGCCCAGCGCGGGCCGGCGAGCGCGATCCACGCGCCGCCGGTGCCGAGCAGGCCACCGAGCACGGTCGCGGCCGCGGTCAGGCCGAGCGTCACGCCGACGCCGCGCGCGAGCATGCCGGCGTAGAGACCGAAATCGCTGAAGTCGAACACGTAGCTCATCGCGATGCCTTTGGTCGAGCGTGCGGGGCGAAGGCGCTGCGCATCACAGATCGGCCGGCAGCGCCGCGTGCAGCCACTTCTGCGACAGCGTGTTCAGCGTGCCGTTCTTCTTTGCGCCGGCGATCGCGTCGTTGACCTTCTGCATCAGGCGCGGCTCGTTCTTGTTCAGGCCGACGTGGTCGGGCGAGCTGAACAGCGAGAACTTCTGTTCCGGATCGATCGACGGATGACGCGCGATGATCGTCGCGCCGACGTCGTTGCCGACCACCAGCAGTTGCGCCTGTCCCGACAGGAACGCCGCGATCGCGCCGTTCGGGTCGTCGAAGCGCTTGATCGTCGCGCTCGGCGGCGCGACCTTGCTGATGCTCAGGTCCTCGAGCGTGCCGCGCGCGACCGCGACCGATTTGCCGGCGAGATCGGCGTTGCCCTTCACCGCGAGCGACTTCGGGCCGAATACCGCGAGGTAGTACGGCGCATACGCGTTCGAGAAGTCGATCACCTTCGCGCGCTCCGGCGTCTGTCCGACCGACAGCAGCATGTCGGTCTTGCGGTCGGCGAGATACGCCATCCGGTTGTCGCCGGTGACCTGCACGAGTTCGACCTTCGCGTTGAGCGCCTTGCCGATCAGGTTCGCCATGTCGATGTCGTAGCCCTGCGGCTTCATGTCGGGGCCGATCGAACCGAACGGCGGGTAGTCCTCGAACACGCCGATGCGCACGACGCCCGATTTGGCGATCGTGTCGAGCGCGTCGGCGTGCGCGAGCGGCGCGACGGCGGCCACGCCCGTGGCGCAGGCGCAGAGGAGGGCGGTACGGGCGAGCAGGCGTCGCACGAGGCGGTTGGCTTGGGTCGATGCGTTCATGGCGGGATCCTTGTTGCTGCGTTGGGGAACGAAAGGAAAATCAGGCGCCGCGTGCGGCGATCAGCTTGCATGCGTGTGCCGGCAGTTCGGCGGCAACCGGCATGCCGACGTGCAGGTCGGGTGTCTCGCGCGGCGTGGTCGCGGCCGTCAGCGTGAAGCCGCGGCAATCGATGGTCGCCTCGATCGACGCGCCGACGTCGCGCACGAACGTGATCGTGCCGGCGAGCGTGTTCGGCGCGCCGGACGCCGTCGCGCCCGGTCGCACGCATACGTCCTCGGGACGAATCAGCAGGCGCATGGCGTCGGGCGCGCGTGGCGTGTCGGGCGCGCGCCCGATCGAGAGGCGCTGTCCGCCCGGCAGGACGATCGCGTCGTCGCCGTCGCGCGCGACCGGCAGGATGTTGCCGAGGCCGATGAAATCGGCGACGAATTCGTTGACCGGGTCGCGATAGATGTCGAGCGGCCGGCCGACCTGCTGGATCCGGCCTTTCTCCATCACGACGATCTCGTCGGCCATCGTCATCGCTTCGCGCTGGTCGTGCGTGACCATGATGGTCGTGATGCCGAGCCGTTGCTGGAGCAGCCGGATCTCGACCTGCATCGCCTCGCGCAGCTTCGCGTCGAGCGCCGACAGCGGCTCGTCGAGCAGCAGCAGGCGCGGCGACGACGCGATCGCGCGCGCGATCGCGACGCGCTGGCGCTGCCCGCCCGACAGCTGCGTGACGAGCCGGTCGGCCATGTGCGGCAACTGGATCAATTCCAGCAACTCGGCGACGCGCCGCGCCTGCGCGGCCCGGTCCGTCTTGCGCAGCCGCAGCGGGTACGCGATGTTCTGCGCGACCGTCATGTGCGGAAACAGCGCGAGCGACTGGAACACCATGCCGAAGTCGCGCCGGTTGGCGGGTAAGTGCGTGAGGTCGCGGCCGGCGAACGTCACCGTGCCGGAGGTCGGCGTGTCGAGGCCGGCGATGATCCGCATCAGCGTGGTCTTGCCGCAGCCGGACGGGCCGAGAAAGCAGACGAGCTTGCCGTCCGGCACCGACAGGTCGACGTGGTCGACCGCACACGCCTGATTGAAGCGCTTGGTCACGTTCTGGAGGATGAGCTGGGTCATGACGGTTCCTTGCATGGTCGAGGGCGGGGCCGTGCGCGCATCAGAGCGCGACGCCCTTGTCGCCGACGAGTTTTTCGAGCATCCAGATCAGCGCGAAGTCGATCGCGACCGTGAACACGGCGAAGCAGAACACGGTCGGGTCGAGCGACGACACGGTGCGGCTGTAGAGCCAGACCGGCAGGGTCATCGTGTCGATGCTGTACAGGAAGAACGTCACCGTGAATTCGTTAAACGACACGATGAACGCGAACAGCATCCCGGCGAGAATCCCGGGCCGCATCAGCGGCAGCACGACGTCGACGAGCGCGCGCCACGGGCTCGCGCCCATCACGCACGCGGCTTCCTCGAAGTCGGGGCCGATCGACGCAACCGAGGCCGCGCAGTTCTTCACGGTGAACGGCAGCGTCAGGATCACGTGCGCGACCACGAGCCGCACGATGCCGAGCTCGACCGGCAGCGCGTTGAACACGATCAGCAGCGCGAGGCCGAGCATCACGAGCGGATAGACGATCGGCAACGCGACGAGCTGCTCGACGAGCGCCTTGCCGCGGAAGCGGCAGCGCGACAGCGCGTAGGCCGCGGGCACCGACACGGCGGTCGCGATCAGCATCGTCGCGACCGCGACGACGAGGCTGGTCGTCAACGCGGCGCCCATCGACTGCGCGCTGCCCGCATCGGACGACACGAACGTCTGCCAGGCGGCGCGATACCAGTGCAGGCTGAACTCGCGCGGCGGGAATTCGAGCGTGCCCGATGCGCCGAACGACATCGTGATCATCGTCAGGATCGGCAGCGCGGCGAGCAATAGCACGAGGGTCGCGAGCGCACCCGTCGTGCGGCCGAGGCGGCCGGGCAGGGGCGTACGCAAGAGCAGGGTATTCATCGGCTCACCTCGCCGGCACGTTGCAGGGTGCGCACGAGGCGCTGGGACACCGCCATCACGACGAGCGTCGCGGCCATCAGCACGACGCCCGATGCCGACGCGGCGGGCCAGTTGAGCAGCGGCGCGACCTGGTCGTGCACGAGCACCGCGAGCATCGGCACGCGTCGGCCGCCGAGCAGCAGCGGCACCGCGAATGCGCTGGCGTTGTATGCGAACACGAGCAGCGCGCCGGCGACGAGGCCGGGCATCGCGAGCGGCAGCGTCACGTGCCGCAGCGTCTGCCAGCGGCTCGCGCCGAGTGTCGCGGCGGCTTCGTCGTAGGCGCGGGACACCGCGCGCAGCGCGCTCGACAGCGGCAGCACGGCGAGCGGGAACGCGGTCTGGATCAGCCCGAGCAGCACGCCGTGCTCGCGGTACAGCAGTTGCAGCGGCCGATCGACGACGCCCGAGGCCAGCAGCGCGCGATTGAGCAATCCCGCCGGGCCGAGCATCACGAGCCAGCCATAACCTTGCAGCAGCAGGTTCACGAGCAGCGGCAGCAAGACGCCGGCGAGCATCAGCCGGCGCGCGAGCCGCGATTCGGTGCGCGCCATCGCGAGCGCGACCGGGATCGCGAGCAGCACCGCGCACACCATGCTCTGGAACGCGAGGCGCAGCGTGAGCCACAGCGATTTCGTGAAGTACGGGTCCGCGAGATCGGCGTAGTTCTGCAGCGTGAAGGTCCGCCATTCGTCGCCGGATACGCCGACGCTCATGCGCAACACGGTGAGCGTCGCGGCGGCGAGCACCGCGAGGAACGCGAGGATCGGCGCGAGCAGCAGCCACGGCGGCACGCCGGCCAGCGCGGGCCCGGCGTCCGAGCCGGCGCCGGCCGGTGTGCCGGCGGCCGGCGCCGCGTCGCGGGGGGAGGACAGGGAGGCCATGTCGTTACGCCGCGAAGAGGCCTGTGTAGCGCTTGATCCACGCCGGCTGGACGACGGCGAGCGCCTTGTCGTCGTGCAGCACGGCCTTCTCCGCGATCTGCTGCGGCGACGGCACGAACGCGCGGCTTTCCGCGGGAATCACGGCCTTGCCGTTCACGGGCCCGTTCAGCACGTCGGCCGCCATCCGGCCCTGCACGCCCGCGTCGAGCGAATGGTTGATGAACGCGTGGATCAGGTCGAGGTCGCCCGGATGCGCCTTCGGGATCACCGTGAACATCAGTTGCGTCGCGAAGCCTTCCTTCATTCCGTACGTCACGCCCATCTTGTAGTCGGGCTTGCGGATCTGGTCCGGGAAGAACGCCGGCGAATAGATGCCGCCGATGTCGAGCGAGCCGGTGCGGAACAGGTCGGCGACCTGGTTCGGGTTCTCGCCGAGGGTCATCACGCGATCCTTGAGCTGCGCGAGTTTCCGGAACCCCGGATCGATGTTCTGCTGCGAGCCGCCGGCCAGCTTCGCGGCGATGATCGCGAGGTCGACCGCTTCGGCCCACTCCGGCGGCGGCAGGAACAGTCGCCCCGCATACTTCGGATCCCACAGTGCCTCGTAGCTCGACGGCGCGCTCTTCACGGTCGCCGTGTTGTAGATCAGCCCGTCCGACCACAGCAGGTAGCCGATGCCGAAGCCGTTCGCGCCCGTGCGGTATTGCGGCGCGACGTCCTTCAGGTTCGGCAGCCGGTTCAGGTCGGGCTTCGCGAGCAGGCCGGCGTCGGCGAGGCCGGCCGCGCCGACGCCCGCGAGCGTGATGACGTCGTAGGTCGGCCGCTCGCCCGCGGCCTTGACCTTCGCGACCATCCCCGACGTGCCGTCCGCGCGATCGGCGATCACGCGCGCGCCGGTCTGCTTGCTGAAGGTTTCCGCGATGTTGCGCAGCGCGGCCGCGCCGGTATCGTCGGACCAGGTGAGCAGGCGCAGCGTCTTGCCCGCGAAGCTGCCCGACTGAGCCTTCGCAGTCCTGATGAACGGCATCGGAATGGCGGATGCGGCGAGTGCCGTGCCGAGGGTTTTGATCACCTGCCTTCTGCCCGCCTTGAAGTGTTGCATGGCCGTCTCCTGATGAACGATGCCGTGTGGTTCGATGCCGGTCGCCGAAAGGCGGCGCGGGGTGTGGATGAACTGTAGGGAGGTCAAATTTCCGCAACAAACGAAATATCCGCATGCGCGCCATGACATAAACGCATGGGTCGCCGGCCTCAGCGGGCCGCCGTCATGACCTGCTTGATCTCCTGGAAGGCGGCCAGCCCGAACGGGCCGAGCTCGCGCCCGACGCTGCTGCGCTTGTAGCCGCCCCATGAGGTTTGCGGATAGATCAGTTGCGGTGTGTTGATCCACACGACGCCCGCCTCGAGCGCATTGGCGACCCGCCTGCCGCGCGCGGCGTCGCGCGTGACGACGGTTGCGACGAGCCCGTATTCGGTATCGTTGGCGGCCGCGATCGCGTCGTCCTCGGCGTCGAACGCGCGCATGCACAGCACCGGCCCGAAAATTTCGTCGCGCCATAGCGCGCAGCCGGCCGGCACGTCGGCGAACAGCGCGGGCCGGATGAAGTAGCCGGGGCCGGCGAGCGCGTCGCCGCCCGTCACGAGCCGCGCGCCGTCGGCGCGGCCCTGCGCGATGTGGCGCTTCACGCGCTCGTATTGCGCGCGGTTCGTCAGCGGGCCCATCTGCACGCCGGGTGCGAACGGCGGGCCGACGACGGTCGTCTCGATCCGTCGCGCGAGGCGCGCGATCAGGTCGTCGGCGAGCGGGGCGGCCACGAGCACGCGCGAGGTCGCCGAACACATCTGCCCGGCGTTGAACAGGCCGCCGCCCGCGATCAGGTCGACCGCGTGATCGAGGTCGGCGTCGTCGAACACGACGATCGACGATTTGCCGCCGAGTTCGAGACCGACGCCCTTGATCGTGTCCGCGGCCGTCTTCATGACCTGCGCGCCGACCGCCGTGCTGCCGGTAAACGACACCTTCGCGACGAGCGGATGCGCGCACAGCCGGGCACCGACCTCGTGGCCGGTGCCCGTCACGACGTTCAGCACGCCGGGCGGCAGGCCCGCTTCGGCGACGATCGCGGCGAGTTCGAGCTCGGGCAACGGCGTGATCTCGGACGGCTTCAGCACGACGGTGCAGCCGGCGGCGAGCGCGGGCGCGAGCTTCCATGCGGTCGTGACCATCGGGAAATTCCACGGCACGATCAGCGCGGCGACGCCGGCCGGTTCGCGCCGAATCCACGCGCGATGGTCGCCGCCGGGCAGCGCGATCTCGGTTTCGCCGTCAGTGTCGAGTGCATCCGCGAGGCCCGCGTAGTAGTCGAAGGTGGCGATCACGTCGGCGACGTCGATCTCGGCTTCGGCGAACGGCTTGCCGTTGTTGAGCGACTGCAGTGTCGCGAGCCGCGTGCGCCGTGCGTCGACGCCACGTGCGATGGCGCGCAGCAGCGCCGCGCGCGTGGCACCGGTCGTGCGTTTCCAGCCGGGAAACGCGCGCGATGCTGCTTGCACGGCACGCTCGACGTCTGCCTCGCCGCCTGCGCTGACGTCGGCGATGACCGCTTCCGTCGACGGGTCGACGACGGGCAGCGTCGCGCCGCAGAAGCTCGTGCGCCACGTACCGTCGATGAAATGGCGCGTATGCAGCGGCGGATCAAACGCGAGATCGGGCGTCGTGCTCATGGCCGCACCTGACCGAACCAGGTTGCCTCGTCGATTTCGATCACGGTCGGCATCGGACGTGCCGTCGCATCGCGCAGCGCGTCGGCCAGCGCGTCGGGCGTCGCGGCCGCCTGCGCCGCGCAGCCGAAGCCGCGTGCGAGCGTCTGGAAATCGGGCGTATACGGATCGACGCCGACCGGCGTGATGTCGCGCTCGACCATGTATTTTCGGATCTCGCCGTAACCGCGGTTGTTCCAGACGATCACGATCACCGGCACGCGAGCCTCGACCGCGCTCGCGAGCTCCGGCAGCGTGAACTGCAGGCCGCCGTCGCCGATCAGGCACACGACGGGCCGCGCAGGTGCGGCGAGCTTTGCGCCGATCGAGGCGGGCAGCCCGTAGCCGAGCGTGCCGTAGCCGGTCGACGAGTTGAACCAGCTGCGCGGTGCCGGCGCATCGTGCGTGAAATTGCCGACGTAGACGGGGCTCGTCGAATCGCCGGCGATGATCGCGCCGGGCAGCGCGGTGACGATGGTGTCGATCAGCCGTGCCTGGGCACGCGCGGCGCCGTCGTGGCCGGCCGCGATCGCGGCGCGCACGGCGGCCACCCGCGGCGCGCCCCAGCCGGGCTCGGGTGCCGGCGCCGGCCGTTCGTGCAGGCGGGTCGACAGCGCGCCGAGCGCCAGCCGCGCATCGCCGGCGATGGCGATTTCCGCGCGCGCATTGCGCATCAGCTGTTGCGCGTCGATGTCGATGCGGATCAGCCGGCCGTCGATCGCGAAGCCGCCGTCGAACGTGACGTCGTAATCGGTTTCGCCGAGTTCGGTGCCGACCGCGAGCACCACGTCGGCCTCGCGGATCGCCGCGCGCGTGGCCGACAGCGACTGGGTGGAGCCGATCAGCAACGGGTGGCCGGCCGGCAGCAGACCCTTCGCGTTGATCGTCAGCGCGACGGGCGCGTGCAGGCGTTCGGCGAGTTCGCGCAGTTCCGTCGCGGCGTGGATCGTGCCGCCGCCGGCCAGGATCAGCGGCCGCCGGGCCTGCGCGAGCAGGTCGGCGGCTGCCGCGAGCGCGTTCGCATCCGGCGCGGGGCGCGCGGGCAGCGCGAGCGGCGTGGCGGGCAGCGCGGGCGCCGGCATCACGATCACGTCGAGCGGGATCTCGATATGCACGGGCCGCGGACGCGCGCTTTCGAACACCGCGAAGGCGCGCGCGAGGACCTGCGGCAGGTCGGCCGCGTCGAGCAGCGTGTGCGAGAACGCGGTGAGCCCCGCGAACACGTCGCGCTGCGATGGCAGCTCGTGCAGGCGGCCGTCGCCGCTGCCGAGTTCGCGCCGCGCGTTGACGCTCGAGATCACGAGCATCGGAATCGAATCCGCGTAGGCCTGTGCCATCGCGGTCGCGATATTGGTCATCCCCGGCCCGGTGATGATGAAGCAGACCCCCGGCCGGCCGGTGACGCGGGCATAGCCGTCGGCCATGAATCCGGCCCCCTGTTCGTGGCGCGGTGTCACATGACGGATCGACGATGCGGCGAGGCCGCGATAGAGTTCGACGGTATGCACGCCGGGAATGCCGAACACGCATTCGACACCCTGGCGTTCGAGGAGATCGACGAGCGCTTCGCCGCAGGTGCGGGGGCGCGCATGGAACGGTGCCGCCGTGGCCGCGCAGGCCTCGGCAATGCAGGAGACAGGGGCGGGATGGTTCATGGATCGTGACGTGCCGATTGGGAGGGGGAGTGGCCCGTACCGCAAGCAACGGGCATGAAGCGGATTGTCGGGGTCGATCGGCGCTGCCAACAATCGATTAGTTTTCATGCAGCGCATGAGCGCCGTGCATGGCGGCGTCGAGGCTCGCCGACGGCCGGACGCTTGCCGCGGCGAGCGGTCGGCATGCGCGGGAACCGTTCGGCCCGCGCACGATTCCCGCGTCCTGCTGCTTCGATCTCCATCGGGCACGCGCGTGCCCGGATGTTCGTGGTGAGCGGGCCGGACCCGTCACCGGCATGCCCGGCCCGGCCTGCAGGCGAACCCGCGACGGTCAGTGCGGCGCGGTGAAGCGCGGATCGATATACGCGTCGACGTCCTGCGACTGTTTGTACACGGCGTTACGCACGTTGAACGCATTCGCGTTGCGCGTCGAGCCATAGATCGAATCGAGCCCGTCGCCCTTGCGGAACGCACGCTTCGCGGCAGCCTCGTCGAGCAGGTGCGTGCCCTTCAGCAGCGGAAGGTATTGTTCCGGCGCGAGCCCGACACGCGCGGACATGATCCTGACCGCGTCGGCCTGCGTCTTCGGGTCGTTGATGTACGCGACGCAGCGGTACCAGACCTTGACCACCTTCGCCCAGTCGGCCCGGCGCGCGGCGAGGCTCGCCGGCGCGACCGTGATCGCATCGTAGATCAGCCCCGGCGCATCCGCCGACGTGAAGATCGCCCGTGCGCCCGGTGCGCGCTTCAGCGCCTCGCCCGCGTTCGGCTGCCAGGCGGCCACCGCGGCGATGTCGGACGACGAGCCGAGCACCTGCGGCAGTTCGTTGGTTTTCGCATTCACGAGCGTGACGTCGCCGTCCTTGAGCCCGTGCTTCTGCAGCGCGGTTTCGAGCAGCAGGTGATCGACCAGGCCGAGCTCGACGCCGACCTTCTTGCCCTTCAGGCCTTCGACGGTGCGCAGCGGCGGCTTCGCGACGATCATGTCGTTGCCGGCCGAGTAGTCGGTCAGCAGGATCATCACGTTCTTCGCGCCGGCCGCGCCGGTGACGAGCGCATCGCCGTTGGTCGCCGCGACCGCGTCGAGCTTGCCCGCGGAAAACGCGTCGAGCGACGCCGAATAATCGAACCATTCGAAGTCGACGTCGACGCCGGCTTCCTTGAACCAGCCCTTGTCGAGCGCGACCTGGAACGCGACCCAGCCGGGCCAGTCGCTGTAGCCGATCTTCAGCGGCGCGGCCGCGTGCACGGCGGGCGCCGTCAACAGCGCGGCGGCCGTGACGGCGGCCCCCAAGGCATGACGGACGAAACGGAGGGACGGCAGGCGGCGGAACGCCAGGGCGGGACGGGTCATCGTTGTTCTCCAGGAGACCGGGATCGGGATCGTCGATTCGGACCGTGCCTGTGCGCGGTCCGGCCGCGTGGCCGGTTCCTGCGGATGCGGAACGAACGAAGCGGCCACGGAGAGGCGCGACGGCCGTTGCCATCGCCAATCTCCCGGGCTTTTGTCCCGCCGTGTAGCGCGGGTGCGTCCGGTCTCGCGATCGGACGCACCCGCGCCGGGCTGCTCTCGGACCAGACGTTCGATGAACCGGAACCCTAGCACCCCTAAGATGCGACGCTGCCGCACCTCTCGGCGTCATGCCGAGCGAGAAGCGTGCCAATGGCACGCGGTCACGCGATTCAACGGCGCCGCACGGCGCGCTGAAGTTCGATGAAGCGGGCGGAGAACAGCGCGCTCAATGCGCGCCGGAGCAGGTCGAGCTTGTTCATGACGCGTGAGATATCGAGTGACGATGCATCCGTTCAGCAATGCCCATGCCATTGCCGAACGCGCGGCACAGGTGCGCACGATCCGCACTGCGCCGGTGCGCGATCGCATGCGCATGGTGCGCCGCACGCCCGCTGCGAGGGCAAGCCGCCGCCGCCACCGATTCGTGCTTGCCGCGGGTCGTCGCGCCGTCGTGCCGCGTCGTGCGGTCGTTGCGCGGTCGTCGTGTGGTCGTTGCGCGGCCGCTGGCACGCAACTCGCTTGATAGACGCTCGAGAGGTGCGAAGCAATTTGCATCATCTTCAGGATCGCTAGGGTTCCGGTCGTGCGGCGTTCGCGCCGCGCGATGACTGGTCCGAGAGCAATCCGGTCTTGCCTTCGCCTCGATTCGAGGAAACGGCGAGGCTCCACGGAGGGATAAAAGCCCGGGAGGTCGCGATGTCGTTCGGTCGCCCTCTCACGCCTTTTGTCCAACCCTCCACGGAGCCGCCATGTCGCCGAGCCCCCAAGCCCTCCTTGCCCCGCCGCCGCACGTCGTGTGGGAAACGCTGATTCCCGCAGGCACCCACTGGTCCGGCATCCTGCGCCGCGGCCTCGCGCTGCGCGTCGTCGATGTCGACGGCGGCGCGAATCTGTCCGCCGTGTTTCATCGCCAGGAAGACCCGCTCGAACGCTACAACATGGCCGATACGCTCAAGGCGCAGCACACCGCGCATCTCACGCGCGGCCATGCGCTGTACACGGACATGGGGCGCGTGATCGCGTCGATCACGGCCGACACGCTCGGCTGGCACGACCCGCTCGGCGGCGTCGGCGATGCGCGCTTGTTCGCGCACAAGTACGGCACGAGCTCGTACCAGGCCGATCGCAACGCGATGATCCGCAACGGCCGCGACAGCCTCGTGCTCGAGCTCGCGAAACACGGATTGTCGGCGCGCGATCTCGCCGCGAACGTCAACTTCTTCAGCCGGCTCGACACGCGCGACGACGGCACGCTCGATTTCGTCGCCGGACATTCGCCGGCCGGCAGCGCGCTCGACCTGCGCTTCGAGATGAACACGCTCGCGGCGTTCTCGACCGCGCCGCATCCGCTCGATCCGCGGCCGGACTATGCGCCGAAGCCCGTGAAGCTGATCGCGTACCGCGCGTATCCGGCGGACGGCGCCGCGCCCGAGGACGACCCGTGCCGGCGCGCGTGCGCCGAGAACATGCGCGGCTTCACCAACACCGACCGCCTGTTCGCGTAAGGAGCCGGACCATGCCGATCATCGAAAGCCGTCTCGACCCGCGCGACGCGATCCACGACACCACGCTGAACGCGGGCGAACCGTGGCTGCACGACCTGAAACGCGGCCAGGTCTTCCGCATCCTCGACCTGGAAGGCAACCAGGCGGTCGACACGTTGTTCTACCGCACCGACGACACCGAGGAGCGCTACAGCGCGCAGGACACGATTCGCGCGCAGCGCAACCTGTACCTGAGCGCGGGCAGCGTGCTGCTGTCCAGCCGGGGCAACCCGATGGTGACGATCGTCGCCGACACGTGCGGGCGCCACGACACGCTCGGCGGCGCGTGCGCGGCCGAGAGCAACACCGTGCGCTATGCGCTCGACAAGCGCTACATGCACAACTGCCGCGACAGCTTCCTGAACGCGATCGCGCACTGCACGTGCGGCGCGGGTGCGCGGCTCGGCAAGCGCGACCTCGTCGGCAACGTCAACTTCTTCATGAACGTGCCCGTCACGCCGCTCGGCGGGCTCACGTTCGAGGACGGTATTTCCGCGCCCGGCAAGTACGTCGAGATGCGCGCGGAGATGGACGTCACGGTGCTGATCTCGAACTGCCCGCAGCTCAACAACCCGTGCAACGGCTACAACCCGACGCCCGTGCGACTCACGATCTGGGAGGCCGAATGAACCTCGCCCACGCTCGCCATCGTTCGCGGGAGGCCGCATGAGATTCGCCAAAGTCCTCGTCGCGAACCGCGGCGAAATCGCGTGCCGCGTGATCCGCACGCTGAAGCGGCTCGGCATCGCGTCGGTCGCGATCTATTCGGACGCCGATCGCGACGCGCGTCACGTGGCGCTCGCTGACGAAGCCGTGCGGGTCGGGCCGGCGCCTGCGGCCGACAGCTACCTGAACGTCGCGGCGATCCTCGCCGCCGCGCGCGAGACCGGCGCGCAGGCCGTGCATCCCGGCTACGGCTTCCTGTCCGAGCATGCGGGCTTCGCCGATGCATGCGAAGCGGCGGGCCTGCGCTTCATCGGCCCGCGCGGCGATCACATGCGCGCGTTCGGCCTCAAGCACACCGCGCGCGCGCTCGCCGCCGCACAGGGCGTCGCGCTGCTGCCGGGCACGGGCCTGCTCGACGACGTGGCGACGGCGCTCGCCGAAGCCGGCGCGATCGGCTATCCGGTGATGCTGAAAAGCACCGCCGGCGGCGGCGGGATCGGCATGTCGCTCTGCCGCGATGCCGCGCAGCTCGAGGCAGCGTTCGAATCCGTCGTGCGGCTCGGCAACGCGAACTTCGCGCATGCGGGCGTCTATCTCGAGAAGTTCGTCGAACACGCGCGGCACATCGAAGTGCAGATCTTCGGCGACGGCCGGGGCGGCGCGATCGCGCTCGGCGAACGCGATTGCTCGGTGCAGCGCCGCAACCAGAAGGTGATCGAGGAAACGCCCGCGCCGGACCTGACCGATGCCGAGCGCGACGCGCTGCACGCGAGCGCGGTGCGGCTCGCCCGCGCGGTCGGCTACGCATCGGCCGGCACCGTCGAATTCGTGTTCGACGCGAACGCGCGCCAGTTCTATTTCCTCGAGGTGAATACGCGCCTGCAGGTCGAGCATTGCGTGACCGAAGCGGTGACTGGCGTCGATCTCGTCGAATGGATGATCCTGCAGGCCGAAGGCGACCTGCCGCCGCTCGACACGCTCGCCGTCGCGCCGCGCGGCGCGAGCATCCAGGTGCGGCTGTATGCGGAGGATCCGCACAAGCAGTTCCTGCCGAGCGCCGGCCTGCTCACGCACGTCGCGTTTCCGGACGACGTGCGCGTCGACGGCTGGATCGAGGCGGGCACCGAGATCAGCGCGCATTACGACCCGCTGCTCGCGAAACTGATCGTGCGCGGCGATACGCGGCGCGACGCGCTGGCCGCATTGCAGGCCGCGCTCGCGCGTACCGAGCTGTACGGGATCGAGACGAACCTCGACTACCTGCGCGCGATCGCCGGCTCGGACACGTTCGCGCGCGGCGCGCCGACGACGGCATTCCTGTCGCGCTTCGCGTTCGCGCCGCACACGATCGACGTGCTCGACGGCGGCGTGCAGACCACCGTGCAGCAGGCCCCCGGGCGCGTCGGCTACTGGAGCGTCGGCGTGCCGCCGTCCGGGCCGATGGACGATCGCGCGTTCGACCTCGCGAACGCGCTGCTCGGCAACGCGCGCGACGCGGCCGGGCTGGAATTCACGATGGTCGGCGCGACGCTGCGCTTCAACACGGCGACGCTGTTCGTGCTCGGCGGCGCGCCGCTCGCGGCCACGCTCGACGGCGAGCACGCGCCGTTCTGGCAGGTGCTGCGCGCGCGGCCCGGCGCGGTGCTCAAGCTCGGCGGCGTGACCGGCGCGGGCGTGCGCGCCTGCCTGGCCGTGAAGGGCGGGCTGCAGGTGCCCGACTATCTCGGCAGCAAGGCGACCTTCACGCTCGGCCAGTTCGGCGGTCACGCGGGGCGCGCGCTGCGCAAGGGCGACGTGCTGCATCTGCACGCGGACGCGGGGCGCGGCGACGCGGGCGCGACGCTGGCCGCGGCCGAGGTTCCCGCGCTGACGCACGCATGGACGCTCGGCGTGCTCGACGGTCCGCACGGCGCGCCGGATTTCTTCACGCCCGACGACATCGCGATGCTCTACGGCACGCAGTGGACGGTCCATTACAACTCCAGCCGCACCGGCGTGCGGCTGATCGGCCCGAAGCCGCAATGGGCGCGGGTGGACGGCGGCGAGGCGGGCCTGCATCCGTCGAACATCCACGACAACGCGTATGCGATCGGTGCGGTCGATTTCACCGGCGACATGCCGGTGATCCTCGGCCCCGACGGCCCGAGCCTGGGCGGCTTCGTGTGCCCGGTGACGGTCGTGCGCGACGAGTTGTGGAAGCTCGGGCAGTTGCGGCCGGGCGACACCGTGCAGTTCGTGCGCGCCCGCGTGTCGCCCGCGCCTGCCGCCGCCGCGGTCGTGCCTGCGGCTTGCGCCGGCGCGCCGGACGATTGCGTGCTGCATCGCGATCCGGCGGCCGGCGGCGGCATCGGCGTGGTGTACCGGCGCTCCGGCGATCGCAACGTGCTGGTCGAATACGGGCCGCTCGTGCTCGACCTGAACCTGCGCTTTCGCGTGCATGCGCTGATGTGCTGGCTCGACGCGCACCGGCTGCCCGGCATGCTCGACCTGACGCCGGGGATTCGTTCGCTGCAGGTGCAGTTCGACGCGCGGACGCTGCCGCTCGCCACGCTGCTCGCGCATCTGCAGGCCGCGGAGCGCGAACTGCCCGACGTGGCCGACATGCGCGTGCCGAATCGCATCGTGCATCTGCCGCTGTCGTGGGACGACCCGTCGACGCGCATCGCGATCGAGCGCTACATGCAGTCGGTGCGGCCCGATGCGCCGTGGTGCCCGAGCAATATCGAGTTCATCCGGCGCATCAACGGGCTGGCGAGCATCGACGACGTCAAGCGCATCGTGTTCGACGCGCGCTATCTGGTGATGGGGCTCGGCGACGTCTATCTCGGCGCGCCGGTCGCGACGCCGATCGATCCGCGGCACCGGCTGGTGACCACGAAGTACAACCCCGCGCGCACCTGGACGCCGGAGAACGCGGTCGGCATCGGCGGCGCGTATCTGTGCGTGTACGGGATGGAAGGGCCCGGCGGCTACCAGTTCGTCGGCCGGACCGTGCAGATGTGGAACCGCCACCGCACCACGCGCGAATTCGAGGCCGGCAAGCCGTGGCTGCTGCGCTTCTTCGACGAGATCCGCTTCTACGAAGTCAGCGAAGCCGAGCTGACCGCACTGCGCGCGGATTTCATCGCGGGCCGCGCGGCGCTGAGGATCGAGGAATCCGTGTTCGATCTGGGCGCATACAACCGCTTCCTGCGCGACGAGGCGGATTCGATCGCGACGTTCAAGGCCGCGCAGCAAACCGCGTTCGAAGCCGAGCGCGAGCGATGGCGGGCGGCCGGGCAGGCGGAATACGTCGGTGAAGCGGAGCCGGGCGACGGGCAGGCGGCGCGCGCGGCGGGCGCGCTCGACGACACGCAGCGGGCGATTGCCGCGGACGTGTCGGGCAGCGTGTGGAAGGTGCTGGTCGAAGCCGGCGAGCGCGTGACCGAAGGACAGGTCGTCGCGATCGTCGAGTCGATGAAGATGGAGGTGGCGGTGACGGCAACGGAAGACGGCACGATCGAGACGATCGATTGCGCGCCGGGCGCGGCGGTGGTGGCCGGCCAGCGGTTGATGGTGATGAAGGCGGGCGCTGCCGAGGAGGTCGCATGAACACGACGGAACGCTCCCTCCTGCCCGGGCTGCGCTCGATTGCCGCGCTGCGCGCGCGCTATGAAGCGGGCGACCTGACGCCGCATGCGCTCGTCGACGCGATCGCCGCGCATTTGGACACGGGCGACCCGCATCACGCGTGGATCCGGCCGCTGTCGCGCGCGGAGATGACGCGGTATGCCGACGCGCTCGCCGGGCGCGACATCGCGACGCTGCCGCTGTACGGCGTGCCGTTCGCGATCAAGGACAACATCGACCTCGCGGGCATCCCGACGACGGCGGCCTGTCCGGCTTATGCGTACACGCCCGCACGCAGCGCGCCCGTCGTCGAGCGGCTGATCGCGGCCGGCGCGATTCCCGTCGGCAAGACCAATCTCGACCAGTTCGCGACCGGGCTCTCGGGGCAGCGCTCGCCTTACGGCGCGTGCCGCAATGCGCTCGATCCGCGCTATGCGTCGGGCGGGTCGAGTTCCGGGTCGGCGGTGGCGGTCGCGCTCGGCGTCGCGACCTTCTCGCTCGGCACCGATACGGCCGGCTCCGGGCGCGTGCCGGCCGCGTTCCACGGCCTCGTCGGGCTCAAGCCGACCCGCGGCGTGGTGAGTACGCTCGGTGTCGTGCCGGCGTGCCGCTCGCTCGATTGCGTGTCGGTGTTCGCGCACTCGCCGGCCGATGCGCGGGCCGTGTTCGACGCCGCGCATGGCGTGACCGAAGGCGATCCGTACGGGCGCGCGTGGCAGCCGATGCCGGGCGCCAACGGACTGCGCGCGCATCCGGGGCGGCCGCTCGCGCAGTTGCGCTTCGGCGTGCCGCGTGCCGATCAGCTCGAGTTCTTCGGCGACGAATCGTATCGCGCGGCGTGGGGCGTGGCGCTCGAACGCCTGCGCGCGACCGGCGCGCGGGTCGTCGAGATCGACTTCGGCCCGTTCCTGGCCGCCGCGCGGCTGCTGTACGAAGGCCCGTGGGTGGCCGAGCGGCTCGCCGCGATCGGCGCATTCGCCGCGCGGGAACCCGATGCGCTGCATCCGGTGATCCGCGAGATCGTCGGCGGTGCGTCGCGTTTCAGCGCGGCCGATGCGTTCGCGGCATTCGACCGGCTCGCGACGCTGCGCGTCGAGGCCGATCGCGCATGGGGCGGGCTCGATGCGATCGTGATGCCGACCTCGGCGACGACCGCGACCGTCGACGCGCTCGAAGCCGACCCGATCGGCGTTAATTCGCGCTTCGGCTACTACACGAATTTCGTCAACCTGCTCGACCTGTCGGCGATCGCGGTGCCGGCTGGCACGTGCGAAAGCGGACGGCATGCGGGCTTGCCGTTCGGGATCACGTTCGTCGGCCGCGCGCACGACGATGCGCGGCTGCTGGATCTCGCGCAGGCGTGGGTCGGCGGCGCTGTCGCGGGCGGCGATGCGGGCGTCGGCGATGCGGTTGTCGGCGATGCCGGGGCGCCAGCGCCGGCGGCGCCTGCGCCCGGTGCGTCGTCCGATGTGTCGTCTGGCGCATCGTCCGATGTGTCGTCCGGCGTGTCGTCCAACGCGTCGTTCAACGTGTCGTTCAACGCGTCGTCCGGTGTCGTGCGCGTGGCCGTCGTCGGCGCGCATCTGCGTGGCGAGCCGCTGAACGGGCAGCTCACGGATCGGGGCGCGCGTTTCGTCGCCGCGACGACGACGGCCGCTGCCTATCGCCTCTACGCGCTGTCCGCGGCGGCCAGCGGCGGCGTCGCCAAGCCGGGCCTCGTGCGCGTGCCGGACGGTGGCGCGCCGATCGCGGTCGAGATCTGGGAGATGCCGGTCGACGCGTACGGCAGCTTCGTCGCCGGGATTGCGGCGCCGCTCGGCATCGGCACGCTGACGCTCGCGGACGGCTCGTGGGTGCAGGGTTTCCTGTGCGAAAGCGCGGCGCTCGACGATGCGCAGGACATCACGCGCTTCGGCGGCTGGCGGGCCTACCGCGCCCAGGCCGCCAACGGCGCATTGCAATGAACGCCCGGTCGCGCGTGGCCCTTGGGTGGCGCGCGACCGGCACCCGCAACGATACGGAGATTCCCATGTCAATGACCCGCAACACGACCGGCTGGCTGGCCGTGCGCCGCGAACTGACGACGCGCGGCAAATGGACGCTCGGCCTCGCGTCGTTCCTGCTGCCGTGCGCCGTCTGGTGCCTGATCAGCTATGTGCCGTTCGTCTGGCATCCGCAGATGCGCATCACGAATCCCGGGAGCGTCGACTATTTCCAGGCCGGCATGCAGATCGACCGCGACGTGTTCGACGACGAGCTCGCACATGCGCGTGCGACGCACGCGGCCGTGCCCGAAGGCGTGCGCGCGAACCCGGTCTACCTGCCCGCGCCGCACCAGGTGCTGCGCGCGTTCTACACGGCATTCACGACGCCGCCCGCATCGCGCGACGGCGTGTGGCTGCACGAGAGCCTGTGGCACAGCATCCGGATCATCTTCTGGGGCTTCGTGATCTCGTCCGCGATCGGCGTGCCGCTCGGCATCGTCTGCGGCACCTTCAGTGCGCTCGCGCGGCTGCAGGAGCCGTTCCTCGAGTTCTTCCGCTACCTGCCGGCGCCGGCGTTCGGCGCGCTGATGGTCGCGATTCTCGGCATCTACGACGCGCCGAAGATCGCGATCATCGTGATCGGCACGCTGTTCCAGCAGGTGCTGATCGTCGCGAACACGACGCGCAAGCTCGAATACGGGTTGTTCGAGGCCGCGATGACGCTCGGCACGAAGAAGCTGAAGCTGCTCACGCACGTCGTGATTCCGGGCGTGCTGCCGGACCTGTATCGCGACCAGCGGATCCTGCTCGGCTGGGCGTGGACCTACCTGATCGTCGCCGAACTCGTCGGCACGAGTTCGGGCATCACGTGGTACATCAGCCAGCAGGCCCGCTACCAGCATTTCGACAACGTATACGCGGCGATCCTGATGATCGGGATCATCGGCCTCGGCACCGACATCGTGCTCGGGCTGCTCGGCCGCAAGCTGTTTCCGTGGGATCGCACGCTGAAGGCGTGACACCCGTCGACGCGCATCCATCGACCGATTTTCGCAGAGGGCATCATGCAGAATCCGCAAGCCGTTCCCGATTACCTGATTCAATCCGACGCGGTGCGCGAGCGCTTCGCGCGGCTGAAAACCCGCGACGTGATTCTCGACGTGCGCCATGTCGGCAAGCGTTTCGCGACGCCGCAGGGCGAGTGCGTCGCGCTCGACGACATCAGTTTCCGCACGCACCGGCGCGAGTTCGTGTGCGTGATCGGCCCGTCCGGCTGCGGCAAGTCGACGTTGATCCGCATCCTGGCCGGGCTCGACGCGCAGACGAGCGGCGAGGTGCTGCTGGACGGCAAGCCCGTGCAGGGGCCGGGCGCCGACCGCGGGATGGTGTTCCAGGGCTATACGCTGTTTCCGTGGCTCACCGTGAAGAAGAACGTGATGTTCGGCCTGCGCATGAACGGCAGCAGCAGCGGCGAGGCCGAGCGCGAGGCGCTGCAGTGGCTCGATCTCGTCGGGCTGACGCGTTTCGCCGACGTGTATCCGCACCAGTTGTCGGGCGGGATGAAGCAGCGCGTGGCGATTGCCCGCGCGCTCGCGAACCGCCCGCGGATCCTGCTGATGGACGAGCCGTTCGGCGCGCTCGACGCGCAGACGCGTGCGCGGATGCAGACCCACCTGCTCGACATCTGGCGCAATATCGACGTGACGATCCTGTTCATCACGCACGACCTCGACGAGGCGATCTTCCTGGCGGACCGGATTCTGGTGCTGAAGGCGAACCCGGGTGGCGTGCAGGAACTGATCGAGGTGCCGGTGCCGCGACCGCGCGATTATGCGCAGGTCAATACGCCCGAGTTCATTGCAACGAAGGCGCGGCTCGAAGCGCTGATCCATCCGAAGGAAGCGGTGGCCGCGGACGACGAAGGCGTCAAGCCGCACATGATCCGGATGACGGACGTCGCGGACAATGTCGAGTAGCGGGGAGGCCGGGTGCGCGTGCGCGCCCGGGATCTCGTACCGGGCGTGATCCGTGCGACTGCATGACGGGATCCCGGCCACGCACGAGTGCGAACATTTGTCGTCAGTTGTTTTGCTGCGGATTTTTTCTTGATCTCTCACGGTGGAATGCGAGATGAAATAATGCCGTTACACGTGTGGTTCGGTAATGGCGAAGTCGGACGCGATTCGCGCAAGTCTTTTTGTTTCTGTTTTTGCGTGAAATGCGAGATTCAATTCACATATATGCGCATCAAGGTCGCGCGTTCGTCCCGGAAAATGGTGGCGTTAATAAAAATATTATTGAAACGCTGAAATACTCCTTGTTGGGTCTGCGCCCCGCCTGACGCGTGCTTGCCGCATTTGAACCGCGCTCCCGCGTATCCGGCGACCCGGATGCGCCGATTTTGCAGTATTGAAAATCATGTGAAATATCGATTCAATCCGGAATATTGTTTTCGCAAATTGAGGTCCTTATAAAAAATAATCGAGAACTGTCAGCATTTACAGGTTCATTGGATTAACCGCTCGATGTAAATTCGAGTCGCGGGACAAATTGATGTTTTCAAGGTTTCGTGCGAATCGATCACCCGATCGGTGATCGAAGGTCGCATGGAACGGTGTCCACGCACCGGCAACCCATCTACCTGAACGGGAGCTTCTATGTCACGCGTTACCGATGTGCTCGTCTCGATCGATACCGAAACCATTCTCCAGAAATATCCGAATCCCAGCCGGGATCCGAAAAACCCGACGCTGATCGACTGGAAGCACGTCTACATGGTCACGAACCAGGACAACGTCGTGTCCGGGCAGGCGGGCGGCGAACTCGACCTGAAAGCCCAGGTGGGCGACCTGATCCGATGGCGTGAAACGAGCCTGTCGCTGGGCTTCGAGAAGCAGGTCGTGTTCTACGGCTTCATCGCCAACCAGGGCCGCGACCTGATTTCGACGCCGACGCCGCGCAAGGCCACCGCATCGATCCCGATTCCGAACCCGAGCTCGCCGTCGACGCCGACCTGCCAGAAGGTGGACAACTACTACTGGTCGTCGGAAACGCTGTCGGAAGGCCGCGTCACCTACCACTTCTACTTCCAGATCATCGACCGCAATTGCCAGTCGCTGGGTTGCTATCAGTGGGACCCGTTCATCTCGATCCACAACTGATCTCGGCAGGCGGGCGGCCGCGCGACGGTCGCCCGCGTCATTGTCCCGTTCCGGAGGAAGCGCCATGCCTGGTCTTCGTTGCGACGTGCTTGCGATCGTCGATGCCGTCACGCTGCTGTCGGCCTATCCCGATGCGAGCCGGAACGCCGATGCGCCGACCGTGATCGACGGCCGGCACATCTATGTGGTGAGCCCCGGCGACACCGGGCCGCTCGGCCGCAACGACAGCCGGCTCTTTGCCGGCCTGTCGCCGGGCGACCAACTCCGCCTGCGCGAAACGGCGCTGGCGCTGCGTGCCGAAGTGAGCGTCCTGTTCATCCGGTTCGCCTTGCGGGACGCCGGCATCGTCGCGCCGATCGAAGCGCAGGTGCGCGACGCCGCGACGCCGGTGCCGTCCGACGACGACCTGCTCCATCCGCAGTGCCGGCCGATGCCGGACCATTACTGGCGCAGCGACGTGCTGGCTGCGGGCGCCACCACGTGCACGGCCGATTTCGCCGTGCTCGACCGTGGCGGTGCGGTGTCCGGCTACTTCCGCTGGGAGACGTCGATCGAGATCGAGGGCGGCCGCGCGGATTCGTAGCAGCCCGATTGCAAGCCGTCGCCGGACCGCGACGGCAACGTCAACCTTGCGTCCGATACCGGCTTCGGGCGATCTTCTGCGCGAATGCCGATTTCAGGAAGGATGCCGAACCGTTTGGCTCACGGGCCGCTCGCGTTTTCATCGGCAGCCGGCCCGCCCGAATCAGTTTCGTTCCCGTTCGAGCCAGCGTCGTTGCGAGACGTGACCGCCCGAGCGCGCCGCGCCCGTCGCGGGCCGGGTTCCCCGCATTTGCCGCCCCCTGATCCAATCCGGAATTTGTCTAGTCATCCTTGCGATTGGATCGTACGAGATGCACCAAACGCGTGCCTGAATTCCCCACGAAGAGGCACGTCAGAGCCCCGAAATTAGGGGATTTCCCGCGTTTACCCGGTTTTTTTTGATCGCTGCTTGTCGCGCTGTTTTTCTTCTTGCATGCTTGTATAGACAAATTCCTGAGGCGGCTTGCTGCAGCACCGAAGGGATGACGAACCTCAACGCAAGGAGAAATCTCGTGAACGGCAAGCGGATCAAGTGGGCAATCAAGACGATCGGTGTCATCGCGGCTGCGGCGGCAACGCTCGGCGCACCGGCGCAGGCGAAGGAATGGAAGACGGTGACGGTCGCGCTCGAAGGCGGCTACGCACCGTGGAACCTCACGCTGCCGGGCGGCAAGCTGGGCGGTTTCGAACCGGAGCTGCTCGCCAACGTGTGCGAGCGGATCAAGGTGCAGTGCAACATGGTCGCGCAGGACTGGGACGGGATGATTCCCGGCCTGCAGGCCGGCAAGTTCGACATCCTGATGGATGCGATTTCCATCACGCCGGAGCGCGAAAAGATCCTGCTGTTCTCGCGTCCGTATGCGGCGACGCCCGCGACGTTCGCCGTCACCGACACCAAGATCCTGCCGAAGGCCGCGCCCGGCGCGCCGATGGTCAAGCTGACGGGTGACGCGAACGCGGACAAGCCCACCGTCGATGCGCTGCGCAAGCAGCTGAAGGGCAAGACGATCGGCATCCAGTCGGGCACCGTCTATACGAAATTCATCAACGACAGCTTCAAGGACATCGCGTCGATTCGCGTGTACAAGACTTCGCCCGAACGCGACCTCGACCTCGTCGCCGGGCGCATCGATGCGTCGTTCGACGACGTCACGTACTACGCGGCGAACAACACGAAGAAGGACACCGCGTCGATCGTGCTCGCGGGGCCGAAGCTCGGCGGGCCGATCTGGGGGCCGGGCGAAGGGCTCGCGTTCCGCAAGCAGGATGCCGACCTGAAGACGAAGTTCGATACGGCGATCGGCGCGGCACTCGCGGACGGCACGGTGAAGAAGCTGGCTGACAAGTGGTTCAAGACCGACGTCACGCCGTAAGCATGCCGCCGCCGCGCGAGCGACCCGAACGACGCGCGGCGGCAGGCATCCTGACGATTCACTCAACGCTTGCCGGGAGGCACGCATGGCGATTCTCGAAATGCTCGGCTTCGGAACCGAAGGCTGGGGCGGTGTGCTGCTGCTCGCCGCACTGATGACGGTCGCGCTGACGCTTGCCGCGCTCGCGGTCGGCGCGGTGATCGGCGCGGCGATCGCGGCGGCGAAGCTGTCGCGCTACCGCAGCGCCCGCCTGCTCGGCGACCTGTACACGACGGTATTTCGCGGCGTGCCCGAACTGCTCGTCATCTATCTGTTCTACTTCGGCGGCTCGACGCTCGTCACGGCCGTCGGCCAGTGGTTAGGCGCGGAAGGCTTCATCGGCGTGCCGCCGTTCGTGATCGGCGCGCTCGCGGTCGGCATGATCTCGGGCGCCTACCAGGCGGAGGTGTATCGCGCGGCGGTGCTCGCGGTGTCGAAGGGCGAGCTCGAAGCCGCGCGCGCGATCGGCATGCCGCGCAGCATGGTGCTGCGGCGCATCCTGGTTCCGCAGGTGCTGCGCTTCGCGCTGCCCGGGATCGGCAACGTGTGGCAGCTGAGCCTCAAGGACTCGGCACTGATCTCGGTCACCGGGCTCGCCGAGCTGTTGCGCACGAGCCAGATCGCCGCCAACTCGACCCACCAGTACTTCGTGTTCTTCGTCGCGGGCGGGGCGTTGTATCTGCTGATGACGGGCGTGTCGAACCGCGTGTTCAACCGCGCGGAAGCGATCGTCGGCCGGTCGTTCCGACGCAATTTCGCGCGCAACTGACGGAGAACGTGCATGTCCCTCGATTTCGCTTTTCTCTTCGATACGCTGCGCCAGCTGCTCGCGGCCGTACCGACCACGCTCGGCCTGTTCTTCGCCTCGCTCGTGCTCGGCGGCCTGCTGTCGCTCGTGATCGTCACGATGCGCGTGTCGCCGCGCTGGCTGCCGAACCGCTTCGCGCGTGCCTACATCCTCGTGTTTCGCGGCTCGCCGCTGCTGATCCAGATGTTCCTCGTGTATTACGGGCTCGGCCAGTTCGGCGTGATCCGCGAAAGCTTCATGTGGCCGCTGCTGCGCGAGCCGTACGTCTGCGCGGTGCTGTCGCTCGCGCTGTGCACGGCGGGCTACACGGCCGAGATCCTGCGCAGCGGGCTGATGGCCGTGCCGGTCGGGCAGATCGAGGCCGGCTATTCGATCGGCCTGTCGGGCTTCGCGCTGCTGCGGCGCGTGATCGGCCCGATCGCGTTGCGCCAGTGCCTGCCCGCGTATTCGACCGAAGCGGTGCTGCTCGTCAAGTCGACCGCGCTGGCGAGCCTCGTCACGGTATGGGAAGTGACGGGCGTCGCGCAGCAGATCATCCAGCAAACCTATCGGACGACCGAGGTGTTCGTCTGCGCTGCCGTGATCTATCTGGGCCTGAACTTCATCGTCGTGCGCCTGCTCGGCGCGCTCGAATGGCGGCTTTCCGGGCACCTGCGTGCGCCGAAGCCCACCGGTGCGCCCGCCGCGGCGACGCGCAATCCTCAACGCGTCGCGCCCTGAGCGTCCCCGTCCTTTCCAGGAGAATCCGATGAACACCGCTGCTCCCGTTGCGCTGTCGGTCAAGAACATCCACAAGTCGTTCGGCGACCATCATGTGCTGAAGGGCATTTCGCTCGACGCGCATGAGGGCGACGTCATCTCGATCCTCGGCGCGAGCGGCTCGGGCAAGAGCACGTTCCTGCGCTGCCTGAACCTGCTCGAGACACCCGACGACGGCTCCGTCGCGCTCGCCGGGGAAACGCTCGCGATGAAGCGTGCGCGCGACGGCAAGCTGCATCCGAGCGACCGGCGCCAGGTCGACCGGATCCGCTCCCAGCTCGGCATGGTCTTTCAGAACTTCAACCTGTGGTCCCACATGACGGTGCTCGACAACCTCGTCGAGGGGCCGCTGCGCGTGCAAAAGCGCAGCCGCGCCGAAGCGGTCGAGGAGGCCGAGGCGCTGCTGGCGCGCGTCGGTCTCGCCGACAAGCGCGGCTACTATCCGGCGCACCTGTCGGGCGGCCAGCAGCAGCGCGTCGCGATCGCCCGCGCGCTCGCGATGCATCCGAAAGTGATGCTGTTCGACGAACCGACGTCCGCGCTCGATCCGGAGCTGGTCGGCGAAGTGCTGCGCGTGATGCGCTCGCTGGCGGAAGAGGGGCGCACGATGCTGGTCGTCACGCATGAAATGGGCTTCGCGCGGCACGTGTCGAATCGCGTGCTGTTCCTGCATCAGGGCGAAGTCGACTCGGACGGCACGCCCGACGACCTGTTCGGCGGCCAGTGCTCCGAGCGCTTCCGGCAATTCGTGTCGAGCCACCACGACCGCACCACCAACTGAGGCTGCCATGACCGTATTCCGTGCGGCTCGGCCGCTCGACTGGCGACAGGTTGCGACGGTGGCGGCCGGCGAGCCGCTGGCGCTGGCCGACGAGGCACGCGCGCGCGTCGTTGCCGCGCGCGAACTCGTCGACGAGATCGTCGCGCGCGGGATTCGCGCTTACGGCGTCAATACCGGCGTGGGCGCGCTGTGCGACGTGATCGTGTCGCCGGCACAGCAGAGTACGCTGTCGCGCAACATCCTGATGAGTCACGCGGTCGGTGTCGGCATGCCGCTCGGCGCGGCCGAAACGCGCGCGATCGTCGCGGCCGCGATCAACAATTTCGCGCACGGGCATTCGGGCGTCCATGCCGACGTCGTCGACCAGCTCGTCGCGCTGCTCGAGCACGATTGCCTGCCGGAGGTGCCGGCGCACGGCTCGGTCGGCTATCTGACCCACATGGCGCACGTCGCGCTCGTCTGCATCGGGCACGGCCATGCGCGCCACCGCGGCGAACGCATCGGCGGCGCCGAGGCGCTGCGCCGCATCGGCCGCGAACCGCTCGTGCTCGGTGCGAAGGAAGGGTTGAGCCTGGTCAACGGCACGCCGTGCGTCACGGGGCTCGCCGCGCTCGCGCTGGCCCGCGCGGAACGGCTGCTCGATTGGGCCGACTGGATCGCGGCGGCGAGCTTCGAGAATCTCGGCGGGCAACTCGCCGCGTTCGACCCGGCCTCGCTCGCGTTGCGGATCTCGCCCGGCATCGGGCACGTCGGCGCGCGCTTGCGGACGATGCTGGCCGACAGCCCGATGCTCGCCGCGGCGAGCGGGCGGCATACGCAGGATCCGTTGAGCCTGCGCACGATTCCGCACGTGCACGGCGCGGCGCGCGACGTGTTCGCGGTCACGGCGGACGTCGTCGATCGCGAACTCGCGTCCGTCACCGACAATCCGATCGTCGCCGGTACGCGCGATGCGCCGGCCGTTCATTCGCAGGCGCATGCGGTCGGCGCGGGCATCGCGCTGGCGATGGACAGCCTCGCGGCCGCGATGGCGCAGGTGGCGGCCATCGCCGAGCGGCGGCTGGACCGTCTCGTCAATCCGCTCGTGAGCGGCCTGCCGGCGTTTCTCGCGGCGCCGGGCGGCACGTGTTCGGGCTTCATGATCGCGCAATACACGGCGGTCGCGCTGGTCGCGCAGAATCAGCGGCTCGCGGCGCCGGCGAGCCTCGACGGCGGCATTACGTCGGGGCTGCAGGAAGATCACCTGTGTCATGCGACGCCGGCCGCGCTGAAGGCGCTCGACATCATCGAGAACGCGACGCGCGTGCTCGCGATCGAGCTGCTCGCCGCCGCGCAGGCATACGACTTGCAAGCGAACGAAACCGGGCGGGCCGCGTCGACCGACGCGCTGTGGCGGCACGTGCGCGAACGCGTACCGGCGTATCGCGACGACCGGCCGCTCGCGGACGACATCGCGATCGCGGCCGGCATCGTCGCGGGGGCGCCGCCGCCGTTGCAGTGACGACCGGCCACGACCGGCCACGACGGGCGGATCATCCATTATTCATTCGGTCGAGGGTGCATGAACGAGACGGAGCGACAACTTTCCGCACGGCCGGCGAGGGCATCGGGCGAGGCCGTGCCGGCGCGCGCACTGCCGGCCTATCAACAGATCAAGCGCTACGTCGTCGAGCGGATCGCGAAGGGCGACTGGAAACCCGGCGGCGCGATCCCGACCGAGGCCGAGCTGGTCAAGGAATTCGGCGTGGCCCGGATGACGGTGTCGCGCGCGCTGCGCGAACTGACGAACGAACGCGTGCTGACCCGCATCCAGGGCGCCGGCACGTTCGTCGAGCGCCGGCATTACGAATCGACGGTCCTGGAGATCCGCAACATCGCGGACGAGATTGCGGAACGCGGTCATCGGCACAGCGCGCGCGTCGTGCTGATCGAGCGCAGCGTCGACCCGGACGCGATCGATGCGCTCGGGCTGCGCTCGGGGCCGGTGTTTCATTCGCGCATCGTGCATTTCGAGGAAGACGAGCCGATCCAGTTCGAGGATCGCTACGTCAATCCGGCGTTGTTTCCCGACTACCTGGAGCAGGATTTCACGATCGAGACGCCGAACCACTACATGGTGCGGCTCGCGCCGATCCAGCGCGCCGAGTTCCGGATCTATGCGGAGAAGCCCAATGCGCAGGTGCGCCGGCATCTCGTGATGGAAATCGGCGAGCCGTGCCTGGTGTTGAAGCGCCGCACCTGGGTCGGCGAGCACGTCGCGACGTCGGTCAGGCTGTGGCATCCGGCGTCGCGGTTTCACCTGGCGGGGAAAATGTAGGGACGCGGCGAGCGGCCCGGATCGAGCCGAGGCAATCGGCATGGATGTCCTGCGCGTCGGCGAATGATGCGGCCGCTGACTCGACCCGGCGCGTGACAATCGCGAAGAGCGCCCATCGAACCGTTCGTTCCTGCGCTCGTCGGCATGCGTACGCGCATTCACCGACCTGAATACCGGCAGAGAGTGGCGCATAATGTTTCGAGGTCGACCCTTGGCTGGAAGAGGGTTTTATGCGCTGCACAATTTGCGGATCGGAGAATCCTCCCGGTGCGGGGTTCTGCCAGGAATGTGGCGCCGTGCTGTCCCGCACCTGCCCGCAGTGCGGGCATGACGCAGCGCCGGCAGCCCGCTTCTGCAGCCATTGCGGAGCGCCGCTGGCGACACCTGCCGCCGCGGCGCCATTGTCCCGACCGTCGGCTCACGCGCCGTCGCCCACCCCGATTCATTACACGCCCGATCATCTGGCCGAGCGCATCCGTGCCGAACACGCGGCGATGGAAGCGCGCGGCGAGCCCGCCGGCGAGCGCAAGACCGTTACCGCGCTGTTTGCCGACATGGCCGGGTCGACCGCGCTGATCCACGACCTCGATCCCGAAGTGGCGCATCGCCTGATCGTGCCGGTGGTCGAGCTGATGATGGAGGCGGTCCACTACTACGAAGGGTACGTCGCCAAATCGCTCGGCGACGGCATCCTCGCGCTGTTCGGCGCGCCGATCGCCCACGAGGACCACGCGCAGCGCGCGCTCTTCGCCGCATTGCGCATGCAGCAGGCGATGCGGCAGCATGGCGACCGGATTCGGCTGCAGGAAGGCATTCCTCTGCAGATTCGCGTCGGCGTGCATACGGGCGAGGTCGTCGTCCGCTCGATCCGCACCGACGACTTGCACACCGAATACGACCCGCTCGGGCATACGATCCACATCGCGTCGCGGATCGAGGGCATCGCCGCGCCCACGTCGATTCTCGTCAGCGAATCCACCCACAAGCTGGCCGAAGGCTATTTCGAGTTCAAGGCGCTCGGGGCCACGCAACTCAAGGGCATTCCCGCGCCGCTATGCGTCTACGAAGTGCTGGGGCTGGGTGCGTTGCGCACGCGCCTGCAGCTGGCGGCGCACCGTGGTCTCGCGCGGTTCGTCGGGCGCGAAACGGAACTGGAACACCTGAACCGGGCCCTGGAGACCATGCGGGCCGGGCACGGGCGCGTGGTCGGCGTGGTGGGCGAGGCCGGCGTCGGCAAGTCTCGTCTGTTCCACGAGTTCAAGGAGCGTTCACGGCGCGGCGCGCTGGTACTGGAGACGTTTTCGGTATCGCACGGCAAGGCGTTTTCCAATTTGCCGCTGATCGAACTCCTGAAGAACTATTTCCAGATCACGCCGCAGGACGACGAGCGGCGCTGCCGGGAAAAGGTCATCGGCAAGGCGCTCGCGCTGGAGCGCGGTTTCGAGGACCTCGTGCCGTACGTTCTCTATCTGCTCGGCATCGGCGAGGGCGGCTCGGTGCTGGTCGAGATGGATCCGCAGATCCGGCGTGAGCGCACCTTCGACGCGATCAGGCAGCTGCTCGTGCGCGAGAGCCAGAATCAGCCGGTTCATTTGCTGTTCGAGGATCTGCAATGGCTGGACCGTGAAACGGAAGCATTCCTGAGTTATCTGATCGATCACGTGCCGGACGCACGCATCCTGCTGTTGGTGAACTACCGGCCCGAGTATCGGCCGGCGTGGGCCGGCGCGGTTCATTGCAGCAGGATCCGGCTCGAGCCGCTCGGCCCGTCCGATGCGCAGGGGCTGCTCACGGCGCTGCTCGGCGAGGATCGCACGCTCGTGCCGCTGAAGCAGCTCATTCTGGAGAAGACGGAGGGCAATCCGTTCTTCATGGAGGAAGTGGTCCAGACGCTCGTCGAAGAGAAGTCGCTGCTCGGCGAGGCCGGGCGTTATCGCATCGTGGAGACGCCGGCGACGCTGCATATCCCGACCACCGTGCAGGGCGTGCTGGCGGCCCGGATCGATCGGCTTCCCGTCGAGGAAAAGGAACTGCTGCAGGCGCTTGCCGTGATCGGCCACGAGTTTCCGTTCAGCCTGATCCGGCGCATCTGCGGCGAGGTGGCGGCGCGGGACGACGAACTGCGTCGCCTGCTCGCGCATCTGGAAGCCGCGGAGTTCATCTACGAACGGCCCGCCTTTCCCGAGGTCAATTATTCGTTCAAGCACGCGCTGACCCAGGAAGTGGCCGGGCGCTCGTTGCTCACGGAGCGGCGCACCGCGCTGCACGAGCGCACCGCGCAGGCGATCGAGGTGCTGTTCCCGACGCGCATCGCCGATTACTGCAGCGAACTCGCGCATCACTACGGTCAGAGCGGCAACATTCCGAAGGCGGTCGAATACCTGCATCGTGCGGCCCAGCAGGCGCTGCGCCATGCGGCCCATCACGATGCGATGAATCACCTCGGCGCGGCGCTTGCGTTGCTGAAGGGCTTGCCGGACACACCGATGCGCGCGCATTGGGAACTGACGCTGCTGCTGTCCCTCGGGCCGGTCCTGATGGATGTGCGCGGGTATGGCGCGACGGAGGTGGGCGCCACCTATACGCGCGCGCTCGAGTTGTGCGAGCGCACGGGCGAGGTATCGCAACGCTTCGCGACGCAGCTGGGATTGCGGATGCACCACGTGGTGCGCGGCGAGTATGCGCTCGCGACCGACCTGGGCCGGCAGATGCTCGGTACGGCCCGCGATGCGAACGACCCCGGCTTTCTCATCGAGGCCCATAGCGCGCTGGGTTCGTGCTTCTTCCTGCAGGGCGATTTCACGGCCGCCCGCACCCACCTGGAACAGGCGATCGCGATCTACGATCCGGAGCAGCATCAGGCCCACGTGTTCGCGCACGGGGTCGATCCGGGCATCCGGGCGCTCAGTTTCCTGGTGTTGACCCTGTGGATCCAGGGGTATCCCGACCAGGCGCTCAGGCGCAGCGTCGAAGCACTGGCGCTCGCCCGGCACCTTTCCTATGGGCCGTCCCTGGCGTTCAGCCTGACCTACACGGCACACCTGCATCAGCTGCGGCGCGAGCCGACGCTTGCCGCCGAGCGCGCGGAAGCGGTCATTGCCGTATCGACCGAGCACGGCTTGCCGTACTGGCTCGCATGGGGGACGCTCCTGCGGGGCTGGGCGATGAGCGCGCAAGGCAACATCCGGGACGGCATCGCGCAGATGCGGCTGGGCCTCGATGCGCAGCGGGCCGCCGGCGGCGAAGACCAGCGGCCCTATTCCCTCGCGCTGCTCGCCGACAGTTACTGGCGCGCGGGCGACCGGCGGGCAGCGCTGGACCTGCTGAAAGAGGCGACGACGCTCGTCGAGCAAACCGGTGAGCACTGCTTCGAGGCCGAGCTGTACCGGCTCACGGGCGTCTATCTGGCCGGCGGGGCGAGCGAGCAGGGGGCCGTCGCGGCGTGCGACGAAGGGGCTGTCGCGGCGCGCGACGAAGGGGCTGTCGCGGCGCGCGACGAAGGGGCCGTCGCGGCGCGCGACGACAAGGCCGCCGGCTGCTTTCACCGGGCGATCGAGCGCGCGCGCCGCCAGGGTGCCCGAGCGCTGGAATTGCGGGCGGCGTCGGACCTTGCGCGGCTGTTGCAGCGGCAGGGGAAAACCGTGGAGGCGAGGCAAGCGCTGTCCGAGGTGCTAGCCTGCTTCACGGAAGGTTTCGATACAAGCGACCTGCGCGACGCGAAAGCGCTGCTGGATGCATTGGACGCGCGCGCAGGATGAATGGAACAACGGCGCACGGCGACGGATCGCGTGACGACGTGCGCTCGATGACCTGCCGCTGCTCCGCCTGCGCGGAGCGCCGAGGAGACGGGCATGGCAACCACGCACGCAAGACGCGGCAACGATGGCCCGCGCAAACCGATCGCGCTCGCGTTGCAGGGCGGCGGAATGCACGGCGCCTTCACCTGGGGCGTGCTCGACCGCATGCTCGAAGACGGCCGGCTCGACATCGAAGGCGTCAGTGCAACCAGCGCCGGCGCGATGAACGCCGCGGTACTCGCGTACGGGCTGCACAAGGGCGGCGCAGACGGCGCGCGTCAGGCACTCCACGACTTCTGGCACGCGGTCGCGCAATCGGCGGAGCGCTACAACCCGCTGCGCTGGATGCCCTGGCTGAAGGGCACGCACAGCTTCGGGCTCGATCATTCGCCGCTGTATGCGTTCGCCGACATGATGCTGCGGGTCTTTTCACCCTATCAGTTCAATCCGAACAACCTGAATCCGCTGCGCGAGGTGCTCGAAAGCCAGGTCGATTTCGACGCGCTGCGCAAGCACTGTCCGATCCGGCTGTACGTGTGCGCGACCAACGTCGAGACGGGGAAGATCCGCCTGTTCACCGGAGCGGACCTCAGTGCCGACGCGGTGCTGGCATCGGCATGCGTGCCGACCCTGTTCCAGGCGGTCTCGATCGACGGCGAGTACTACTGGGATGGCGGGTACATGGGGAATCCGGCCATCTATCCGCTCATCTACAACTGCGCGACGCGCGACGTCGTGATCGTGCACATCAATCCGCTCGTGCGTCGCGGCGTGCCGATCACCGCCGCGGAAATCCTCAACCGGATCAGCGAGATCAGCTTCAATTCGTCGCTGATGCGCGAGATGCGGGCGATCGCGTTCGTCACCGACCTGATCCAGCAAGGCACGATACAACGCGGCGAGATGAAGGAAATGCTGATTCATTCCATTCGCGCCGACGATGCGCTGTCCGCGCTGAGCGTATCGAGCAAGTACAACGCGGATTGGACATTTCTGAGCGAACTGCATGACCACGGGCGACGCGAGGCGGATGTGTGGCTCGCGCATCACTACGGAAACATCGGGCAGCGCTCGAGCATCGACATCCGCAGGGAATTTCTCTGAGCGCATCGCAGTCATGTCGGCATGGGGCGATTCCGCGCGGACGCCCCGGTCCAAGGAGCGAACGTGAACCGGATGCAGGCGCGGTTCGTCGCGTTGTGGTCGTGCAGCGGCGGGTCCCATGCCGAGGAGGTCTATCGCAGGCTCGCGCAATGCTATGCGGAGCCGGTGCGCCATTACCATACGCTCGTGCATGTCCGGCGATGCCTGCGTCATCTCGACCTGGCGCGCGACGCGATTCCCGCGCCGGACGCCGTCGAACTCGCGCTCTGGTTCCATGACGTGATCTTCGTGCCCGGCGCGAAGGACAACGAGCAGCGTAGCGCGGACTGGTTCCGGCACCAGGCCGGGGGGCGAATCCGCGCGTGCGACCCCGTCTGCGCGATGATCCTCGCGACGACCCACGCGGGCATTGCCGCACAACCGGATACCCGCTTCACGTGCGACATCGACCTGGCCGCGCTCGGCGCTTCCCGCAGCCGGTTTCGCGAAGACGGCCGGCGTTTGCGGGCAGAGCGTCCCGATCTCGACGACCGGGCCTACGATTTTCATGAGCGGACGATTCTGCGCGGGCTGCTCGTGCGTCCGCGCATCTATCTGACGGAATTCTTCTACACGCGCTGCGAGAGGCAGGCGCGCAGGAACCTGAGCTGGCGGCTGGGGTTGCCGGTTCCTGAACCGGAGTGACGACCCGCCGCGCCGACGCGATGATCGATCGAAGCGGTGCCTGGGCGCCAGGGCAACCTGACCCGACAGGCCCGCCACGCGTGCGTCGCGCGCCTAGGGAACCGGTGCGCGCCCGCCGGTCGGGACCGCGTTGCGGCGAACGGCGGCCCTCGGGCACTCTAGAATTGGCATGTAACGTATTGCAGTGGCCTGGCCCGGACAATGTTCCAGGTGTCGTTTCGATATCGCTTTGCCAGGCGATCTGCTCATTCCAACGGATACCAACATGCGCATCCCGCCGCTCAAGGCAATCATCGCGTTCGAAAGTGTCGCCCGGACCAAAAGCGTCAATCGTGCCGCGGAAGAACTGGGCCTGACCGCGTCCGCCGTGAGTCACCAGCTCAGCAACCTCGAATCGCAGATCGGCCAGCCGCTGTTCCAGCGATCAGGGCGCGGACTCGTCCTCACGCCGACCGGCGAGCGCTATCTGGCGGACGTCACCGGCTCGCTGGCCGACCTGAGCCGCGCCACCGAGCGCGCGTCGAGCCGCGCCGAGGTCGATATCCTGCGCGTGCATTCGAGCCCGAGCTTCGGGCTGATGTGGCTGTTGCCGCGGCTGTCGTCGTTTCAGGAAGCGAACGGCGATATCCAGCTGAACCTGGCGTGCTCTTACGAAAACGTGTCGTTCTCGAACGGCTTCTACGATATCGACGTCCGCCACGGCTACGGCAACTGGGACAACCTCGAGGTGAAGACGATGCGCGGCGAGTTCATCGCGCCGCTCGCGTCGCCGCAGTACCTCGAACGGCATCCGGTGAACGCGCCGGAAGACCTCCTCGCGCATCGGCTGATCTATTCCGAAACGCCGCTCGTGCAGTGGAAGCAGTGGTTCGGCCGGGCCGGCGTATCGCTCGCGGCCCGCAAGACCTTCGACTTTTCGTTCGACCGGTCGTACATGTCGCTCGAAACCGCCGCGCTCGGCCTCGGCATCGCGCTCGAAAGCCTGATGCTCGCGTCGGTGAAGATTCGCGAAGGCGCGCTGGTGCCCGTGTTCGACGACACGCATGCGGTGGAAGTCGGGGCGCATCATCTCGTTTACCCGCGGCAGAACGCGGAACTGCCTCGCGTGAAACGCTTCCTTGCGTGGATCGAGCGGGAGGTCGCGGTGCAGCGCCGCGCGAACTGAGCGTCGCGCGTCCGGGCCGCGTGCAATATTGCGTTGCAGCACGCCGGAACGGCCCGCGCGGCGTCATCTGAAATTTTCTCAACCATGCCTGAGCGTTTCCGCGTTGATGCGGGTGTCCGGCGAGCCGACACTCTGCACACACATCAACACAGGAGACGAACGATGTTGCTCGACAACAGGACCATCATCGTGACCGGCGCGGCATCGCCGCGCGGTATCGGCAAGGCCACGGCCCGCACGCTGGCCGCCCAGGGCGCGCGCGTGGCGATTCTCGACCTGCGTCGCGAGGACGCCGAAGCGGCCGCCGCCGAGCTCGGGCTCGACCACCTCGGCCTGGCTTGCGACGTGACCGATCGCGACGCGTGCGTGGCCGCGGCTCGCGCGACGCTGGCGCGTTATGGCCGTATCGACGGCCTCGTGAACAACGCCGGCATCACGCAGCCGGTGCGCACGCTGGACATTTCCGGGCGCGACTTCGATGCGATCGTCGACGTGAACCTGCGCGGCACGCTGTACATGTCTCAGGCCGTGCTGCCGGCGATGAAGGAGCAGCGCGGCGGCAGCATCGTGTGCATGTCGTCGGTGTCCGCGCAGCGCGGCGGCGGCATCTTCGGCGGCCCGCACTACAGCGCCGCGAAGGCCGGCGTGCTCGGCCTCGCGAAGGCGATGGCGCGCGAGTTCGGGGCCGACCGTATCCGCATCAATTCGATCACGCCGGGCCTGATCCAGACCGACATCACCGGCGACAAGCTGACGCCCGACATGCGCGAGGAGATCGTCAAGGGCATTCCGCTCGGCCGCCTCGGCGAGGCCGCCGATGTCGCCAATGCGTGCCTGTTCCTGCTGAGCGACCTGTCGAGCTACCTGACGGGCATCACGCTGGACGTCAACGGCG
Organism: Burkholderia sp. BCC1988; assembly: GCF_905339895.1. NCBI lineage: Bacteria > Pseudomonadati > Pseudomonadota > Betaproteobacteria > Burkholderiales > Burkholderiaceae > Burkholderia > Burkholderia sp. BCC1988. The sequence continues at coordinate 67,524 of NZ_CAJPHA010000026.1, forward strand.
GGATGCTGATTCACTGAGAACGGCGCCGCGACACGCGCGGCGCCGACCATCATGCACCCGGGACAACCCGGGGCCATGGCAGGAGACAAAGATGAGAGCAAAGTACCCCGCCTCACCGGTTCAGGGCGAGCTGCTGCAACGGGACGATGCGCAGACGTTCGAAGCGGCGACCTATGCGAAGGTCGCGCGCCGGCTGATCCCGTTCCTGATGTTGTGCTATCTCGGTGCGTATCTCGACCGCGTCAACGTCGGCTTCGCGAAACTGCAGATGCTCAACGACCTGCGTTTCAGCGAGACCGTGTACGGGATGGGCGCAGGCATTTTCTTTCTCGGCTACTTTCTGTTCGAAGTACCGAGCAACCTGATCCTGCATCGTGTCGGCGCGCGCCGCTGGCTCGCGCGCATCATGCTGATGTGGGCCGTGATTTCCGCGAGCTTCGTGTTCGTGAAGTCGCCCGCCGCGTTCTACGTGCTGCGGTTCCTGCTCGGCGTCGCCGAAGCGGGCTTCGCGCCGGGCGTGATCCTGTACCTCACCTACTGGTTCCCGTCGGCACGTCGTGCCAAGGCACTGTCGTTGTTCTTCATGGCGATTCCGCTGGCGGGGATCATCGGCGGCCCGCTGTCGGGCGCGATCATGCATGCGCTGCACGGCGCGATGTCGATGGCGGGCTGGAAGTGGTTGTTCCTGCTCGAAGCGTTGCCTTCGTTCGTGCTGGGCTTTGCGATCCTGCTGTATCTCGATGACGGCATTGCCGGCGCGAAATGGCTGACCGATGCCGAAAAAGCCTTGCTGGCGCGCAACGTGTCGGCCGACGCCGAGCACACGACCGCCCACCTGTCGATTCGTGCGTTCGTCGCCGACCGCCGCTTATGGCTGATGGCCGCGATCTACTTCTGCGTCGTGCTCGGTCAGTACGGCCTCACGTTCTGGCTGCCCACGATCATTCGCAAGGCCGGCGTCGCCGATCCGCTGTGGGTCGGCCTGTTCACCGCGATTCCGTATGCGTGCGCGATCGTCGCGCTGCCGCTGATCGGCATGAGCGCGGATCGCCGCCGCGAGCGCCGCTTCCATCTCGCGGTGCCGATGCTGATCGCGGCGGCGGGCTTCGCGACGTTGCCGATGCTCGGAAGCGTCGGCGCGTCGATCGTGTGCCTGAGCATTGCGTCCGCCGGCATCCTCGCGTCGTCGTCGCAGTTCTGGTCGCTGCCCACGGCGCTGCTCGGCGGGATGTCGGCGGCGGCGGGCATCGCCGCGGTCAACTGCTTCGCCAATCTCGCGGGCTTCTTCTCGCCGGCGATCGTCGGCTGGCTGAACGACCTGACCGGCAAGTCCACCGCCGGACTCCTCTTCATCTCCGTCGCGATTACGCTCGGCGCGCTGCTGGTGTTCCTCGTGCCGCGCTCCGTCAATCGCTGATCACCGCCGATTCGACCTGCATGCCTTCCGATCCAATACTGGAGCCAACGATGGATACCGAAACCATTCATGAAGCGGTCACGCTCGCCGAGCGCGCGTACCGCATCCGCAGAAACGCCGTGCTGATGGGCGAAGTCCAGGGGCAGGGTTATGTCGGCCAGGCGCTCGACATCGCCGACGTGCTGGCCGTCGCGTATTTCGGCGCGATGCGCTATCGCCCCGACGATCCCGAGTGGGAAGGGCGCGACCGCTTCCTGCTGTCGAACGGCCACTATGCGATCGCGCTGTACGCGGCGCTGTTCGAAGCCGGCATCCTGCCGGCCGAGGAGCTCGAAACCTACGGCAGCGACGACAGCCGTTTGCCGATGTCCGGGATGGCGAGCTACACGCCCGGCATGGAGATGTCAGGCGGTTCGCTCGGCCAGGGCCTGACGATCGCGGTCGGCCGTTGTCTCGGGCTCAAGCGCAACGGCTCGGACGCGTTCGTCTATACGCTCTTTTCGGATGGCGAGCTCGACGAAGGCGCGATCTGGGAAGGGCTGATGTCGGCCGCGCACTGGAAGCTCGACAACCTGATCGCGATCGTCGACGTGAACAACCAGCAGGCCGATGGCCCGTCGACGCAAGTCATGGCGTTCGAGCCTCTGGTCGACAAGCTCGAAGCATTCGGCTGGTATACGCAGCGAGTCGACGGCAACGATATCGACGCGGTAAAGCGCGCGTTCGACAACGCGCGCCGACATGACAGGCCGCAGCCGCGGATCATCGTCTGCGACACGAAGATGGGGTGCGGCGTGCCGTTCCTCGAAGCACGCGATAAGAGCCATTTCATCCGCGTCGATGCGCACGAGTGGAAGCTCGCGCTCGACGCACTCGAAGCAGGGAGACACGCATGAGCACCGTCGACAACAAGCCGCGCCTGAAGACTTCCGCGATGATCGCGTCCATCGCGGCCGACGGGCAGGCGACCCGCGCCGCGCCGTTCGGCCATGCGCTCGCGAAGCTCGCGCGCACGAACGGCAACGTGATTGGCATGACGGCCGATCTCGGCAAGTACACCGACCTGCACGTTTTCGCGAAGGAATTTCCCGAGCGTTACTACCAGATGGGCATGGCCGAGCAGCTGCTGATGGGCGCCGCCGCCGGCTTCGCGCACGAAGGCGCGCAGCCGTTCGTCACGACCTATGCGGTATTCGCGACGCGCCGCGCGTACGACTTCATCCATCAGGCGATCGCCGAGGACAATCTCGACGTGAAGCTGGTGTGTGCACTGCCGGGCCTCACGACCGGTTACGGGCCGAGCCATCAGGCAGCCGAGGATCTGGCGCTGATGCGCGCGATGCCCAACATGACCGTGATCGATCCGTGCGACGCGCTGGACATCGAGCAGATGGTGCCGGCGATTGCCGCGCACCAGGGGCCGGTGTACGCGCGCCTGCTGCGCGGCAACGTGCCGGCCGTGCTCGACGAATACGATTATCGTTTCGAACTCGGCAAGGCGAAGCTGCTGCGCGACGGCAACGACGTGCTGCTGATCTCGTCCGGGATCATGACGATGCGTTCGCTCGAGGTCGCGAAGGCGCTTGAAGCCGACCGCATCGATGCAGCCGTGCTGCACGTCCCGACGATCAAGCCGCTCGATACGGCGACCATCGTTCGGGAGGCGTCGCGCAAGGGGCGCATGGTGATCGTCGCCGAGAACCATACGGTGATCGGTGGGCTCGGCGAAGCGGTGGCGACTGCGTTGCTTGCGGCTGGCGTCGCGGCGCCGTTCCGGCAGATCGCGCTACCGGATGCGTACCTCGCCGCCGGCGCGTTGCCGACGCTGCACGATCGTTACGGGATCTCGGCCGGCGCGATGCGGACCAATATCAGGACGTGGCTCGGTTGATCGTTTCAAGGCACCGCGGCCCGCTCGGCGGGGGGAGGCATTCCCTCCGCAAGCCGGGCGGGCCGGCTTCAGGGTAGCGTACCTGGCGCCCGGCCATGCACGGCCGGGGGCCGACCCGTCGGCAACGCCGCCGGCACGGCGCCCGGATCGCGCATGCGCGTCACTCGAACGTGACGAACTGGGCAGACGACCACACCTTGCTGTCGTTGCGCTGCCGCCCGAAGAAGTAGACGGGGCGGAATCCGAACGGCGCATTTTCCGCCGCGACTTCGATGCTGCCCGCGAGATCGACGGGCAGCACTTGGTCCGTCAACCGTTCGACCGCGACGAACAACTCGGTGCCGCCCAGCGCATGCGTGGCCGTTCCTTGCGCGAGCAGGTCCGCGCCGCTGACTTCGAAGCGGAACGTCGGCGCATGCACGAACGGATTGCGCTGCAGCGGATCGCCGACCTTCGCGAAGCTGTCGATCGTGCCTTCGACCACGATCGTCGCGTCGGCAAGATTGCCGATGTCGAGCTCGATGCTGTCCGCATCACCATAGGTGTCGCTGCGGAATTCGACGTCGGTCGCGCCGGTACGCCATGCCGACTCCTCGACATGCTCGAAGCCGTTCGAGCCGAAGCGGTGGATCGTACCGTTGACGACGCGGATCCGGCCGCGCCACGCGGCCCAGCGATAGCGGTCCCGGATGCGGGCGCCGCCCCAGCGCACGCGGATCAGGCGATCCGCGTAGCCGAGTTCCGCATGCAGGTTGCGTTCCCACACCCGTCCTTCGTGATCGTACGCGGCCACGTATTCCCATCCGGACTGGCCGAGCAGCCGGTAGTCGAGCCGCGCCGGCCCGCGATGCGTGAACGCATCGCCTTGCCAGTGATCGCCGCAACGCACGAGCAGCGCACTGTGCTCGCCGGTGGTCGCCCAAGTGCGGCGCGCGCGCAGCGCCTCGCCGACGTGTTTGCGATCGAGCACGTCGGCGAGCACACCCGTCAGCCCGCCGTGCACACCGAACACCTGCACGCCGGGCGCGCCGCCACCCGGCCGGCCGCGATGTTCATCGCCGCTGGCCGCGACGCCGAGCCGGTAGCCGCGTGCGATCACGTCCTGGTACAGCCAGCCGAAGTGCCCCCACGACGACGCGATCTCGACCAGCCGTTCGAGCTCGGGATGGTGCCAGTCGGGAATGTAGCGGCGGCCGCCGACGTGCGGCATCACCAGATGCTGCGCGGCAGCGTCGGCATACGCGTCCCACAGTTCCTCGACGGGCCAGCGGCCGAGCTCGACCGCATGACCTTTCATGTCCTCGTTCCAGACCAGCGTACGGTTGTGTTCGCCGCGCGCGTTGTACGGAAAATCCGGCCGCGCGTCGCCGAGGAACACCACGTTATGGTCGCCGCCCGCGGTCGAGCTGCCGCACCATTCCTGCACCGGATACACGACGAAGCGGCCCGGCTCGTTGAAGCGTTCGACCGCGTCGACGCCGAGCTGCCAGTTCTCGTCGGTGATCTGGAAATCGTTCGCGGTATAGCCGAGCACGTCGATGCCGCCGATGTCGCGTGCGTAGCGTGCGTTGTACTCGGGGCTGTTGGTGCCGACCGTGTCGTGCGCATGCACATGGAGATCCGCATATAGCGCGCGCGATACCGGCAACGACGCGTCGAGCGTCAGCCACGCTTCGGCCGCACGCACGTCCGGCCGCGCGGGCACGTCGGCCACGATGCGCAGCGTGCCGGCGTCGACCGGCAGGTCGTCGACCGCGCAACTCGCGAATCCCGCCTCGGGCAGCGCATGTTCGCGCCGGTAGACGGCTTCGCCTTGCGCGTCATATGCAACGACGCGCGCGGTGCCGCCGACGTCGCGGCACGCATTGCCCCAGCGGTCCTGCAGCGACAGCCGGAATGGCGCGCGGGTGCCCGGCCGCACGAAGCGCGGGCCGTTCAGCAGTACGTCGGACGGCGCGCCGGCGCGGATGTCGATCGAGACGTCGCCGGGCACCGCGACGAAACGCGACGTGCCCAACGGATCGACGTAGAGCCGGAACCGGAAGTTGTCCTCGGCGAAGGTCTGCACGCGCGTGCCGGGGCCGCGACGGCGATCGCCGAGACGGATCACGATCCGGTCGCCGGCGTTCACGTAGCCGTCGAGGACGTCGACGATCACCGCCTTCTGGAACGGCCGCTCGTGCCCCTTCTGGTCGAAGCGCACGTTCAGCGCCTGCACGGTGGCCGGGCTCTGTCCCGGCACGAGCGGCGCCGCATGGTATTCGGCGCTGATGTAGTTCGCCGCGCCCGGGTCGCTCGTCTGGAACAGCGCCCAGTCGGAATAGAACTTGAAGGTGGCCTTCAGCCAGCCGCCGTCGGCGATGCCGGACGAGCCGACCTCGTAGTCGAGCACGATCTCGCTCCACTCGCCGGCTTCGAGGCGCGTGACGTTGCAATGCACGCGCCCGGCGAACGGCAGGCGCTTGTGGCGTTCGTACAGGCCCGCGGGTGCGACGTGCGGGCCCAGGCGGTCGCGCAGCGCGGCGGCGCGGGCTGCGACGGAATCGGGGACGTCCGTGGTTTCGTTCATGAGGAATACAAAATGATGTCGTTGGAAAGCGGCGCGCTTCAATGCGCGAACGGCCAGGGCGCGCTCGCGTCCCAGACGGGGATGCCCATGTACGCGTACCACGGCGCGATCACGCAGAGGCCATAGACGATCGCGATCAGCACCGATACCGCGCCGACCTTCGCGTAGTCGGCCGTCGAGAACGCGCCGCTGCTGTACGCGATGACGCCGGCGGTGATCTGCGTGGGCAGCAGATAGGCGAAGCTGTCGGTATCGCTGACGAGCATCGTGAACGCGACCGGATGCAGCCCGAGGCGCGGCGCCAGCGCGAGCGCGATCGGCGCGATCATCGTGACGGCCGCGACGTTGGACAGCATGCCGATGCGGATCACGTGCGTGCCGAGCATCACGATCGCGATCGCGAGCCACCAGCCGTGCCCGCGCGCGGCGACGTAGATGTGATCGGCGGCCCAGTTCGCGAGCCCGGACGCACTGATCGCCGACGACAGCGACAGCGCGCCGGCCAGCAGGAACAGCGTGCCCCAGATCGTCCGCTGCTCGACCTCGGCCCAGCCGAAGCGCAGCACGCCGGGTGCGAACAACAGCGCCAGCGCGATCAGCGCGACGATTTCCGACGGCAGGTGATGGAGCGGCTCGGTCGCCCACAGCACGGCGACGGCCGAGAACAGCGCGAGCACGGCCCAGTCGTTGCGGGCGGCGGGCGGTTGCGTACGGCGCATCGCCGCGATCGCGCCGGGGCCGCCGGGAAGCGCGACGGCGCGCGAGCGGAAATGGAACTGCACCCAGCCCTGCGTGATCGCGAACATCCCGAGATACGGCCACTGCAGCTTCAGCCACGTCAGGTAGGAGATCCGGATGCCGAGCTGCTTCTCGAGCAGGCCGGACACGACCATGTTCGGCAGATGCGCGGTGAGGATGCACATGCCGCTGATCATCGCGCCGTACACGAGCGTCTGGATCACGATCGCCTTGCGCGCGGCGCGTTCACGCGGCGATTCGCCGAACAGCCGGACGATGCCGTTGGTGACCGGCAGCAGCGTGGCGGCACGCGCGTTCGCGGCCGGCACGACGAGCGCCATCACGCAGTTCACGGCGAACATTGCCCAGATCACGCCGTTGGCCGTGCGCACCTTCAGGCGATCGAGCAGCAGCAGGGCGATGCGCCGGTCGAGCCCGCTCGCCTGCATGATCGCGGAGAACAGGAACGCGGCGAGGCACAGGAACACGACGGGCGCGGCGAAGCCGCTGGCCGCCTTCGGAAACGACGGGCTCGCATGCGACAGCACGAGCAGCATCGGCAGCAGGATGCCGCTCACGCCGACGGGAATCGCCTCGGTGATCCAGACGATCGCGACCCACGCGACGACTGCGAGCGTCGCCTTGCCCTCGGCGGAAAGATGCGCGGGCGCGGGCAACCACCAGGCGATCGCGAAGAAAGCCAGCCACGCGGCGGCAAAACCGATCGCGGCACGCCGCTGCGCGCCGCGCGATCGTCCCGCCGCGTGCGGATCGGTGCGTGGCGCCGTGGCTGGTTCGGCCCGTGTCGGCCGGCTGCCCTGCACGCCATCGAGCGGCGGCGTGCCGATTGCGTTTTCAGTCACTGGTATGCTCCCCGGGGCATCGGGACCCCGAATCGCGGGCCCCGACCGTCTGTCGAGATGTGATAATACGTATTAATACAAGTTGAGCATTCCAATTGCTTTTCATATCGATATCGGGAAACGCGCATAGCGCGAACCCAGCACGACGAGGAAGGATCGATGACGCTGGTGCGTGACGACACGACATCGCTTTACGAGCAGCTTGCGACGACGCTGCGCGACGAGATCGAGCGCGGTGTGTACGAGCCGACCGGCAAGCTGCCGTCCGAGGCGCAGTTGAGCGAGCGTTTTCAGGTGAGCCGCGTGACCGTCAGGCTCGCGCTCGATCGGCTGAGCGACGCGCGCATCGTCGAGCGCAAGCAGGGCAAAGGGACGTTCGCCGCCAAGCAGCGGCTGCGGCATCGACTCGATGTGCTGCGCGGGCTGCACGACTCGATCGCCGCGCAGGGTGCGCGGGCGCGGATGGAATTGCTGCGCATGGAAGCGTGCGACGTGCCGCCGGGCTTGCGGCACGCATTTGCCGCCGACGTCACGCGCTGCATCTATCTCGAACGCCTGCACTGGGTCGACGACGAGCCCGTCGCGCTCGCGCAGACCTGCCTGCTGCCCGACGCCGGCGCCGTCACGTTCGAGCAGGCCGAGCGCATGTCGACCTACGAGGTGCTGGAGAGCCTGCTCGGCTGGCGAATCACGGATGCCGACATGTCGGTGACGGCCATGGCCGCGCCGGACGATATCGCGGCCCGGCTCAAGGCCGACAAACACGCGCCGCTGCTCGTGCTGCGGCGCACGTCGCGCCTCGCGGACGGCCGCACGTGCGAATCCACGGTGTTTCACATTCGGCCCGAGCGCTTCGATCTGGTGGTCCGAAGCGGTGTCGAGGCACGGTTCGTCGGTTGACGCGTGCCGTCGGTCACGGCTTGCGACGCCGCTCCGGCGCGCAGTCGACCGAACCGGACAAGGTGCCCATACGGCCTTTATTAATTACCTTTCGATCTAGATTTCAAATTTTTTATTCTTTCTGGGAATTTCGCGGCTCTGTCATATTTCTGTGCACCGAATTCATCGGACCAGAAAAATGTCGAAGACCCCCATCATCGCGACGCTCGGAACGCTGTGGAATCCCGCTGAAAGGCTTCTTGCATCGCATCGTTCGGGCATGACCGTCGCGCGCCACCTGTTGTTCACGCGAGCCCGCGCGCCGCTGGATGAACGCGCAATGACCGCGTTCGTCGGCGTCCGTGGCGCGCGCGTGCATGCGAAGACGCCGGTCTTCGCGTGACGGGAGCGCAGCCGATGCAGAACGTCCTGGGCGCGCTGGTGCCGATCTTCGTGCTGATCCTGGCGGGATTCGTGCTGCGGCAGCGTCGCCTGCTGCCGGACGAATTCTGGCTGCCGTGCGAAACGCTGAACTACTACTACATGTTTCCCGCGCTGATGTTCGGCCAGGTCGCGAAAGCCAACCTGACGCAGTTTCCGGTGCGGCCGATCGCGACCGCGATCCTCGGCGCGGTGGGCGCGAGCGCGATGCTGCTGTATGCGTGGCGAGCGTGGAGCCGGCAGCCGGGGGCCGTGTTCTCGTCGGTGATCCAGGGGGCGTTACGGCCGAATACGTATGTGGGTGTTGCCGCGGCCGCGGCGTTGTACGGGAGCGTCGGACTGACGCTCACGTCGATCAGCATCGCGGTCGCGATACCGCTGCTGAACGTCGCGTCGATCATTGTCCTGATGCGCCACGGTCGTGGCGGCGCGCCGTCGGCATGGCAGGTCGGCGGCGCGCTGCTGAGGAATCCGGTCATCATGTCGGTGGTCCTCGGCGCCGCGTTCAATCTCGGCGGGCTGGGTCTGCCGGCGGTGATATCGAGCGTGCTGTCGATTCTCGGCGCCGCGTCGCTGCCGCTCGGGTTGCTCGCGGTGGGAGCGGGCCTCGACGTGAAGGCCGCGAAGGCGGCGCGTGGCCCCGTGTTCCAGTCGTCGGTGATCAAGTTGCTGCTCGTGCCGCTGCTGACTTTCTGGATCGGTTTCAGCCTGGGCATCCGCGGCCCGGCACTCACGACGATCGTGCTGTTCAATTCACTGCCGTGCACGCCGTCGGCGTACATCATGGCGAAGCTGCTCGGCGGCGATCACCGGTTGTCCGCCGGCATCATTACGGTACAGACGGCGCTTGCGGCCGTCACGATGCCGTTGGTGCTGCTCGTGTTTCACGGTTGAGCCGGATTCGCGCGCGGTGGCGGGGTGAAATGCAGAAGGCCGGTCAGGTTGAGCTGACCGGCCTTCTGCATTTCCGGTGAGCCTACTTGCCGCGGCCCGGACGCGCGGTTCGCTCGAACGGCACTTCAGTGCAGCGTTGCCGGAGCGCCTCCGAATCGGCGGGCGTTGCGCGTGTCGGCAGGCCGCACGCGCGAATCGGCCGTGCTCCGTGTTCGGCCTCGCCGTGCGAAGCGGCGTGGAGGCGGGTTCGTCGGCACAAGGGATGCGGGGCTGCCGGCCGGCGACGTCCTGACGCATCGGACGGCATGCTGCGCGACCCACACGGGATTCGTTATCTGCGCGCGGCAGCGAAGCATCACAGCAATCGGTATTTTGCGCGCGCCCGAGGTTGACTAAGATCAAACCCTCAGGCGGACGCCAGTATCGTCAACCGGTCCGCCCGTGCCCGGATCATGAACAACCCTACAGATTCTCCACCGCTCATCTCGCTGCCGGAAAGCGAGCATCGCCCGCTCTCGGTGCGCGCGAAGGCGCTCGTATTCGCCGATCCCGCCTCGCGCGCGGTCCTGCGCTTCGTCGAGCAGATCGGACCCAGCGCCGCGCCGGCGCTGATCCTCGGCGAGACGGGCACCGGCAAGGAGCTGGTCGCGCGCCATATCCACCATGTCAGCGGCCGCACCGGCGCGTTCATCGCGGTCAACTGCGGCGCGATCAGCCAGCAGCTCGCGGAGAGCGAACTGTTCGGCCACGAGGCCGGCGCGTTCACGGGGGCGCAGGGGCGCCGCGTCGGCTATTTCGAGGAAGCGAACGGCGGCACGATCTTTCTCGACGAAATCGGCGATCTCGCGCCGCCGCTGCAGGCGAAGCTGCTGCGCGTGCTGCAGGAGGGCGAGGTGACGCGCGTGGGCGCGACCCGTGCGCGGCCGGTCGACGTCCGCGTCGTCGCGGCGACCAACGTCGACCTCGAGCAGGCCGTGCTGGCCGGCAATTTCCGGATGGACCTGTTCTACCGGATCAATCTCGCCCGGGTGCGGCTGCCGCCGTTGCGCGAGCGGCCGCAGGACATCCTGCCGCTCGCCGAGCATTTCCGCGGGCGCTATTGCGCGCAGCTGAAGCGGCCGCAACCGATGCTGTCCGAGGCCACGGTGCAGGCGCTGCACGCGTATCCGTGGCCCGGCAATATCCGCGAGCTGGAAAACGTCATGCATCTGGCGTTGCTCGTGTCGAACGGCAACCTGATCCGCCCGGAGCACCTGAAGTTCTCCGAGGCACTCGCAGGCTATGCGCAAGCCGACGCTGGCGCGGCGACGTTGCCGCAGGACGACATCCGCGCGGGCGTGCGCCGCCTGTTCCGCGCGCCCGGCGAAAGCCTGCTGCGCGACATCGAGGAACTGGTCGTCGGCGAGGCGTTCGAGCATTGCCGGTTCAGCCAGGTGCGCACGGCCGCGCTGCTCGGTGTCACGCGCAACACGATGCGCACGCTGCTCGCGCGCCACGGGCTGCTCAGCGAGCCGCGCCCGGAATCCGCATTCGACGACTGACGCGTCGCGGCGGTCGGCGGTGTCGCCGGCTCGCCGTCCGGCGCGTCAAGAGAGGCTGGCGCGTGCCAGCCGCGTGCGCACGCGCGGCAATACGTGCTCGCCCACGCGCGCCGCTTCCTCCAGGTTCGGATAGGACGACAGCAGGAAGGTATCGATGCCGAGTTGCCGGTATTCGTGGACGCGCGCGGCAACCTGGTCGTAGCTGCCGACGATCGCGGTGCCCGCGCCGCCGCGAATCAGGCCGACGCCGGCCCACAGGTTCGGAGATACCTCCAGCTCGCGCAGCGAGCGCAGCGCGCCGCGGCTCAGCGCGGTCTGGCGTTGCTGGCCGACCGATTCGTAGGCGGCGAGCTTGCGCTGCGCGTCGACATAGGTCTGGTCGGAAATCTCGCTCAGCAACTCGTCGGCGCGCGCCCATGCGGCGCGTTCGGTCGGGCGCGCGATCACGTGCACGCGCAGCCCGAAGCGCAGCCGGCGGCCGTGCATCGCGGCCAGTGCACGCAGCCGCGCGATGCGTTCCCGCACGGCGTCGGGCGGCTCGCCCCACAGCAGGTACGTATCGGCCTGGCTCGCGGCCACCTGTTCGGCAAGCGTCGACGCCCCGCCGAGATAGAGCGCCGGCGGGGTCGCGAGCGGCACGCCGGCATGCGCGGGGTTCAGCATGTAGTAACGCCCGGCGACGGAGTGGCCGGCGCCCTGCCACAGACGCCGCAGGATCCGCAGGCATTCGGACGTGCGCTGGTAGCGCGCGTCGTGATCGAGAAAGTCGCCGAGCGCACGCTGGTCGTAGGCGCTCGAGCCGTTGACCGCGAACAGGCGCAGGCGGGCGCCGCTCATGCGCTGCAGGGTGGCCGCCTTGCGCGCGATCTGCTCGGGCTGCTCGAGGCCCGGGCGGAATGTCACGATCAACGCGATGCGGTGCGTTGCACGCGCGAGCTGCGCACTGACGAGCCACGGATCCTCGAAACCCGCGGCCATCGGCAGCAGCAGGCTGTCGAAGCCGGCGGCCTCGGCCGCGCAGGCGACGCGGCGCAGGTATTCGGGCGTGGCCGGCCGATAGTCCTGCATGTAGTTCGGCGGGCGCGGCAGGCCGCTGTTGGCGAGATGCGGACCGTCGCCGTTGGTCGGCAGGAACCACGCGAAATCGACGCTCATGCGTCGCCTCGCCCGCGGCTTGCCCGACGCGCGACGCGCGCGCGTCGCACGTCGTCGAACCCGACCGTGCGCCGGAGCAGCGCATCGGCCGGCGGTGGCGCGAGGCCGCGCGCGCGATACGCGCGTTCGACGGCCGCCGCCACCGGCGGCGCGCTGGCGGGTACGAGCAGCCCGTCGCACCACGACGCGGCGAACGCGATTTCGCGCCGCTCGGCGACCGACCAGTAGACGGCAGGCCGCTGCGCCGCGAGATCGGGCAAACGGGCATGCTCGACGCGATAGTAGACCCCGCGATACTGCAGCGGCGAATCGGCTGCCCACAGTGCGCGCAGGAGCGACAGGAATTCGGCGCTGCGCGCGAGCCGCTGGTCGCGGTTCAGATGCATGGCCCGGTCGGTCGCGTCGACGTCCTGCGCGTCGGCTTCGCATGCGAGCAGCACGCGGCCGCGGCTCAGCGACTGCAGGCTTTGCGCGAGATGGGCAGCGGCGACGGGCAGCATCGCACCGGCCTGCAGCGTGACCATCACGCGCAGCGCCGGCAGCGCATCGACGAGCGCCGCGGCCGCGATCCACGGGTCGGGTCCGCCGGCCCGCGCGGGCAGCAGCACGGCGTCGCAGCCGGCCGCGACGCCGGCCTCGGCAAGCGCGATCCAGTCGGCGGCCGGGTCGGCGCGTGTGTCGTCGCAGCCGATGTCGAGCCGCAGCAGCAGACGCGGCGCGCTCATGCGGGTGCGTGTGCCGGCCGCCAGCCGAGCGCCGGCGCAATCGTTTCCGCGAGCGCGCGCAGCCGCGCCAGCGCGTCGTCGAGCGACGAGCTTTCCGATTGCACGACCGGCAGGAAATAGTCGGCGAACGGGAACAGCGCCGGGTCGCCGCGCAGGCTTTCGATCACGTCGTCCGGATGCCCGTAGTGAACGTTCAGCAGCCGCACGATCTGCTCGGGATCGGTCACGTCGGGATGGCCGCTCGCGGCGAGCCACGGAATATGGCGCACGACGTCGGGCGCCAGCGCGGCGAGCGCGGTGCGCCGGTCGCGTGCGGGAAACACCGCGCGCACCACGCCGATGCGCGGTGCCGGCGCGCCGGCGTGTGCGTGTTCGCGCCAGGCGTCGAGATACGCGTGCGCGAGCGGCAGCTGGACGGTGCGCGGATCGTGCACGGCGGTGCCGAGCAGCAGGCCGTTGCCGTGCCGTGCTGCGAACCGCGCGCCGTCGGGCGACGCATGCGAATGCCACAGGCGCGCGCGCACGCCGGGCGCCGCGGGCTGCAGCACGAGCGGCGGCGCGTCGGCGGCGGCCGCGTGCGCGAGCGGGCGGCCCGCGAGCGCATCCTGCAGACGTTCGAGCGCGGTCGCGAAGCGCACCTGCCGCGTGTCGACGTCGAGCCCGAACGCGGCGAACGCGTCGAGATTCGCGCCGCCGCTGCCCAGACCGAGTTGCAGCCGGCCGCCCGCCAGCGCGTCGAGCACCGCCGCGTCTTCGGCGAGCCGCAGCGGATCCTCGAGCGACAGCGTGACGATTCCCGTGCCGAGTTCGATGCGGCGCGTGCGTTGCGCGACGGCGGCCAGCAGCACGAGCGGCGACGGCAGCCGGCCGTATTCCGCGCGGAAATGATGCTGCGCGACGAATCCGCCGTCGAAGCCGAGCTGTTCGGCCGCGACGAACAGCGTTTCGAGATCCGCGTAGACGCGGCGCGCGTCGCCGCTGCCGTGGACGTGCGTGAGGAAACCGAGCTTGAACGGCCGGCGCTCGGCCGGTGCGGGTGTGGACGATCGAGTCATGTCGGGATCGGATCGGAAGTGAGCGAAGCGGCTTCGGGGCCTGACGAGGCCGGCGTCCAGCCGAGCGCCGGCGCGATCGCGCCGGCGACGGTCTCGAGCCGGTGCAGCGCGTCGCGCTGCGAGGTGCCGGCCGTCTGCACCTGCACGACCAGCTCGGTTGCGCCGGCCAGCGCGGGATCGATCTGAAGTTTGGCCGCGATGTCGGCAGGCGCACCGCGTAGTACACCGAAGCGATCGAGCAGCGCGGGGAGGTCGGCGGGCCCGGGCGCCGGTGCGCCGCCGGCCGTGGCGAGCCGCGCGGCGTACCGCAGGATGTCGGGGCCGATCGTCGCTTCGACGCCGGCCGCATCCGCGCCCGGCACGACCGCCCGCACGAGTGCGACACGGGGCGCGCCCGGATGCGACCACGCGCGGCGATAGCGCGCCACGAGCGCCGCTTCGCCGTCCTGTTCCGGACGCGTGCGCGCGACGATCAGCCCGTGACCGTTGCGCGCGACCGCTTCGGTATCGCCGGTCGCTTGCCAGACACGCGCGGCCAACGTGGGCGCGGGCGGTTGCAGCGTCGCCCCGGCCGGGGTGAGCGGCGCGCCATCCAGCGCCCGGCGCAACGCCGCGAGCGCGTCGGCCTGCAGCGCCGCGCGCGCACCGAAATCGCGGCCGAACGCGGCGAACACGTCCGCCTCGAAGCCGGCGCCGACACCGAGCTGAAGGCGGCCGTCGGCCAACGCGTCGAGCACGGCCGCATCTTCCGCGACGCGCAGCGCCGCTTCGAGCGGCAGCACGATCACGCCGGTGCCGAGCGCGATGCGCCGCGTGCGGCGCGCGGCGGCCGCCAGCAGCACGAGCGGCGACGGCAGCCGGCCCGTTTCGCTGCCGAAATGGTGCTGGGCCACCCACGCGCTGTCGAAGCCGAGCGCTTCCGCCGCTTCGATCAGCGCGAGCGTGTCGTGCAGCACGCGCGGCGACGAATCGGGCGCGTAGACGCGCGTCAGCACGCCGAGTCGGAACGGGCGCGTCATGCGGCACCGCCGCGCACCGGTGCGACCGTATCGCCGCGCAGCGACGACGGGCGCCGAAAGAAGGGCGGGCGCGGCAGGCCGAGCTGATCGCGCAGCGTCGGGCCTTCGTACTCGGTGCGGAACAGCCGGCGCCGCTGCAGTTCGGGCACGACGAGATCGACGAAATCGTCGAGGCCGCCGGGCACCCACGCGAACGCGACGTTGAACCCGTCGGCGCCGTACGACAGGAACCATTCCTCGAAGCGATCGGCGATGGTCTTCGGCGTGCCGGTGACGACACCGGCGCTCGCAAAGCGCTCGTAGAGCTGGCGGATCGTCAGGTTCTCGCGGCGCGCGAGATCGACGATCAACTGCTGCCGGCTCTTGCTGCGATTGCTCGGCGGCAGCTCGGGCAACGGTCCGTCGAGCGGATAACCGGACAGGTCGAAATCGCCCGCGTTGTCGGCGAGCAGCCGCAGCCCGAGCACCGGATCGATCAGGTCCTGCAACGCGCGCAGCTTGTCGCGTGCTTCGGCCTCGGTCGCGCCGACGATCGGCATCACGCCGGGCAGGATCTTCAGGTGCTCCGGGCGGCGGCCGTGACGCGCGAGGCGGCCCTTGACGTCCGCATAGAAAGCCTGGGCGTCGTCGAGCCGGTGCTGCGCGGTGAAGATCACTTCCGCGCAGCGTGCCGCGAGTTCGCGGCCCGCCTCCGACGAACCGGCCTGCACGAGCACCGGATGGCCCTGCGGCGCGCGCGCGACGTTCAGCGGGCCGCGCACGCTGAAGTGCGGCCCGTGATGATCCAGCACATGCAGCTTGCGGTGATCGAAATGCAGGCCGGCGGCCTTGTCCTCGATGAACGCGTCGTCTTCCCAGCTGTCCCACAGTCCCGCCACGACGCGCTGGAATTCGTCGGCGCGCGCGTAGCGATCGGCGTGCGCGAGGTGCGGCGTCGCGCCGAAGTTCGCCGCTTCGTCGGGCACGACCGACGTGACGAGATTCCACCCCGCGCGGCCGCCGCTCAGGTGGTCGAGCGACGCGAACTTGCGGGCGATGTGGTACGGCGCGTTGTAGGTCGTCGTCGCGGTCGCGATCAGGCCGATACGTTGCGTGACGGCCGCCAGCGCGGCGAGCAGCGTGAGCGGCTCGAAGGTGTCGGCGCGCGCGCTGCGGCGCAGGGAATCGATGTGGCTGCCCTGCGTCGCGACCACGTCCGCGACGAACAGCGCATCGAGCTTGCCGCGCTCGGCCGTCTGCGCCATCCGGCGGAAATGCGCGAAATCGCGGTTGCCGTTCGGCTGCGCGAGCGGATGGCGCCAGCCGACCACATGGCTGCCGCCGCCGTTCAGCATCGCGTTGAGTTTCAGGGTGTCGGTGCGGCGCGTCATCCGGATGGACTCCTCAATACGTGTAGGTCACGCGTACGCCGACGGTGCGCGGCTGCCCCGCGGCGGCGACGTTCGTGCCGGGCAGGAAGAAGTTCTTCGTCAGGTCGTACTGTCGGTTGAACAGGTTGCGCGCCCACAGCGCGACGTCCCAGTGCCGGTCGGGCGAGGTGACGGTCAGGCTCGCGTTGACGAGCCAGTAACTGTCGACCGTGTAGTTCGGGCCGAGCAGCAGCAATTGCGAATAGGCGTCGCGGTAGCTGTAATTCGTCTCCGCGCGCAGCCGGTAGCCGCCCGCGAGCCAGCTGTACGCGACCTGTCCGCCGTAGCTCAGGCGCGGGAAGCTGAGCGCGCTGCCGTTGTAGTCGGTAAACACGTTGTGGCCGCTCGCCGCCGACGCCTGCGTGTTGTACGTGACGAACGGCGACGTGTACTTGCCGCTCTTGTAGCCGACGTACTGCGAGATTTCCAGCCCGCGCACCGGCTGCCATTTCAGGTCGGTCTCGAAGCCGTCGATGCGCGATTTCGGCGCGTTGACGAACGTGCCGATCAGCGATTGCGAGTTCGGGTCGAAGGTGGCCGACAGCACCTGCTGGTCGCGATAGTCGTAATGGAACGCCGACGCGTTCCAGCGCAGCGAGCGCGTGAGGTCGCTCTTGAAGCCCACCTCGTACGCGGTCAGCGATTCGGGCTTGAACGGCGCGAGCGCGTTCGAATTGCCGGTGTTGTGCGCGGTGAAGCCGCCCGACTTGTAGCCGCGGCTCACGGTCGCGTAAAGCATCGTCGCCGGGGCGAGGTCGAATTCGAGGCCGACCTTGCCCGACGTGCCGTTCGACGTCAGCGACTGGTTCGCGTCGCCGCCCCGGAAGCCCGCGAACGGCACGAACGACGGCGTCAGCATGCCCGACGCGAAGCCGCGCAGTTCGCGCTTCTCGTGTTCCTGCCGCAAGCCGACGATGCCGCGCAGGCGTTTCGTGATGTCGTAGGTCGCCTGGCCGTAGACGCCGAGCGTGTCGACCGACTGCCGGTAGCGCGTGAGCGCGATGAAGCCGAGCCGGTCGCTGAAGTCGGAATAGAACTTCTCGTCGAGATCGTCGTGCGAGTAGAACAGGCCGGAGACCCAGCGCAGCCGCGTGTCGCCGCGCGACGACGCGCGCAGTTCCTGCGTGACTTCGTTGACGGTGTCGTCGAAGTATTCGTCGGAATCGTGGTATCGCGTCGCGTCCCAGTCCGAATACTCGCGACGGTGCAGGTAGTTGTACGCGGTGATGCTCTTCAGCTCGACCGGGCCGAGGTTCCACGTCGCGGTCAGGTCGACGCCGCCGTTCACGTTGTCGCGTCCCGGCTTCGCGTCGGTCGACAGGCCCGTCACGCGCGAAAACGCGGGGCTCACGCCCCAGCCCGTCTTCGTGTGGTCGGCGTCGGCCGGGATCACTTCGCCGGTCTTGGTCGACGTGTAAGGCGAGAACAGGTAGAGCCCCGTGTTGTCGGACTTGTCGAATCCGCCGTGCGCGCCGAAGTGCAGCTTGAAATCGCGCGCGACGTCCCAGTCGAGTTGCGCGCGCGCGGCGGCGCTGTCGTGGTTGCCGAGCGTCTGGTTGGTCGCGCGGTTGTTCTGCCATGCGCCGAAGTCCTGTGTCGTGAACGCGAAGCGGCCGCGCACGCGATCGCTCAGCGGCCCGGACACGTAGCCTTCGGTCGTCAGCAGGTTGTGCGTGCCGTATTCGACGCTCGCGCCCGCCTGGAAGTCGCGGGTCGGCTGGTTCGTGATGAAGTTCACCGTGCCGCCCGTCGTATTGCGGCCGTACAGCGTGCCCTGCGGGCCGCGCAGCACCTCGACGCGCGCGATGTCGAACAGTTGCCCCTGGGTCTGGATCGGCAGCGCGTACGCGACGTCGTCGACGTTGATGCCGACCGTCGACGCGTTGTTCGACGTGTAGTCGTTGAAGCCGACGCCGCGAATCCGGAACTGCGGCTGGCCGCCGCCGAACGCGGGCTCGACTTCGACGCTCGCGGTCGCATGCTGCAGGTCGTTGACGGTCTCGACGTTCAGCGTCTTGAGGTCGTTGCCCGATATGACCGACATCGACGTGCCGACGCGCTGCGCCGATTGCCGCCGCCGCTGGGCCGTGACGATCACGTCCTTCAGCTGGGCCTCCGCGACCGGCGCGCTGCCGCTCGCGTGCGTCGCGCCGGACGCCGCCGATGCAGCCGATGCAGCCGGTGCCGCCGAAGCGGCGATCGGCGCAGCGGTGACCGCCGGCTGCTGCTGCGCATGCAGCGCCGGCGCGGCGGCCAGCAGCGCCGACGCGCCGAGTGAGGCGCTCAACATCGTGTATTTCATCCGTCTATCCCCAAATCGAAGCGTTGTTGTGCGTGTGGTCCGGCGCGGTGCCGCGCATCGGATCGATGGCGTCGCGGCTCGGCAGTGCGTGAGCGGGGCTTTGCAACAGGCGTGCCAATGGGCGCTCGGGCACGCCCCGCAACGGATGGGTGCCGAAAGCAGCGGCCGGACGACGCAGCGCGCGCGCACGCGTTCCAGTCGTTTTGCTGGAATTCCAGCAGCGCCGTCGCGCATCGCGCGGCGTGCTGCATTTGCGGCATCTCGCTGGAAATCCAGCGCGCCGCGCGCGGCGCGATGGCCGCACAGGCCGACGGGACCGCATTGGCATGGTGCTTGCTGTCGACGGAGGCCATGCACCCGTCCACGAGGATCTTCATGAACGCATTCACGTCCGCCGACACGCCGGCCAGCGCGCCGTCCCCGCTGTCCTCCCGTCCACCCGCGAGCCGCATCGCCGACGACGCGCACGCGCTCGAAACCGCGCGCCGGCTCGCCGACGAACTGTCGCGCGACGCGGCGCTGCGCGACCGCGAGCGGCGCCTGCCGTTCGCGGAGCTCGACCTGTTCTCGGGCAGCGGGCTGTGGGGCATCACGGTGCCGCGCGCGTTCGGCGGCGCGGACGTGTCGCTCGCGACGCTCGGCGAGGTCGTGCGAACCATCGCGCAGGCGGACCCGTCGATCGGCCAGCTGCCGAAGAATCACTTTCACGCGCTCGACGTGATCCGGCTGACGGGCGACGACGCGCAGCGCCGCAAGTTCTTCGGCCTCGTGCTCGACGGTGCGCGGATCGGCCATGCGGCGTCCGAGCGCGGGACGAAGAACGCGCTCGAGATCGGCACGCGGCTCTCGCGGCGCGGCGGGCGGCTCGTGCTCGATGGCCAGAAGTTCTATTCGACGGGCGCGCTGTTCGCCGACTGGATCGCGGTGCTCGCGCTCGACGACGACGGCCGCTACGTGCAGGCGCTGGTCGAGCGCGACCGGCCGGGGCTCGAGATCGTCGACGACTGGAGCGGCTTCGGGCAGCGCACGACGGCGAGCGGCACGCTGACGCTGGCGAGCGTGGAGGTCGATGAGGAGGACGTGGTGTCGATCCAGGCCGCGTTCGAGCGGCCGACGCTCGCGGGCCCCGTGTCGCAGTACCTGCACGCGAACATCGACGTCGGCATCGCGCGCGCGGCGCTGGACGACACGCTCGAGTTCGTGCGCACGCGCAGCCGGCCGTGGGCCGACAGCGGGATCGCGCGCGCGTCGGACGATCCTTACGTGATCCGCGACGTCGCCGACGTGCAGATCCGCCTGCTCGCGACCGAAGCGCTGCTCGACCGTGCGGCCGCGGCGCTCGACGCGCTGCCGGCCGAACTCGACGACGCGCAGGTCGCGCACGCATCGGTGCAGGTTGCAGCCGCGAAGGTGCTGAGCACCGAGCTCGCGATCCTCGCGACCAACAAGCTGTTCGAACTGTCGGGCACGCGCTCGGTGCTGAGCGAATACAACCTCGACCGTCATTGGCGCAATGCACGCACCCATACGCTGCACGATCCGGTGCGCTGGAAATACCACGCGATCGGCAACTACGTGCTCAACCACGTCAACCCGCCGCGCCACGGTTACCTGTGATGACCGACACGCTCTCGACTCCATCGCCGTGGGTGCCGAAGGACCCGGCGCGGCGCCGCTATGCGCTCGCCGCCGCGTGGGCTGCGGCCGGGCTCGGCGGCGCGGCGCGCGTGTTCGCGGCCGACGCCGCGACGGCGCCGGTGCGCGGCGGCACGCTGTCGCTGTTCGCGCAGCCGGAGCCGCCGTCGCTCGTCAACGCGCTGACGCCGCACGTCGCGTCGCAATACGTCGGCGGCAAGATCTTCCAGGGGTTGCTCGGCTTCGACCCGCAACTGCGCCCGGTGCCGGTGCTCGCGCGCAGCTGGCGCGCGTCGGCCGACGCGCTGACCTGGACGTTCGACCTGCAGCCGGGCGTGCGCTGGCACGACGGGCAGCCGTTCGGCGCGCAGGACGTGGTGGTCACGCTGAAGGAAATCGCGCCGCAGGCGCTGCCGCGCACGAAGGTGACGTTCGACAAGTACGTCGCGTCGATCGACGCGAGCGGCCCGCTGCAGGTGACGATCCGCCTGAAGAAGCCGTACGCGGGGCTGATCAACCTGCTCGGCAGCGGACTGCTGCCGATCCTGCCGGCCCATCTGTACCAGGGCAAGGACCCGCGCAGCAATCCCGCGAACCAGCATCCGGTCGGCACCGGCCCGTTCGTGTTCCGCGAATGGAAGCGCGGCGCGTACATCCGCGTCGCGCGCAATCCGGATTACTGGAAGAAGGGGCTGCCGTATCTCGACGGGATCGTATTCAACGTCGTGCCCGACGCGGCCGCGCGCTCGATCGCGTTCGAGCGCGGGCAGATCCACGCGCTGCGCGCGGGCGACGTCGACTACGCGGACATCGCGCGGCTCGCGAAGCTGCCGGGCGTCGCGATCACGACGCAGGGCTGGGAGCTGTTCACCGGGATGGCCTTTCTCGAACTGAACCAGCGCAAGCCGCCGTTCGACAACGTGCTCGTGCGGCAGGCCGTGCTGCACGCGCTCGATCGCCAGTTCATCGTCGACCGGATCTTCTTCGGCTACGGGAAGGTCGCGAACGGGCCGTTCGTGTCGTCGTCGCCGTTCTACGATCCGAACGTGCCGCGCTTCGCGTACGACCCGGAGCGGGCGCGCGCGCTGATCCGGCAGTCGGGCGTCGACGTCGGCAAGTTCCCGCTCGTGCTGATCAACGGCGAGAAGGGCGGCGCGTGGGAGCGCGTGGCCGAATACACGCAGCAGGCGCTCGGCCAGGCCGGCTTCCGGCTGCGCGTGCAGACAACCGATGCGGCCGGCTGGTATGCGCGCGTCGCGAACTGGGATTTCGACCTGAGCTACAACTTCCTGTTCCAGAACGCGGATCCGGATTTCGGCGTCGCGCCGCTGTACCGGATCGACGGCATCTCGAAGGGCTCGCCGTTCGGCAACGTCGAGGGCTACCGCAATCCGCAGGCCGACGCGCTGTGGGACGCGGCCGCGCTGGACACCGATCCGGCAGCGCGCCGCGCGCACTACGCGCAGCTCCAGACCACGCTCGCGAACGACGCGGCGATCGCGAACATCTTCGAGATGGTCAACCCGACGCTGTACCGGCGCAACGTCCACAACCTGCTGCGCACGGCCACCAGCGTGAACGACAGCCTCGAGGACACGTGGATCGGATGACGCGATGAACACGGCGCTGCGTTTGATGTCGACGGTGCTCCGGGGCCTGGCGGTCGTGCTGGGCGTGCTCGTCGTGAACTTCTTCCTGGTGCGGCTCGCGCCGGGCGACCCCGCGCTGATGCTCGCCGGCGACGCGGGCTCGGGCGATGCCGCGTACGTCGAGCGGCTGCGCGCGCAGCTCGGCTTGAGCCGGCCGCTCGTCGAGCAGTTCGCGCTGTATCTGCGCGATCTCGCGCACGTCGATTTCGGCTTCTCGTACCGCAACCAGCTGCCGGTGCTGCAACTCGTCGCCGAGCGCCTGCCCGCGACGCTGCTGCTGATGGCGGCCGCGTTCGCCGTGTCGGTCGTCGCGGGCGTGACGGCGGGTGCGGTGGCCGCGTACGGCGAGTCGCGCGGCGGTCCGTGGGCGCGCCGCATCGCGCGCGCGATCGGCGCGCTCGCGGTGATCGTCTATGCGACGCCGCTGTTCTGGCTGTCGCTGATGAGCGTGATCGCGTTCTCGGTGGTGCTCGGCTGGCTGCCGTCGTTCGGGATGGAAAGCGTCGGCGCCGGCTACACGGGGTGGCGCCACGCGCTCGACGTGGCCGCGCACCTCGTGCTGCCGGCCACGACGCTCGGGCTCGTGTACGGCGCGATCTACGTGCAGCTCACGCGCGCCGCGATGCTGGAGGTGATCGAACGCGAGTTCGTGCGGACCGCGCGCGCGAAGGGCGCGTCCGAGCCGCGCGTGATGATCCGCCACGTGCTGCGCAACGCGCTGTTGCCGGTCGTCACGCTCGGCGGACTGCAGCTCGGGCAGCTCGCGGGCGGCGCGCTCGTGACCGAAATCGTGTTCGCGTGGCCCGGCCTCGGCGGGCTGATGTACGACGCGCTGCTGCAGCGCGACTATCCGGTGCTGCTCGGGCTGCTCGCCGTGGTCGCGGCGCTCGTGGTGCTGTTCAATGCGCTGACCGACCTGTTGTACGGGATCGTCGATCCGCGCATCGGCTGGCGGGACGCGCGATGACGGGCCGCTTCGTGCATCGTTTCGTGCGCGCGCGCGGCGCGGCGGCCGGCACGCTGTTTCTGGCCGTCGTCGCGCTCGTCGCGCTGAGCGCGCCGCTGTGGCTGCCGTCGCCGTGGCGCATGGCCGGCGAGCCGTTGCTGCGGCCGCTGCAGGCCGGCCATCCGCTCGGCACCGACATGCTCGGGCGCGACGTGCTGGTCGCGCTGCTGTGGAGTGCGCGCGTGTCGCTGTTCGTCGGGCTCGCGGCGACCGTCGCGACCTTTGTGCTCGGCGCATCGATCGGCGCGCTCGCGGGCTGGTGCGGCGGCTGGGTCGACCGGGCGCTGATGGCGCTCACGACGCTGTTCCAGACCGTGCCGCAATTCGCGGTCGCGGTCACGATCGCGGCGGTGCTCGGCGCGTCGCTCGAATCGACGATCGTCGCGATCGCCGCCGTGTCGTGGCCGGCGATCGCGCGGCTCGTGCGCGGCGAATTCATCGGGCTCGCGCAACGGGAGTTCGTGCTCGCGGCGCGGCTGGCCGGCGAGTCGCCGGCCGCGCTCGTGCGGCGCCAGATCCTGCCGCACGTCTGGCCGCCGCTCGCGGTGCTGGCCGCGCTGATGGTCGCGACCGCGATCCTCACCGAGTCGGCGCTGTCGTTTCTCGGGCTCGGCGATCCGTCGCAGATGAGCTGGGGCTTCATGATCGGCGCGGCGCGCAACGTGGTGCGCGACGCGTGGTGGCTGAGCATCTGGCCGGGGCTCGCGATCGTCGCGACCGCGCTCGCGATCAACCGGGTCGGCGAAGGGTTGCGCCACGCGTCGGCGCTTGCGGAGCCGGGGCGATGAGCGGCGCGCCGCTGTTGTCGGTCGAGCGGCTCACGCTCGCGTTGCCGGCCCGCGCGGAGCGCCGCGACGCGGTGCGCGACGTGTCGCTGACGGTCGCGCCCGGCGAGGTGCTGTGCGTGGTCGGCGCGTCCGGGTCGGGCAAGTCGCTGCTCGCGGCCGCGATCGCCGGCCTGCTGCCGCGCGGCGTGCGGCACGCGGCCGGGCGGATCGCGCTGCGCGGGCGGGACCTCACGCACTGCAGCGACGCCGAATGGCGCGCGGTGCGCGGCCGCGACGTGTCGATGATCTTCCAGGAACCGCTCGCCGCGCTGAATCCGCTGATGACGGTCGGCGCGCAGGTCGACGAGGTGCTGCGCGTCCACCGCGTGCTGAGCGGCCGCGGTGACGGCGCGGCGCGCGCGGCACGCGTGACGGCGCTGTTGCGCGACGTCGGCCTGCCGGAGCCCGAGCGGCTGCGGCATGCGTATCCCGACGCGCTGTCCGGCGGCCAGCGTCAGCGCGTGCTGATCGCGATGGCGCTCGCGCTCGAGCCGGCCCTGCTGATCGCGGACGAACCGACCACCGCGCTCGACGTCACCACGCAGGCGCGCATTCTGGCGCTGATCGAGCGGGCAGCCCGTACGAAACGGACCGGCGTGCTGCTGATCACGCACGACTTCGGCGTGGTCGCGCGCGTCGCCGATCGCGTCGTGGTGTTGCGCGATGGCGAGCAGGTCGAGAGCGGTCGCGCGGCCGACGTGCTGCGCGCGCCGCGCCATCCGTATACGCGCGCGCTGCTCGATGCCGTGCCGCACGGTCGCGTCGCAGCGCGTGCCGTCGCCCGCGGCGGCGTGCCGCTGCTGGACGTGCAGGGCCTGCGCAAGCACTACGCGCCGCGCCGCGCGTTGCCGTTCCTGCCGGCGCGCGGCCGGCGCCGCGTCGATGCGCTGGTCGACGTCGGCTTCGCGCTGCATGCCGGCGAGACGCTCGGCATCGTCGGCGAATCGGGTTCCGGGAAGTCGACGCTCGCGCGCGCACTGGTGCGGCTCGCGCGGGTGGATGCGGGGCGCATCGTGCTGCGCGGCGAGCACGATCTCGCGCGCGTGGCCGACCACGCGTTGCGGCCGCTGCGTCGCGACGTCCAGATGGTGTTTCAGGACCCGTACGCATCGCTGAACACGCGTCAGACGATCGCGCAGATCGTCGCGACCGGCCCGCTCGCGCACGGTGTCGGCCGCACTGCGGCGTATCGGCGGGCGGCCGAGCTGCTCGCGCAGGTCGGCTTGCCGCCGGATGCGCTCGACCGGTATCCGCACGAATTCTCCGGCGGGCAGCGCCAGCGCATCAGCCTGGCACGTGCGCTGGCGCTCGATCCGTCGATCCTCGTGGCCGACGAAATGGTGTCGGGGCTCGACGTGTCGGTGCAGGCGCAGGTGCTCGAACTGCTCGCGTCGGTGCAGCAGCACCGCGCGATGGCGATCGTGTTCGTCACGCACGACTTGCGCGTCGCCGCGCAGATCTGCGACCGCATCGCGGTGATGCAGGCCGGGCGCATCGTCGAACTGGGCGATACCGCGCAGGTTTTCGGCGCGGCGCGCCATCCGTACACGCGTGCGTTGCTCGATGCGATGCCGGTGCTGCCGGCGCGCGTGAGCGCGACCGGCACGCAGGACGGCAGCGCGCACGCCCATCGAACCAACGAGGAGCACTCATGACGTCCGATTCGAACTTCGCGGTCGCGGCTTCCGCCGTCGTGGCCGGTGTGCCGGTCGAGGTGCGCGCGGGGCGCACGCTGAGCGTCGCGCATCGCGTCGCGCCGCGCGGCTCGCCGCATGCGGGGACGGTGCTGTTCTTCGCGCACGGCGGCGGCGGCAACAAAAACCAGTGGCGAGCGCAGTGGCGCACGTTTGCCGATGCGGGCTACGAACTCGTCGCATGGGATTTCCTCGGTCACGGCGACAGTCCGCGGCCGCCCGCGCGAAGCGGCGCCTATCACGGCGACGAAACGCTGCGCGACTATCTCGCGCTGTTCGACCGCTACAAGGGGGCGCACAACGTGCTGGTCGCCCATTCGCTGGGCACGGGAAGCACGCTCGCCTTGCTCGAGCGGCTGGCGGCGCTCGGGCGGCTGCACGAAGCGAGCGGTGCGCTGCTGCTCGGCACGCAGCTCGCGCGCCCGGTGACGCGGCCGCCGGCGTTGCCGGGCTGGCTGCTCGAATGGATCAAGCCGGTGTTCGCGCGGCGCTTCCGGCGGCTCGCATGGCATCCGCAGGCCGACCCGGCGCTCGTCGCCTACGAGTCGCGCGTCGCGCGCCGCAACCGGATGACGACCTTCCAGGCCGTGCTGCGCGACGCGCCGTGGCCCGATGCGGCGCGGCTGGCCGCGCTCGACTTGCCGGTCGCCGTGCTCGCGGGCGACAGCGACGGCCTGACACCGCCCGCCGGCGGACGCGCGCTGGCCGACGCGTTGCCGAATGCGTCGTTCGGCGTGCTGCCCGCCTGCGGCCATCAACTGATGCTCGAGCGGCCGGATGCGGTCGGCGCCGCATTGCGTGCGCTGCTCGAGCGCACCGTGCAAGCGGCGCCCGTGCGATGAGCGGCCGCCGAAGAACCATGAAACAGCAGCCGGCCCGTCATCCGGGCAACGGCTCGTGAGGAGGCAGTCGATGTCTGAAACCGGATCTTCGCTGGATCGGGATGATCGTTTTGTCTACGTGTCCGCCACGGACCCGCTCACCCGGCCGCTCTTCGACGAGCTGGCGCACGAGTACAGCAGCCGCTACGCGGCCTATATTCCCCAAGAGGAACTCGGCAAGGAGCTGGTACGTTATCCGGGCGAAGCGTTCGCGCCGCCGCAGGGCGCATTCCTGCTGCTGCTGAGGGACGGGCAGGCCATCGCCGGCGGCGCCTTCATGCGCCATCACACCCCTGCGACGGCGGAGTTCAAGCGCATCTGGGTCAGCCGCGCGCATCGCCGCCAGGGGCTCGCGCGCCGCGTGCTGGCCGAGCTCGAGGCGCAGGCTGCCCGGCAAGGCTACACGCGCGTGCATCTGGGCACCGGGCCGCGGCAACCCGAAGCGGTGGGCCTTTACCGGTCCTCGGGCTATACGCTGCTGTCGTCGCACGATTTCGGCGAGGACGCGCCGCCCGGCGTGTTGTTCGAGAAATATCTGCTGCCGGCCCGGCACCCGGCCAGCCCCGACTGAATCGATGATTCACGACGAGCCGCACGCGACCGTGCGCGATGATCCGGCGAAACCCGTCACCCTGGGTCGGCGCTATGGCGCGACCGGGTGGGCGGTGCGACGGCGCGCTGCCGGAAGCGGTTCGACCGACGCGGGCGCCCGTGCGAACATCGTGCTGGGCATCTGTGTCGCGATGGGCTTCACCACGCTTCTCGATCAGGCGATCTTCACGCTGGCCGTGCCGACGCTCAGGCGCGAACTGCATGCGTCGACAGCCGAAATACAGCTGATCACGTCGGTCTATTCCATTGCGTTCGGCATCGCGCTCGTCCCGGCAGGCCGGCTCGGCGACGTGATCGGGCGCCGCCTGCTGTTTCTGGTCGGGCTCGCGATGTTTTCGGGTTTCAGCGTGCTGGGCGGACTGGCGGACGACGCGCGCACGGTGATCGTCGCGCGCGTGCTGCAAGGGCTCGGTGCGGGGATGATCAATACGCAGATATTCGGCTTGATCCAGGACCTGTTCAAAGGCGCGGCGCAGGCCAGGGCACTCGGGCGATACGCGTCGGCGGGCGGTTTGTCGGGGCTCGCCGGTCCGATTCTCGGCGGGCTGATTCTTGCGTCGGTTCCGCCGGATCTCGGCTGGCGGCTGCTGTTTCTCGTCAACGCGCCGTTCGGAATGGCCGTGTTCTATCTGGCGCTTCGGCATCTGCCGCGCCACCGGTTGTCGGACGCCCGGTTTTCGATCGATCCGGTCGGCCTGGCCCTGCTGTCCGCGGTCACGCTCGCGCTGATGCTCGCCACGCTGGTCGGCGGCACCGGCATACCGCCCCGACGCGTTTGTCTCACGGTCGCGATGGCCGGGTTGCCGCTGTTTCTGGCGTGGGAGGCGGTGTATCAGCGGCGCGGCGGCACGCCGATTCTGTCGCGCGGTCTGCTCGGGTCGGGCGGATACGTCCTCGGCACGCTCGTGGCGATGTGCCAGTTCGCGGCGGGCGTGACCCTCGGGATGGTCAGTGCCCTGTTCTTTCTCGACGGCTTGCATCTCGATCCGCTGCTGTTTGCCGCGCTGTCGATTCCTGCCGCGCTGGCCTCGATCGCCGCGACCATGTGGAGCTGGCGATTCGTCGGGCGCTTCGGCCGTGCCGGGACGGTGTGCGCAATCGCGTGTTATGCGCTCGCCGTCGCCGCGCAAGGTCTGGCGACCGAGTACTTCGCGGTTCGCTGGATCGTGTTCGCGTATCCCGCGATCGTCCTGCTGCAGGGGTTCGCCAGCGGCCTGATCCATGCGCCGAACCAGGCCATGACGCTCGCGGAGATCGGCCAGGATCAGGGGCGGGGGCTTGCTGCCGGGTTTCTGCAGTTGTCGCAGCGGCTCGCCTGCTCGATCGGCATGTCGTGGGGAACCGGCGTATTCCTGGTGCAGGCGTCGTCTTCGGCCGGTCTGGCCGCATACCGGGATGCGTTCGTCGAAGTGTCGGTGCCGATATTGCTGCTGGTGGCCGGCGCATTTGCGGCAGCGTGTGCGGACTGGACGATCAGGCACGCGCGTGACGCGGCCGAGTGAATTGCATTGCGCGGCGAATCGCATTTGCCATGCGGTTTCTGCTCTACGATACGGAATCCTGATTATGTGTATCTGTGTGAATAACGTTTTCGAAAATGCTTGGTTTGAGCGCGCACGGTTCGCGCGCACTATTGCTGGATGCGATGCGCGGCAACAAGCGTGTCGAACGAATCCACCGATCCTGGCAAATCAGAGGCAGATGACTCGAAGCATCTGGCGTATCAGTGACTGACGAAGTAATCGACACATCCCCACTCGACCTGCTCGCGTTGCCCATGTTCGACGAGTTGTCGGTCGAATATTCCACGCGCTACCAGGACTTTCGCGCGGTGCCCGCGGAAGTCGTGCGTGACGAACTCCTGACCTACCCGGCGGCGCTGTTCGCGCCACCCGATGGCGCTTTCATCCTGATTCGACGCGGTGACGAGGTCGTGGGCGGCGGTGCATTTCAGCGCTACGACGACACGACGGCTGAACTCAAGCGCATCTGGGCGCATTCCGGCGTTCGTCGCCAGGGCGTCGCACGGCGCGTGGTGGCCGAACTCGAAGCCCGTGCATTGAAGCAGGGATACCGGCGGGTTTATCTCACGACCGGATTTCGTCAACCGGAGGCCTCGGCGCTTTATCTCGGCACCGGCTACGAACCGCTATACGATCCGGCGATCGCACCGGAAGTGCATTGGCGACTGCCTTTCGCAAAGGATCTGCTCGAACCCGGTCGTATCGAACATTTGCAGGATCTGAAGCCGGACAGGCCGTTGGGTCGGCCGTTCGGTGCATGACGCATGAACACTTCCACGGGATACCGAAAAATGAATCGTCGTCGCGGAATCGGCCTGGCCTTGTCCGGTGCGTTTGCGGTGGTGGTAATGGGGGTTGCCGGCATCGCGCAATCGGCGACGTCGTTCAACCTGAGCCCCGATCAGCATGATCGCCCGCGCGTCACGCCGGATGCGGAGGCGATCAAGTTGATCCCGGAGAACTTCCGTTTTGCCGAGAAGGGCGTGCTGACCGTCGGCATCGCGGTGGCATTTCCCCCGATCAGTGCATACGCAACGGACGCGAAAACGATCGTCGGCGCCGATCCGGATCTCGCCCAACTGGTTGCGGACGAACTCGGACTGAAGCTCAAGCTCGTGCCGCTCGCCTGGGCGGACTGGCCGCTTGCCGTCGCGTCCGGCAAGGTGGACGCGGTGCTGTCGAACGTGACCGTGACGGAAGCGCGCAAACAGAAATTCGACTTCTCGACCTATCGCCGCGACGTGCTCGGTTTCTACGTCGAGCAGAACAGCCCCATCAAGCAGATTCGCGAGCCCAGGGATATCGCCGGATTGCGCGTCATCGGCGACTCCGGAACCAACCAGGAAAAGATCCTGCTGGCCTGGGACAAGGAAAACGTCGCACACGGGCTGAAGCCGATTCACGTGCTGTATTACGAGGATCCGTCGGTGCGGACGCTGGCGCTGGTATCGGGGCGCGCCGACGCGATTTTCAGCGTCAATGCCGCGCTGGTCTATCAAGCGAGCCAGGGTGTGAAGATCCGGCAGGTCGGCACCGTCAGCGGCGGGTGGCCCCGCACGGCGGAAGTCGCCGTCACCACCCGCAAGGGCGGCGGACTGGCCGTGCCCATTACCTACGCCATCAACGACCTGATCCGGAACGGCAAGTACCAGCAGGTGCTGGGCCGGTGGAATCTCGACAGCGAGGCGATCACGAAGGCCTCGACGAATCCTCCGGGGCTTCCGGATCTCTGATCGGGTCATGAGCGGCCGCAGCACGGCCGTCATGCGGAGAATCCTCGGGTAATCGTACGGACTACTACTAAAAGGCAGCGTGTAGCGTGCCTTCAATCGGCAAAGAACGGAGAAATCATGCGGCACACACGGGGCGAGGGGGTCTCGCCGAAGACGCGCAGGACGGTGATATCGGTGGCGGTTGCGGCGAGCGTTTTTCACGGCGCGGCCTGGGCGCAGGAAGCGGGAGCGGGGGACGGAGCGGCGGCGGTCGCGGCGCCTGCCAGTAGTGCGGTCGCACCGGCATCGTCGGCATCGGCCGCGCCGGACGGCAAGGTACAGGTTCAGGACCGGGTCGTGATCACGGGTTCGCGCACGGAGACGCGTGCGAGCAAGAGCCTGACGCCGATCGACGTGATCGGAGGCGATCAATTGCGCGCGACGGGGCAAACCAACCTGCGCGACGCATTGGTGAAACTCTCGCCGTCGATCACCCGGACCTCGTACTCCGGCGACACGGGCGTGTTGACCGATACGCTGTCGCTTCATGGCCTCACGCCCGACCACGTGCTCGTGCTGGTGAATGGCAAGCGCCGCCATACGACGGCCAACATCACGCTCGACCCGGGCCTGAACCAGGGCTCGACCGGCGTGGACATCGATACCATTCCGGTCGGCCTGATCGACCACATCGAAGTGCTGCGCGACGGTGCGTCCGCGCAGTACGGCTCGGATGCGATCGCGGGCGTGATCAACATCATCCTGAAGCGCAATGCGCGCGGCGGCGAGCTTGCCACGACGAACGGGCAGACCTACTCCGGCGACGGTTTCAAGACGAGCGAGTCGGCCACGATCGGCCTGAATCTCGCCGACAAGGGCTTCCTCGACCTGAGCGCCGGGTTCGACCGGCAGAACCATACGATCCGCACCGGGCCGGACGATTATTTCGGGCGCTTTCCGCAAGGACAGGGCTACTACAACCCGATCCTGGGCGACCCGGCCAGTTCGCGCGAGACGGTCGGCTTCAATGCCGGCTACTACCTCGGCGACGAGGTCGAGCTCTACGGGTTCGGCACTTACGCACACCGGAACGGCGATGCGTACCAGAACTTTCGTCCGCCTTTCGTGCTGCCGCAGGTCTACCCGAACGGCTTCGTGCCGGTCGAAACGATCAACGAGAACGACTACTCGGTGACGGCGGGGATCAAGGGAAAGAACCTGTTCGGCTGGGCATGGGATTTCAGCACGACCTACGGCGGGGACTACAGCGTGTTCGGAATGCGCAATTCCGCCAACACCGGGTTGTACGCGGCATCGGGCTATACGCCGACCACCTTCCACCTGTCGACCGTCAGCAATACGCAGCTGACCAACAACCTCGACCTGTCGCGGGCATTCAATGTCCCGCTGCTGCCGGCGCCGCTGAATGTCGCGGTGGGCGTCGAGCAGCGGCGCGAAACCTATACGATCCGCAACGGCGAGCAGGCATCCTGGATCTACGGCGGCTCGGCCGCGTTGCCGGGCCTGGCGCCCGTCAGCGCGAGCGACATCTCGCGCAACGTGATCGGCACGTACATCGATTTGTCTACTTACCTGACGCCGAAATGGCAGGTGAATCTGGCGGGCCGCTACGAGCACTACAACGACGTCGGCGACACCACCAACGGCAAGATCGCCACCCGCTACCAGTTTTCGCCGGCCATTGCGGTTCGCGGCAGCGTCAGCTCCGGCTTTCGTGCGCCGTCGCTGGCCCAGGAGTCCTATACCAGCGTGACCACGTCGCCGGCGTCGGTGGGCGGCATCCTGGCGACGACCTCGCCCGGCGCGCGCCTGATCGGTGCGCAGGCGCTGAAGCCTGAAGAGTCGACCAGCTACAACTTCGGTCTGGTGCTCAATCCCGTTCGCAACCTGCAACTGACGATCGATGCTTACCAGATCAACATCCGCAACCGGATCGTGCTCGGCGGAACCGCGTCGGGCGCGGCGGCCATCGCCGCGCTCGAAGGGGCGGGGCTGACGGTCCCGGGATCGGTGCCGGTGTCGGCGGTCAGCGCGAGTTATTTCACCAACGGCGCCAATACGCGCACGCGAGGGATCGATCTGGCGGGTACCTACCACACCGGTTTCGGCCGGTACGGGCAGGTGGACTGGGACTTCGGGGTGAACCTGAATACGACCTCGGTCACGCACGTGGCGAACGGGTCGAACGGCAGGCCGTCGCTGAACGCGCAGCAGATCGCGTCGCTGTCCACCACGACGCCGAAGAACAAGATCATCGTCGGCGGCACCTGGCGCCTCGACAAGTGGGCCGTGACGCTCCACGAGACGCGTTACGGGAAGACCTCGGGAGAAGCGACCTACATCGTCGGACCGAACGCGTTCTCGACCTCCCAGTTCGTTCACTTCGAGGAGGCCGCACGCTATGTCACCGATGTCGAGGTGCGCTATGACGTGACCAAGAAATTCCAGATCGCGGCCGGCGCGCAGAACCTGTTCGACGTCCGCCCGAGCAAGCTGCCGTACGAGGCGCAGCTGGAAGGCATCCAGTACAGCGGCGGCAGCACGATCGGCGTCAACGGCGGTTTCTATTATCTGCGGGCACGCTATCTGTTCTGATCGATCGGCCATATTCATAGAAGAAATGACCGTAACGGGCAGATGATCCGTTATCCATAATGAATGATCTGTCCGGCATGTTCCGCTGTATCGGCGCCGTCCGAGGCCGATTTCTTTCGGCGGGACGACCGACTTACAAGGTTGAGCTTCATGTCTTATTCCCTTTCGATTCTCGACAAAAGCCCGATTGCAGAAGGGGCGAGCGCGCATGACGCGTTGAACTTCACGATCGCGCTGGCGAAGCGTGCCGAAGCGCTCGGCTACAAGCGCTACTGGATTGCGGAACACCATGGCGCGCCGGGTCTCGCGAGCTCGGCACCGGAGATCATCGTGTCGCATTTGCTTGCGCATACGTCGCGGATTCGCGTTGGCTCGGGCGGCGTGATGCTTCAGCATTACAGCCCCTACAAAGTCGCCGAATCGTTCCGTGCGCTGGCTTCGCTCGCGCCCGGACGTGTCGACCTGGGCGTCGGCAAGGCGCCCGGCGGGCTGCCGCTCACGACGCGGGCATTGCAATGGTTTCACGACAAGGCGAAGAAGCCCGACTTTGCCGGGCAACTCGCCGAACTCGATGCGTTTCTCGGCGACGGCGTCGCGCCGGACCACCCGTTGGCCGGGGCGGTCGCCTTGCCCGAGCCGCCGGAATCGCCGCAGCGCATCCTGCTGGGCGGTAGTCCGGAAAGTGCCGAACTGGCTGCCCGGCATGACTGGCAGTTCTGCTACGCAGGCCACTTCAACGGCGACATCGGCAATATCGAAAGGTCGCTCGACGTCTATCGCAGCGCGACGGGCCGTGTGCCGCTGCTCGCCCTGTTCGCGGTCGCCGCGCAATCGTCGGAGGACGCCAGACGCCAGGTCGGCGCGTTGCGGATCTTCAAGCTGCGTTTCGGCAACGGGCAGAGCGTCAACCTGCAGAGCCCGGAGGCGGCCGCCGATTTCGCGCGCCAGATCGGTGTCACCGACTATCGGATCGACGAGTTGCGTCCGCAGGTCGCGGCGGGCACGCCGGACGAGGTGCGTCGGGAACTGGATGCGCTGCATGAGCGCTTCGGCATCGAGGAGTTCGTCATCGACAACCCGGTGGCGGACCATGCCAAGCGCCTCGCCTCGATCGAGGCGCTGGCAGGTCTCGAGCAGCCGGTCGGCGCGTGACGGCGCCTGGCTGCCTTTTCATTCTTCAGACCGCGGATTCGAACATGACCCAACGCAACCTCACTTTCGGCCTGATGCTGCATGGCGCAGGCGGCCACATGAATTCGTGGAAGCATCCGGCCGGCCCCGCCGATGCGAGCGTCAACATCGACTTCGTCACCGGCATCGCGCAGAAGGCCGAAGCCAACGGCGTGGCATTCGTGTTCGTCGCGGATGGCCTTTACATCAACGAGAAGTCGATCCCGCATTTCCTGAACCGCTTCGAGCCGATCTCGATCCTGTCCGCGCTTGCGACGGCCACATCGAAGATCGGGCTGGCGGGCACGCTGTCCACGTCGTACAGCCATCCGTTCACGGTCGCCCGCCAGTTCGCGTCGCTCGACCTGATCAGCGGCGGGCGCGCCGGGTGGAACGTCGTGACCTCGCCGCTCGAAGGCTCGGCGAAGAACTACGGCGGCACACATCCGGATCACGCGCTGCGTTACGAGATCGCCGATGAATACCTGGAGGCGGTGCAGGGCCTGTGGGACAGCTGGGACGACGACGCGTTCGTGCGCGACCGCGCGAGCGGCCGCTTCTTCGATCGCGACAAGCTGCACACGCTGAACCACAAGGGCCGCTTTTTCGAGGTGGCCGGGCCGCTCAACATCCAGCGTTCGCCGCAGGGGCAGCCGGTGATTTTCCAGGCGGGAGCGTCGGATGACGGTATCGCGCTGGCCGGCAAGTATGCCGATGCCGTGTTCACGCACGCGCCGTCGCTGGACGAGACGCGCGCATTTGCCGAGCGCGTGCGCGACAGCGCGGAGGCGCACGGCCGCGCGCGCACCGACGTGAAGATCTTCCCCGGTATCGGACCGATCGTCGGTGCGACGCGCGAAGAAGCCGAGGAAAAGTACCGCGCGATTCGCGATCTGCTCACGATCGACGAGGCGCTCGCTTATCTCGGCCGCTTTTTCGAGCATCACGACTTTTCGCAGTATCCGCTCGATGCGCCGTTTCCGGAGCTGGGCGAGCTCGGCAGGAACAGTTTCCGTTCCACGACCGATCGCATCAAGGACGAGGCCAGGCGAAACGGGTCGACGCTCAGGGAGGTGGCGCTCGACGTGGCGACGCCGAAGCCCGGGTTCATCGGCACCGGCGAGGCGGTCGCGGACGAACTGATCCGCTGGTTCGATGCGGGCGCGGCCGACGGCTTCATTCTCGGCTTCCAGGTGCAGACCGAAGGGCTCGAGGATTTCGTCCGTTACGTGATTCCCGCACTCGAGGCACGGGGCCGCTACCACCGTGCGCTACCGGGCGCCACGCTGCGGGACCATCTCGGCCTGCCGCGCCGCGCGAGCCGTTACGCAACCGCAGAGACTGCGTGACGGATCGACATGACATGCGGAAAGGCAGCGTGATGAACGATATTTCCAGGATTGCCGGTCATGCACCCTTCGTGGCCGAAGGCGCGTCATCGGCGCCACCCGACTACGCGCAATACCGGGTCGTTCCCGCCCGCAATCCGGCGAGGACGCTCGGGACCGCCGCGGCGATCGTGCTGATCGCTGCCGTTTTCTATTCGGTGCTCGACAACCCCCACTGGGGCTGGAAAGTCTTTGCGCAGTGGTTTTTCTCCGAAGCCGTGCTCGCGGGGCTCGGGCAGACGCTGCTGCTGACGGCGCTCGGCGCGGTCCTCGGCTTCGCGCTGGCCGTTCCGCTCGCGCTGGCGCGCCTTTCGCGCTCGCCGCTGTTGTCCTCGTGCGCGTGGGCCTACATCTGGCTGTTCCGTTCGATTCCGACCATCGTCCTGCTGCTGTTGCTGAACAATCTCGGTTATCTGTACGACACGGTCAGGCTCGGGATTCCGTTCACGAACATCGTGTTCCTGCACGGCCCGACCACGGATCTGATCACACCGTTCATGGCAGCGATCCTCGGGCTGACGCTGACCCAGGCCGCGTTCGCGGCGGAGGCGATCCGCGGCGGCATCCTGTCGGTCGACCACGGGCAGCGCGAGGCCGCGGCGGCGCTCGGCCTGCCGCGCGCGCGGCAGACCTGGCGCATCGTGCTGCCTCAGGCGATGCGCGCGATCCTGCCTGCCGCGTTCAACGATGTGATCGGACTGGCGAAGGGCACCGCGGTCGTCTATATCCTCGCGATGCCGGATCTGTTCTACACGGTCCAGATCATCTACCACCGCAACCTGGAAGTGATTCCGATGCTGATGGTCGCGACCGTCTGGTATTTGGTGATCCTGACGGTATTGTCCGCGATCCAGGTTCATATCGAGCGCCACTATGCGCGCGGTGCGACGCGCGACCCGGTGGCCGTGTCGCCGGTTTCCGCATTCCTGCGCAAAGGTTTCCGTTCGCTCGAGACGCTGCTTTCCCCGGCCGCGGTGGCGGGCAGCCAGCCGGACGACGCGGCGGCGGGTGCAGAGACGACCGGCTGGGCGAAACAGCGCGTCGGGGCGGCCGTCGGCATTCATCGCATATCGAAGCGCTTCGGGGCGCAGAAGGTACTCGACGACGTTTCGCTGGCCATCCCGTCCGGGAGCGTGACGGTCATTCTGGGGCAGTCGGGCTCCGGCAAGTCGACGCTGCTGCGTACCGTCAACCACCTCGAGCGTGTCGACGAGGGCTTCATCGACATCGACGGCGAACTGGTCGGCTATCGCCGCGACGGGCGCACGCTGCACGAACTCAAGGAAAAGGACATCCTGCGCCGCCGTGCCGAGGTCGGCATGGTGTTCCAGAGTTTCAACTTGTTCCCGCATTTGACCGTGCTCCAGAACGTCGTCGAGGCGCCGGTCGCGGCCGGCCTGCCGCGCGAACGGGCGGAAGCGGAAGCACGCGCGCTGCTCGCCCGCGTGGGCCTGGCCGACAAGGCCGATGCGTGGCCGCGTCAGCTGTCCGGCGGGCAGCAGCAACGCGTGGCGATCGCCCGCGCGCTCGCGCTGAAGCCCAAGGTGTTGCTGTTCGACGAGCCGACTTCCGCGCTCGACCCGGAGCTCGTCAACGAAGTGCTCGACGTGATCCGTCAGCTTGCCCGTTCCGGGACGACGCTGATCATCGTCACGCACGAGATCGGTTTTGCGCGCGAAGTGGCCGACACGATCGTTTTCATGGACGGCGGACGCATCGTGGAGTCGGGGCCGCCGTCGGCGGTGCTGGCGGCGCCATCGCATCCGCGTACGCGCGAGTTCCTGTCCAGGGTGCTGTCGTAGTCATGTGCGGGTCTCCCGGCTTGCGGCCGGCACGACATGGCATCGACACCGTGGCAAATGACGAAGGATGAAAAAGTGAGCAACGGACGAATCGATCACATTGCATTCCTCACACCGGGGAATTATCCCGACGAGGACGCCGCCGCCGGATTCGAGCGGACGCTTGAACTGTTTCGCGTCGGCGAGGCGCTCGGTTACGACAGCGCCTGGGTGCGGCAGCGTCATCTCGAGCGCGCCGTGTCCTCGGCCGCCACGTTTCTCGCGGCGGCGAGCCAGCGGACGAGCCGGATCGGGCTCGGCACGGCGGTGATCCAGATGGGCTACGAGAATCCGTTCCGGCTCGCCGAGGATCTCGCGACCGTGGACGTGCTGTCGAACGGCCGGCTCAATGTGGGGCTCAGCGCAGGCGCGCCGAATCACGGCGCGCTGCTGGGCGAGCGGCTGTTCGACACCGATCCCGACCTGGTCGACTTCTCGCACGCACGGGTGGCCCGCCTGCGTCGCAATCTCGCCGGCGACTGGCTCGGTGACGACGACACGTTCGTGGAATCGGCCGCCGGCCGGGTGCGGCCGCGGGTGAGCCCGTATGCGCCCGGTCTGACGGACCGGCTCTGGTATGGGGGCGGTTCCAGGCGCTCGATCGAGTGGGCCGCCAGAAACGGCTTCAACCTGCTGATCGGCAATCTGACCACGGGCGAGGGAACCGACAGTTATGTCGACGCCCAGCTTCGGCAGCTCGAGCTGTACCGCCGTCACTGGAGCGAAGCCGCCGCACCCCGTATCGCGCTGGGCCGGGTGATCGTCCCGACCGACAGTGCAGATGCGCGGGAGCGTGAACGCTATCGGGCGTTTGCCGACGCGCGCCATGCCCGCACGCTGGCGCCGCAGGGCGAACGGCGCACGCTCTTCGCACCGGATCTCGTCGGCACCTCGGACGAGATCGTGGAGCGGCTGCTTGCCGACCCCGTGGTCGGACAAGTGCGGGAACTGCGCCTGGAATTGCCTTACGACCTGCCGTTCGAAAGTTACCGGCAGATTCTCGACGATTTCGTCACGCGTATCGCCCCGGCACTCGGCTGGCGTCCGGCCGACCGGCGAGAGCCGGTCGCGGCCTGACGGGAGCGACACGACATGCGTCGGGCGGCGTGCGTGACCGGAATCGGCGACGGGGCGGATACGGCCGCGCGGGCCGGGACCGTCTCGCCGCCACGCACGCGGGGCGGTCACGCGCCGGCGAATCGCTTGCGCCGCCGTCCGTGCGCCGGCCAGCCGATGTCAGGCGGCGCCGAACGCCCGACCTTATTGCAATTGGACTGAACATGACTAGCGCCTCTCAAACCCGACTCGCGGCAATCGGCCGTCCGCGCCAGTTCGGCAACAAGCGGACCCATCCGGTCCGTCGCTTCGGCGGCATCGCGATCGCCATCGGCCTGCATCTCGTCCTGATCTGGGCGCTGGTGAACGGCCTGGCGACCCGGGTCGTCGAGATCGTCCAGCAACCGATCGAGACTCGCATCATCGTGCCGGTGAAACCGCCGCCGCCCCCGCCGCCGAAGCCGGTCGAGAAGGTCGTGTCGAAGCCGCGGGTGGCGCCGCCGCCTCCGCCGTTCGTGCCGCCGCCCGAGGTGCACGTGCAGGCGCCGCCGCCGCCGACCATCACGCACCAGGCCGCGCCGGCCCCGAGCGCACCCGTGCACGAGGCGCCGCCCGCGCCGGTGCCTGCGCCGGCGCCGGTCGCGAGGCCGGTGAACCAGGAGGTCGGCGTCGTCTGCCCGAACTCGGACGAAGTCCGCTCGTCGATCGTCTATCCGCCCGACGCGCAGGACAACAACATCACGGGCGATGTGACGGTCGAGTTTACGGTGGACCCGGACGGCCGCGTCACGAACCTGAGGCTCGCGCAGCCGGCGGACCCGGTGCTCAACCGGGCGGCGCTCAGTGCGGTCAAGCGCTTTCGCTGCATTGCGCAGGGGCAGCCCGTGCGGGTGCGGGTACCGTTTTCCTTCAATCTGAATTGATGCCGGCCACACGCCGTTCGAGCTGGCCGGCTTCACGAATCGACACACGACGTATACGGATGGAGTCCTTATGAAAAAGCGCTTTCGCGCCGCACTTGCGGCAAGTCTGATGATCACCGCCGGCATTGGCGGCACCCTGGTCGCACCGCACACCGTGCTCGCACAGGAAGCAGCGGCATCGGCGCCCGGCCGGGCGGCATCCGGCGCGGCACCGACCGCGGCGGCACCGGCTGCCGCCAGTGCGGCCGATCTTTCGGCGCCGCCGCCCGCGCCCGCGACGTCGGCAACCGTCGAGAACCCGTATGGCCTCGGTGCCCTGTGGGCGAACGGCGACTTCGTGGCCCGCTTCGTCCTTGGGCTGCTCGTGGTCATGTCGCTCGGCAGCTGGTACATCATGATCACCAAGTTCCTCGAGCAGGTGCGGGCAAACAGCCGCGCGAAATCGGCCGACGAGCAGGTCTGGAATGCGCCGACGCTGGCCGAAGGCGCGGCCCAGCTCGATGATGCGTCGCCGTTCCGTTTCATCGCCGAGAACGCGATCGAGGCCGGGGAGCATCACGACACGGCGCTGCTCGATTCGGTCGATCGCAATACCTGGATCGACCTGAACATCGAGCGTTCGATCACCAACGTGTCGAACCGGCTGCAGGACGGCCTCGCGTTTCTGGGCACTGTGGGATCCACGGCGCCGTTCGTCGGGCTGTTCGGCACGGTGTGGGGCATCTATCACGCGCTGACGGCCATCGGCATCGCCGGCCAGGCATCGATCGACAAGGTCGCCGGCCCGGTGGGCGAGGCGCTGATCATGACCGCGATCGGCCTCGCCGTGGCCGTACCGGCCGTGCTCGGCTACAACTTCCTCGTGCGCCGGAACAAGTCCGTGATGGAGCGCGTGCGCGACTTCGGCGCGCAGTTGCATACGGTATTGCTCGCGGGCGGCCGGCGCGCGGCCGGCAGCAGCGCGACGCCCGCGGCACCGGCGCCGCAGGCGCTGGCGGTTCAGTCGTGAGCGGAGGCTGTCATGGCGATCAGTGTCGGCGGTGACGACAACGACGAGGTCATCTCGGCGATCAACACGACGCCGCTCGTGGACGTGATGCTGGTGCTGCTGATCATCTTCCTGATCACGATCCCGGTGGTGACCCATACGATCCAGGTGCAGTTGCCGAAGGAGCGGGTCCAGCCGCTGCAGACGCAGCCGAAAAGCATCGAGCTCGCGGTGAACCGGCAGGGCGACATCTTCTGGGGCACCGAGCATGTGGACCTGCAGACGCTGGTGGCGCGGCTGAAGGACCTATCCGCGCAGACGCCGCAGCCGGACGTGCACGTGCGCGGCGATCAGGCCACGCCGTATCAGTACATCGGCAAGGTCGTGACGGCGTGCGAGCGGGCCGGGATCGGCAAGCTTTCCTTCATTACTCAGCCCCCCGCACGGGGCGGCTAGGGAGTTCGAACGATGGGTATGAACGCAGGTTCCGGCGCGGGCAGGGACGAGCCGGACGTGATGGTGGACATCAACACCACGCCGCTGATCGACGTGATGCTGGTGCTGCTGATCATGTTGATCATCACGATCCCGATCCAGATGCATTCGGTGAAGATGAACTTGCCGGTCGGGAATCCGCCCGTCCCGCCGCATCCGCCTCAGGTGGTGCAGATCGACATCGGCGCGGACGGCTCGGTCAACTGGAACGGCGCGGCCGTGCGGGGCGGCGCGGCGCTGGACGCGAAGTTTCGCGAGGTGGCGGCCGAGGCGGACCAGGACGAGATCCGGTTGCGCCCGGACAAGGCGGCGCCTTACCGGGCGGTGGCCGAAGTGCTGGCGTCGGCCCAGCGCGAAGGGGCGACGAAGATCGGGTTGATCGGCAACGAACAGTACATGCAATGAGTCGCGCGGAAGGTTCGTCGAGCGCTCGGGTGCCGGAGCGGGGCGGCCGGGTGCCGATCTTCAGGCAGGCGACGTTTCCCGCACCGCCGTGCCGATGAAGACGAAGCGGATGAAGCGGGAGAGGAAGCGTAGTTTCCTACAACATCAGTACAACCAATGAAAGTGACATCATGAGCGAAGCGCAGGCAGAGCGGGCGAACGGGCGTTCCAGGCGGATTCATCTTGGCGCGACGATCCACGGACCCGGTGGACATTACGCGGGATGGCGGCACCCCGACGCGGTGATCGACGCAAGCATCAACCCGGACTTCGCGAAGAACGTGGCCCGCCAGGCCGAGGCGGGCAAGTTCGATTTCGTATTCGTGGCGGACGGCCTGCATATCAACGCGAAGTCGATTCCGCACTTCCTGAACCGGTTCGAGCCGCTCACGCTGTTGTCGGCACTGTCGGCCGTCACGGAACGGGTGGGACTGGTGGGAACCCTGTCGACGTCCTACAGCGAACCGTTCACGGTTGCCCGGCAGTTCGCGAGCCTGGATCACCTGAGCCGGGGACGAGCGGGCTGGAACGTCGTGACGTCGCCGCTCGAAGGTTCCGCGCGGAATTTTTCGCGCACCGCGCATCCCGAACATGACGAACGTTACCGGATCGCCGACGATTATCTCGAGGTCACGAAGGGGCTCTGGGATTCCTGGGAGGACGACGCGTTCGTGCGCGACCGCGCGAGCGGCGTGTTCTTCGATCCGGCCAAGCTCCATACGCTCGATCACAAGGGCAAGTATTTCTCCGTCGAGGGGCCGCTGAACGTCGGGCGTACGCCGCAGGCGCGTCCCGTCCTGTTCCAGGCCGGCGCGTCGGATGCGGGCAAGCAGCTCGCGGCGAAGCATGCGGATGCGGTCTTCACGCATCACGACACGCTGGCTCAGGCGCGCGATTTCTATGGCGATCTCAAGCGCCAGGTGAGCGGGCACGGCAGGCATCCCGACGACCTGAAGATCTTCCAGGGCATCGGCGTGATCGTGGGCGCTTCTGCCGAGGACGCGGAACGGCAATACCAGGAGAGCCTGACACTGATCACGATCGAAAGCGCGCTCGACCATCTCGGCCGGTTTTTCGAGCATCACGATTTCGGCCAGTATCCGCTCGACGCGCCGTTTCCGGAAATCGGCGACCTCGGCAGCAACAGTTTCCGCAGCGGGACGGACGAGATCAAGCGCAATGCGCGCGAGCGCGGCCTGACGCTGCGCGAGGTCGCGCTCGAATCGGCTGCGCCGCGCCCGCCATTCATCGGGACCCCGGAGCATATCGCGGATGGTTTGCAGGAATGGTTCGAGGCCGGTGCGGCTGACGGTTTCATCGTCGGTGGCGGGACGCCTTCGGCATTCACCGATTTCGTCGAACAGGTGGTGCCGATTCTCCGACAGCGCGGGCTGTTCCGTGCCGAGTATCAGGGAGAGACCTTGCGCGACCATCTGGACGTAACCTACCCGCGCAATCGCTACGCGGCGGGATAAATTCATCTGGAACGCGCCGACGCTCGCGCGGTGACGAGCTGGCGGTTCGTACCGGCACTCACTGCGCGGGCAGGCATGGTAAGGCGGCGCCGCTCTGGTGCTCGTCTGGACACCTGTCCGGCAAATGCGAGCGGTAGTGTGGCCGCGAGCGTATCGGCGGCCCTGTTGGCGCGAATATGGATGAATCGCTCAATCGGGCTGCATTAAAAATGCCCCTGGGTTTCAAAGCGACGAATGACAAGAATGAATGATTGTCCGTGACGTGACGGACGAGTCACGTTCGATCGGAAGACTGCTCTATGCATCGACTTCCGGCAACAAAGCGACGAAGTTCTCCACGATGGAATCGGGCACTGCGTCCCGCCACGTCAGTCCGACATCCCAGCGCGCATCGGCATCGGGGATAGGCAGGCACACGACCTTGTCGCCCGGCGAGTGCAGCGCCGATTCGTGCATGATCGACACCCCAAGCCCCGCGCCGACCAGAGAGATGATCGTCAGCGACTCGTTCGCGTGCTGCACGAAGCGTGGCTCGAAGCTGCGCGACTCGCAAAAACGTGCGATGTGATCATGCAGGCCCGGCGCGCGTGCG
The DNA here is from genome assembly GCF_905339895.1 of Burkholderia sp. BCC1988. Lineage (NCBI taxonomy): Bacteria > Pseudomonadati > Pseudomonadota > Betaproteobacteria > Burkholderiales > Burkholderiaceae > Burkholderia > Burkholderia sp. BCC1988. The sequence continues at coordinate 110,949 of NZ_CAJPHA010000026.1, forward strand.
CGCTGCAGCAATAGAAACGGCAGCGTGCGCAGCAATGGCGAATCGAAACCCGTGATCGTGTCCGCGAGCGTGCGCGGTACGACGAGCGCGAGTCGATCGGAGAGAAGACGCCGATGCGCGAGACCGGTCCGAACGGGCAAGCGGACGAAGCCCGCCTGGAGGCTGCCTTCGAGCAGCCGCTCCATCTGCTCGGCCGACGACAGATCATGCAGCGTGACCTCGACATCGGGAAAACGCTCGCGAAAGCGCGGCAACACACGCGACACCGTCTCCACCGTCGAGAAGCTATAGCCGATGGCGAGTCGTCCGACTTCGCCGCGCGCGGCTCGCTTTCCCAGCGAGAGGACGCGTTCGGCCTGATCCACCAGCGGTTGGGCTTCGGCGAGGAAATAACGTCCCAGTTCCGTCAACTCCGTGCCATGCCGGTCACGCCGAAAAAGCGGCGCGCCCAGGTCGTCTTCGAGTCGCTTGATCTGTTTCGTGAGGGCAGGCTGCGACAGGTTGAGCGCTTGCGAGGCGGAGCCGAAGTGCAGCGAGTTCGCGAGTGTAACGAACGATTTGAGTAGATGGAAGTTCATATCCGCGAGTTATCACCGCCAGGAAAACATGTCATTGGACCGCGTTGTGCGGCTATGTTCGAATCCTGGTTCGCGCAGTATAGCCGGCCGTTTTACGTCGGCGTGCGATGCGATCCATATATTGAAAATGGTGCTTTCGTTATTCCGGAAGCGCGAAAGCGGAAATGGTTGAACGCGTATCGATGCAAGCGTTCCGTGTTTTTTTGTTCAAGGGCAGATCAACCTGCAGGAGAGAAATGAAACGATATTCGGGGAGATCACGCGCGGCAGTCGTGCCGCACGTCATGGCTCGCAGATTGGTTCGGCCGGCACGGTTCGGCGTCGGTCTCGGTATCACGCTTTTCGCGGCGCAGGCCGCCGTGGCGCAGGGCGACGCGCCGGCGCCCGACGCCGGTGCGGCCGGCAGCACGACGCTGCCGGCGATCACGGTGAGCGGCGAGCGCGGCAACACGCTGCGCGCACGCACGGCGTCGGTCGCGGGGCTCGACGATGCGCCGCTGCGCGACACGCCGGCCTCCGTCAACGTCGTCACGCGGGCGCTGATCGACGACCAGCAGGCGAAGCGCTTGAGCGACGTGGTGCGCAACGACGCATCGGTCGTCAACGACTATGCGCCGGTCGGCTACTTCGAAGT